>NZ_JANYJC010000388.1 GCF_025361915.1 Chamaesiphon sp. GL140_3_metabinner_50
CTGTGATTAGGGAAAAGTGCGTTCTTGGGGTTTCCCCAGGTAACGGTGCGTTATTGGGCGCAGCCCAGTCTATGAAATAATCATAGTCATCCATTAATCATTTTAATCATAGTTCAGGCGGTATATTCTTTATCAGGAATCACCTAAAACAGCATCGGGGATCGCTGTTATTTTTCGCTGCTTAATCGGTTGGGCGGGATTCCCGGCGTAAACTGTCATCGGATCGAGCGATCGACCCGCCACGCTGCCCAAACATAGCACGGCACCGTCACCGATTGTTACTCCCGGCCCGATTGCCGCTAAAGCGGCAATCCAGCAGCCTGCGCCGATGTGAATGGGCAGATCTTTGAGATCGAAGGTGGGGCTGCTCCAATCGTGGTTGCCAGTACACAGATATACACCTTGCGATAGGCAGGTATGACTAGAAATCGTCACTAGTGCCACATTATCGATCCAGCAATTTTCACCCAGCCAGACAAAATCGCCGACAACCAGCCGCCACGGAAATTTGATTTTCACTCCTGGTTTGATGCGTACGCCTTCGCCGATTTGCGCGCCAAACCATCGCAGCACGGCACATTTAAAGCCAGAGCCGACGATCCAGTAACTATTTACGACTGGCGATCCTAGATAATACCAAGCAACTTGCTGCCACAGTGGGGCACCTGGAGAATATTCGCCCACCGTATATCGATCTAATCGCATTGTCGTAATTTCCTCACCCTGACTTTGTTAGCAACAGATCGATTATCACATCTTCAGCCGCTCGATATCGGCGATACTGTTGCTGAGATTAGTTAACAAGCCAGAGATAAAAAATAATCGGGCGATCGAGTCTGCCGCTCTGTTTTCGATAAGATTCGATTCAGATCTAGTTAAGAGCGTTTTTTGGGGAATACTATAGTAAGATATCAAAATTAACGAAGCATATCGATTTTTCGACAGCTTAAACCCCTTTTTTCCCTCTGAGCCAGGTGTTCAAACCAAATTTTCAGCTTGAATGCACAAAAGTAGCCAAAAGGTTGTCATAAATTTTAGTTATCTATTTAAATAATAGGGGTACTATATTTATAAATCTTCTGTAATCCTTACAGTTTGGGTCGATCGAGCAGTAATGTATCATCTGATTCATTAATTTTGCCGATCTTCAATCTGCCGTGCAACAAGACCGATAAAAAATAATGGCTGCATTTATTAAGCATTCCTCCCCACAAGCTAGCGATATGCCTTTCTCTACCAAAATCGATATTATTCAAACTCCTCGTCCGATTCCGTGGAAAGATTATCCTCTTGTTGAAGAACGTCAAGATAGTGAGCTTCTGAAAACTTATACCCCGATCGATCTCAAAATTATCAATCAGTTTTTTCCGCCAGATTATGCGGCAACAGGTCAACTGATCGAAGAGCTAGCCCATCATCTGAGACCTTTTGGACGGGTAGAGGTATTTACCAGTCAACCCTCCTATGCTTTCGATCGAGATGATTCGCCCCGGACGGAAAATTATGAGTCTTTACGCATTCGTCGTTCTCAGGCTGCCCGGTTTTGGCCGCAACGGATTCGGGGTAAGGCGGTTGCTGGTGTCATCTTCTTTATCCGCACTGCTTTGCATCTGCTCCGCCACTCTAATGAGCAGGGAATTGTGGTACTGACTACCGCACCGCCATTTTTACCGCTACTAGGCTATTTACTCAGCCGGATCTGCAATATTCGGTATGTTTGTTTGCTATATGACTTGTATCCAGATATCGCGATCGAGTTAGATGTGATTAAAAAGCATCATTGGTTGGTCAAAGTTTGGAATCGGTTGAACTCTCTGACTTGGCAACACGCTGAGGCAATTATTGTCTTGAGCGAGAATATGAAAGAGCGGATTGTTGCCAAACAACCAGATGTTGCGGAGAAAATTGCCATTATTCCCAGTTGGGTCGATCCCGAACAGATCGTGCCCAGACCTAAGCATGAGAATTGGTTCGCACGCGAACACGGACTAGTCGAACCATTTACAGTTTTGTATTCGGGCAATATGGGTCGGTGTCACGATATGGACACCCTATTGGGTGCGGTGAAGCTATTGCGAGATACGCCGATCCGGTTTGTGTTTATCGGTAGTGGTGAAAAGCGCAAGCAATTTCAGCAGTCGGTGGCAGATCTGGGTTTGAAAAATTGCTTGTTTTTGCCTTATCAATCTCGTGAAAACTTGCCTTATTCACTAACGGCTTGCGATGTATCGATCGTCAGTGTCAGTGAGGGGATGGAAGGTTTAGTCGCTCCGAGTAAGCTCTATTCGGCGTTAGCATCGGGTCGTCCGATCGTCAGTATTTGTCCAGCCAAGTCTTACCTAAATGGGGTCTTTGCTGAAGCTAACTGCGGTACAACCGTACGGAATGGGGCAAGTCAAGAGTTAGCTGCATATTTACAGCGGTTGAGTCAAAATCCTCGCATGGCAAGCGAATTAGGTCGCTCTGGTCGCGAATTTTGTCGCAAAAATTATACTTCTGAAAAAATCGCCAGAGATTATCTCGCATTATTTCAGTCGATCGAATCGGTGGATCGTCAACATCGATCGGCACATGGATAAGTAACCGATACAAAAGTAGGGGCAATTCATGAATTGCCCCTACTTTTTGTTTGCCTGTTTGAATAAACTCGCACCACTACCCTTTTACATAGCCTATATAGTTGCTATAAATTTTACTTACAACTTCGTCATTCCAACCCTCACAAAATTAGTGAGAATTTGCAGACCCGTTGTCGAAGACTTTTCGGGGTGGAACTGTACTGCCATAATATTATCTTGAGCGATCGCGGCGGTAACGGTTTGGGTGCCGTGGGTGACAGCGGCGGCGGTAGTTGATGGCAAACTCGGATCGACATAGTAGGAATGGTCGAAGTAAACCCACGCAGCGGTATCTATTTGCCTCCACAGCGGACAAGTTGACTGGGTAAGCTGGATTTGATTCCAACCCATTTGGGGGATGGTTAAATGGGGTTCTGGCTTAAATTTACGCACGATACCGGGAATTATGCCTAAGCCAGCTTCTGTGCCTTCATCGGATCGATCGAACAAAATTTGCAACCCCAGACAAATACCTAAAAATGGTTTGCCGCTGGCGATAATATCTTTGAGTGGTTGCTCTAAATCGCGATCGCGAATTTTTTTGACTGCGGGATCGAACGAGCCAACTCCTGGCAAGACGATCGCATCAGCACTGGCTAATTCTGATGGTAGATGGGTAATTAACGGTTGGGCACCTGCATGTTGCAATCCTTTGCATACTGAGTGCAAGTTTCCCATATCGTAGTCTACAACGGCAATTTTGAGCATGGGTGGCAAGAGTGTCAATTTTCAGGCTTGTCTGTTTAAGCCACTGTCGGCGCGGGGGTTCGATCGGTATTAAGTAAAGGGGGACGGACGCACAGATAATATAATGCGCCGAATAAGGGAATTAATGAGATTATTTTTACCAATTGAGGGTTGCTAAAATTGCGACGCTTAATATCGTCGGTAATTAGGACGGGTAAGAGTAATGACAACAGGCAAAAATCCAAACTCATGACGTGAATAAATCGGTTGGTTTGCCACTGTTGGATAAAATCGATCTGATTTCCTTGCCCGATCCCGTAAGTGAGTAGGATAATTGTGGCGATCGTCAAAGCAATCCCTAACCATCGCGAATCTACTAGTTTAATGATACCACGACGAGCGATCTCGCCCGCTGGCTGTCGTTGGCGAAGCCTCTTGGAACAAGAATCGCGTTCCAGATTAGAATTAGGTACTCGCAAGGCGAGGTAAGGTAAAATTGCAAACGCGCCAACGCCGAAAGATGCCGCACAAAATAATCCAGCAGGAATCTTTTGAGTTTTACCATCAATTAACATCAGACAGGCGTAAATTGCGGGTAGAATACCCATCAGGTTAAACAAAGCCACGATCGCCGGATTTATGCCTTGCCATTTACCTGTAGAAAGATCGATAATTAGTTGCAGTGTATTCGCTCGATCGGGTGGTGCTAGTAGAAAAGCATATCCCACAAATCCCAGCCATAGCAATCCAAAAATAAGTTTATTCATTTAGGGGAGAGTGAATAGTGGATAGGGAATGAGTTATTTATTTTATAGCTAGATTAACGTCAGTTCGTGTTTAGGATGGACGATAGAGGATTCATAGCTTCGTTTACACACCGCCCTCAAATGAATTTGGGGCTAATAGCAAAAGTTCGTTTTAACGAACTGCATTATTTTACCCAGTCCATTTCAATGGACTTTTGCTATTAGCCCGTTGGCGAAGCCTATCCGAAGGATACACTTATAGTTCAGGGCGGTGCTTGAGCGGAGCAAATCAATTTTCCTTATCTCGTTGGCGTAGCCTCTGCGAAAGGAGAAACTCACGTTAGATTCAATACTTTTTACTAGTATTACTTCTTACTTGTTACTCTTTACTGATGGCGGCTGAGATATATTCAGCGGCTGATTCTACTAGTGCGATCGAATCTTCGTACAGCATCCGTTTGGGGCCTAATATGCCAACACTACCAACTGGGATTGAGTCTTGATGATAGTTAGTAGAAATTAAGGTACAAGCCTGCATTGGTTTTAGTGGATTTTCGGTACCGATCCTAATTTCTAGTTTAGATTGTCGCGACTCTAAAGAAGATGACGCACTAATATTGGTATTGAGATGTGGATTAAAGATTAGTTCCCAAACTTTGTCTTGTTCTGATTCTAACAAATGCAGCAATGTTTTGACTTGTTGTAATTGTGAAAACTCTGGTTGACCGAGGACTTCAGATATGCCCCAAATCATAATTTGGGATGCATGAATGGGTTTAGCTTGCTTAGACAAATCGATAAATAACTTGCTCACTAAATCTACATATTGTTGAAATTGTCGATCTAATTCGCTCCAATCTAATTTTAATACTTCGAGTAACGACCTACCGCGCAGCTTGCTATTTAAGAAGTTTGATAATACCTGTAGTTCTCGATCGAATAATTCTTCATCGACGGGTAAAGCTTGGGGTTTCCCAATGGAAATCGATTGAGTTTCATAAGAATCCCAAACTACAATGACCATAATTTTACTAGCTTCCGATCGCACGAATGTGCTTGACTGTCGAACGCCGCGATTGGGGTAAGGTAATCATTGTAATATAGCCGCTGAGAGTGGCGAGTACTTCTACCGCGCCGCGCAAAGTTGCTTCGACACTCCGTGCATCCCCATCGAGTTTATCGGCTAATAATCCGGCTACTTGACGACCGATGGTAGAAGATGGCTGAATCAACCTGTCTACATATACACGATAACCCGAATCGGAGGGAACTCTTCCAGCGGAAGTATGCGGCTGATACAAAAATCCGGCTTTTTCTAGAGTTGCAAACCCACTGCGAATTGTCGCTGGACTAATATTCAAATTGTAGCCATCTACTAGCGTTTTGGAGCCTACAGGTTCGGCAGTAGAAATATACTGGCGAATAGTTGCTCGCAAAATCTGTTGATGACGCTGGTTCAGATCGAATGACATAGCCTAATACCGCTGTGCGGAATTACGAATTATGGTAGCTCTATAGTAGACAATATGTGTATCAATACGGTTCGGTTAGCTTCGTTTGAGATCTAAATCCCCCAACCCCCTTAAAAAGCGGATGTGCGAACTGTTCGGGTTCCCCGACAGTGTAGCGCACCAAGCAGGGGGCTTTAAAGTCCCCCTTTTTAAGGGGGATTGAGGGGGATTCCAACCTAAGCCGGAGCAATTAGAGCGAGATCTGTTCTTAACCGAACCGTATTGAGATGTATGTTGCCGAGCGGAGTAATTATTAGTTACTGGCAAATCTTACCGCAAGAGCATTAAGAAATTTGAATGAATTGTAACCGATCGATCTTAGCTTGGGGATGCGATCCCCGTCAGGAATACTATCGTAACCGATCGCGGTCATTGCTACCAACGTTTGACTAATATCTGGGCAAGCTAGGATCGACATGATGGCTGTATGCATCGATGCCACCAATAATATTGCTAACTTGGGTAAAGCCGCGCTCGATGAGCCACTGACACATCTGAGCCGATCGCATTCCATGATGGCACAAAACGAAGGTTTCGGTATCTTTATCCAGGCGGTTATAAATTTCTGGCGACCATTCGGAGTACGATCTCAATGGTAGATTGATAAATTGCGGTAGCGATACTACTTCTAATTCTTCGGGTTCCCGCACATCCACAAACTGATACTGTTTGTCAGGATCGGTGAGTTTTATGGCAAGTTCGGTTACAGTAATTTCGGTAAAAGTCATCGATCTATTGCTGCTAAATTATTGTTGTCAACTGTCTAACACATCTGGTAGATTACGCTGTCGAATATATAACCATAACAAACCCAGTGTGCCGATCGTAATGTTAACTAAACTGACAATTTGCGAAATTCTGAGCGAACCTAGCATCAGACTATCGGTTCGCAAACCTTCGATCCCAAATCGTCCGATTCCATAAGCAATTAGGTACACTAAAAACAGCGAACCTGTTTTTAACCGATGATGGCGAGTATTATCGATAAATAACCACATTAAGATGCCAAATACTAGTAAATTCCACAAAGATTCATATAAGAAAGTCGGATGAAAATAATCGCGCTCGTTGGGAATATATAACTTCCAGGGCAAATCTGTGCGCGATCCATAAGCTTCAGAATTAAAGAAATTGCCCCACCGTCCGATCGCTTGCCCTAAAGCCAAAGAAGGTGCGACAATATCTGCTAATTGCCAAAATGAAATCTGTTTTACTTTAGCAAAAATAATCGCTGCGATCGCACCACCAATAATCGCACCGTAAATGGCAATGCCACCTTCCCAAATTTTGATGATTTGCTCTGGATGTCGAGAGTAAGTCTGCCATTCAAAGGCGACATAATATAGTCGCGCGGAGGGAATAGCACCTAATACCAACCAAATCGAGAGATCCGCGATCGATTCTGGATCGATTTGTCGGGATTTTGCCAAGCGCATCGATAAATTTACACCGATTAAAACTGCTGTCGCAATCAATAATCCATACCACTTTAATCTGACAAAGCCAATCTTTAGAATCTCTTCTCCTGGAGATACAAATGTCCACGCCAGGATCGCTCTAGTTGAGTCGAACGCGGTAAGATTGAAGTCTGAAAATTGCTGGATAGAAAATAAATTTTCAATCCCCACAGTCGGCAAATTTATAAATTCAGCTAACATACTCGATTAAGGGATAGGGAACATTAAATATCTGAATTTGTCAATCTTTCATTGAGATGACGATTTGTATTGCTGTCGATCGTGCGTCGCGGTGGTGGCTCGGTGCTAATTTCGATATATTCGGGGGCAAATTTGTCCCATGCGGATGGTGCATCGACTGGTGTGGGTGTAGATCGAGAGGCGATCGGTTTGACTTCGATCGGGTAAAATTGTCTGGGTAGGGGTGAATGTTGGGCGCGATCGGGTAAAGTTAGCATTGGCGAAGCTGCTGGCGGTTGAGGGATACCTACTCCAGGCATAAATTCTTCATCTTCAACCCATTCTTCCCACACATCGCCATCACGCTCGACAGACAGATCGAGATCGTCATCTGGGATTGCCAAAAATGGATGAGCTAGATTTGTCGGATCGCTCTGTGTGTCTGAAGGTATCGACATATTCTCGATTGCACTTGGGGGTAAAACTGTCAAAATTGCCCGAATTTGATGTAAGCAATCTCGAACGATCTGATGGGTATTATTAATGCGATCGAGATGTAATTGTTGCAGTTTAAGATAATTAAGATTATCTGTCAGCAGATTTTTACTGACTTCATTTTCGACAGTTCCTGTCAGCAGATCGATTTTGGTACGCAGATATTCGCCACCCTCGGACTGATTCTGCTCTAGATCTTCGGTAATGCGGGTAGTGATATCTAATTCAATTGCCGATTGCATTACTAAAGTCAAAGCTTCGTGAATTTTTCCGGCTTGCAGTTTTTGGTGAAATTCTTGGCTGGAAATCATAGTGTTTGTGTAACAGGATTTACCAGTAATTACTCAGATCGTAGCTCAGTTCTGCCAGCATCGATCGCAGTAATGGCAGGCTCAGACCGATAACATTGCTATGACACCCCTCTATCTTGTCAACGAAAGCACTGCCTTTACCTTCGAGGGCAAAACCGCCCGCACAGACTAAGGGTTCGCCTGTGGCGATATATGCCTGAATCTGAGCGTCGGTGACTCGCCCAAAGTAGACTTGAGTAATGCCACACCGGACGACGGTTCGCTGCTGGATTTGGTCGATTAATACATGCCCGGTGTACAGCGTACCTTGGTTGCCCCTCATTTGTTGCCAGCGCGTAAATGCAACAGCGGGGTTTGGCGGTTTGCCAAAAATTTCCTTACCGACAACAAATACCGAATCGCAACCCAATACTAGCGAATCGCTGACTCGATCTAAGACAACTTCGGCTTTATGCTGTGCTAATGTCTCCACCAACGCCACCGGATCTGTTAGCTGAATCTGAGATTCATCAAAATTACTCACGCAGACGAGCGGATTAATCCCGATGCTTTGGAGTAATCGTCGTCGAGCGGGTGAAGCAGAAGCCAAGACAAAGTTAGTAGTCATAGTTGGATGGCGGGGGGCTGGTGGCGATTTATGCCACGCTGAAGGAATTGATGACTTCACCGAAGACCTTTTTCATTTTCGCCCACCGTCGATCGGTAGTCGAGGCATTGAAGGTAAATAATTTACCGCGACTGACAACTACACTGGCGATGTTGTGGCGATGGCTGGTGGGAAGTTTGACATCGTATTCGAGAATATAATAGGTTTTACCCTTAACTTCATGACTTTCGGCACTAATCAATTCGGCTTCCCGTCCCGATCCTGGTGGTGCGATCGCATTTTTACCCAGTTTCTCACCAACATCGGAGGCTGTACCCAAATCGCTGAGTTTTTTGTCTTTATCGACTTGACTGATCACGACACTGACATTTTCACTCGATTCGATCAAGTCATGAAAAATAATATCTGCACCTTTGGTGGTTTTGACAGCTACCCAACCATTGGGATAGAGAAATTTATAACTATCGCCAGTATCGATATAACCTTGCAGTCCCGCAGCTTTGACAGGTGCGACATTAATTTGTAAGACGATCGCCAGTGCCAGCATTAATGACACGGTAGCTTGTTTCCACATAAAATTCTTAATTTAATCGCAGTGCTTATCGGTAACAATTATAGACTTACTTGCTGCTAACGCTGACGATTCCTACCCGATCGCGACTGGCTAATCTTGCTCGATATCTACCGATTCGCCTGCATATTCTGTCTGGGAGAAGGAATTAAGCGACAGTTGGCGCATTTTATCGATAGTCCCTTTAATCGTACCCGCGATCGGCACCGAGACAATGATGCCCAATAATCCGGCAATTTGTCCGCCAGCCAGCAGACAGATTAAAATTGCGATCGGGTTTAAACCGATAAATTCACCCATCAGCTTGGGAGCTAATAAGTTATCTTTAATTTGTTGGACGACAACCGCTGCAATTAATACCGAAATTCCCAGTCCGAAGTTTTTTAACATAATCAAGACCGTTACCAATCCGATTCCCAAACTCGCACCGATAAATGGGATTAATTCGGATGCACCGATAAAGATTGCAAAAGACAACCCAAATGGCACCCTTAGAAAAAAGAAAGTCGGTGTCAGTACCGATGCCATAAATGTGCCTAAAAGCAACTGACTGATAAAAAAGTTTTGGAAATTTAGCCGTAACGAATCACTCAGCGGTAACTTAATTCGATCGGGTAAAATCGAGACAATTCCCAGCCATAATTTATCGCCATACAGCAACATATAAATCGACAAGACAATTATCGACAGAGTATCGATCGCGCCAGAGAGCGTACCTACAGCCAATCCGACTACTTCCGCTCCGATAATTTGTAATTGAGTATCGATCTTGGCATTAATCTGACTCCGCAAGACATTAAAATCGAGTAATAACCCCTTCCCTTTACCCCATTCCTCCCACGCATTAATATTTTCATTACTCGCCCGAATCCACTCCGGTACCTGCTTGACTAATTCGGTAGTTTGTTCGAGCGCATTCGGAACCACCGTCACACCTAGGATAGTTAATAAGGCGAGCGTAATTAATAAAACTACCACGATCGCGGGTAATCTCCGAAAATGGATGCGTTCGAGAATTTTAACCGGATAATTGAGTAAAAATGCGATCAGTGCGGCAATTGTCAATACCGTAATCAGATGCTCGAAATATCTGAAAAACTGCGACAGCACCCACACATTGAGTCCAATAACTGGGAATCCTAACCCGATAATTGCTAAATTTTGAAGATTGGTTGGGAAACGGCGCATTAGGGATCGACGATAGCTCATTTATTAGTTTAAGCGACGATCGACATCTAAGACTAGATGGGAGTCTGGAGATGGGAGATGGGAGATGGGAGATGGGAGATGGGAGTAAGGAGTAAGGATGATTTTAGATTTTTTATTGAAAGTCTTCCAGTCTCCCCGTCTCCCAGTCCCCCCCGTCCTCTCGTCTCCCAACTCCCATCTCCCATCTCGATCGCAACTCAGACTAAGATAGGTGAGTATTTAATCCCGCTCGATATTTGTGACTGAATCGAAAAAAACTCCCAAATCGATCGCCAGTATTGCTGGAATTGTAGCTGCTGCCACCCTGATTAGTAAAGTCTTTGGATTAGTGCGCCAGGTGGCTCTCGCCGCCGCCTTTGGGAATGGCATCGTGGTTGAGGCATTTACCTATGCTTACGCAATTCCTGGCTTCTTACTAATCTTACTCGGTGGCATGAACGGGCCGTTTTATAGTGCGATCGTGAGTGTACTCGCTAAAGAAAAAGATAAATCGCAAACCGCACCAATTGTCGAAACAATTACGACGATCGTTGGTATTATTTTACTCGGCGTGAGTATCTTAATTTTCTGTTTTGCCAGCAATGCGATCGATCTGAGCGCGCCGAACTTAATTCATGCTGGCGATATTGCTAGAGGTACCCTAGTTCGCCAAAGTGCGATCGAACAGTTGCAAATCATGTCCGCAATGGCAGTGCTAGCGGGCTTTATCGGCATTGGTTTCGGTACCCTCAGTTCGGCTGATTTTTACTGGTTACCCTCCATCAGTCCGCTCCTATCTAGCGCAGCAACGATTATCGGGGTAGGGATCTTAGCGATCTATTTGGGGCCGAATATCGGGCTGCCAGAATACGCCCTTTTGGGCGGTAAAGTACTAGCAGGTACGGTATTAATCGGGGCAATTTTGCAATGGTTGATGCAAGTTGTCACCCAGTGGCGATTCGGATTGGGGACGATTAAACCTCGATTTGAGTGGCGGCGACAGGGAGTGCAAGATGTATTGAAAATTCTCGGCCCTGCTACATTTTCGTCTAGTACGCTGCAAATTAATCTATTTATCGATAATGCTTTTGCTTCGGGGATTGTCGGTGCAGCCTCGGCGATGCAATATTCAGGAATGTTAATTCAGACACCGTTGGGCATTATTTCTAATGTAATTTTAGCGTCCTTACTACCCGAATTTTCGCGGTTGACAGATCCCGGTAACTGGACTCAACTCAAGGATCGGATTCGTCAGGGACTAATCCTGACGGGGGTTGCGATGATGCCATTGAGTGCGATTATGATTGCCCTAGCCTTCCCGATCGTCCAGACAGTTTATCAGAATGGGGCGTTCAAAACCCAAGACTCGCTCTTAGTCGGCTCGATTTTAATTGCATCGAGTTTGGGGATGTCGATTTTTCTGGCGCGGGATATTTTGGTGCGGGTATTCTACGCGCTCGGCGATGGTAGTACGCCATTCAAAATTAGTATGGTGAATATCTTCTTCAATTTTTTGTTTGATTATTTATTCTGGAAGCCATTAGGCGCGGCGGGGATTACGTTATCAACGGTTTGTATCAATCTCATTTCGTTTTCAGTAATGTTGTTCTTACTAAATCGCCGCTTGAATGGGTTGCCGTGGCGCGGATTTTTGCCACTAGGCGGGATATTTTTAGCCAGTGTAGTTACAGGCGGCATCACTTGGGGTGTAAGTTACGGTTGGCAGCAATTCATTCCAGTTAGTAATAAGCTTACCCTGCTGATTCAATTAGCTTTAGCTGCGGGCATCGGTTTTGGGGTGTATATTGCGATCGTATCTCAATTTAAGTTACCAGAATTTGATAAGTTTGCCGGACAGATTAAACGCAAAATATTTAAGAAATAGATATAAATCGAGTAAACTGCCGATAATATCCCCGGCTGGTTTCCACAGGTAGGGGCAATTCATGAATTGCCCCTACCTGTGG
>NZ_JANYJC010000029.1 GCF_025361915.1 Chamaesiphon sp. GL140_3_metabinner_50
CTTGTGGATTGCGCGGATCAATGCAGCTTCGCGTCAACATGCATGAGCTACAGTCAATTGATCGGCAACATGAAAAAAGCTGACATCCAACTCAACCGTAAGATGCTCGCGCAAATTGCGATTCTCGATCCGGCTAGTTTCGAGAAAGTGATCGAATTAGCCGCAGCCGCAGCAGCGAAATAGATCTGTAGGTTGGGTTGAGGCACGAAACCCAACCATCCCATCAATGGTGGTAAGAGTTGGGTTTCACATTCGCTCTACCCAACCTACAAATATCTACTAATTAGGTATGAAGAATAGATCTAATCTTTATCGATTTAAATCTTTATTATTTACACTATTATCGATCGCGAGTATCGATTTTTTATCAACATCAGTTCGAGCGGGAACGCTCAAAGAAATTCAGCAACGCAAACAATTAATAGTTGCAGTTAAAGATAATTTACCACCATTAGGCTTTCGAGATCGATCGGGAAATTTACAGGGCTTGGAAATCGATATCGCCCGTAAATTAGCCGCCGAAATATTTAATAATTCAGATGCCCTAAAACTAGTACCCGTCGCCAATCAAGATCGGCTTAAAGTCGCGATCGATGGTACTGTAGATCTGACAATTGCACGAGTCACAATTACCTCAACCCGATCGCGAGTAGTCGATTTTAGTCGCTATTATTATCGAGATGGAACGGGCATAATTACCAATCGATCGAACATTAATAACAATAGCGATCTAGTCGGTCAAAAAGTCGCCATCTTAAATAACTCTACCACGATCGCTTCAGTCCAATATATCATCCCCAAAGCACAATTAGTCGGTGTCGATAGCTACCGCCAAGCCCAACAATTACTCGCCACAGGCAAAGTTGTCGCCATCGCCGCAGATCGCAGCCTCCTGATAGGGTGGAGCAAAACCACACCAACTTATCGACTTTTACCCGACAAATTATCCACCGAAACCTTAGGCATCGTCATCCCCAAAGGGCAGCAATACGACGCATTACGGCAATTAGTAGACAAATCGATCGCCCAATGGCAAGCTAACGGCTGGCTTCAGCAGCGGATTCAGTACTGGGGACTGGAGGGTAAGGAGTGAGGAGTAAGGAGTAAGGAAAATCCCCTCCCTGGAGGGGTGCCCGTAGGGCTACTGGTCGGGTCACCCGCCCAGTGGGGTGGGTAGATCTTCGCTAAAACCTAAAACCTAAAACCTAAAACCTAATCCCTAAAACCTAATCCCTAAAGCCTAGTTAATTGTTATCAAGCCTGAGACACGTAAGTTGGCTCTCAAGCTATCATAGATAGTCAGGTATTGAGTACCTCGTGGAGCGAGGAGCCAGAAATTGCCCCCAGCCACTGCTTTTACTAGTCACTACCCACTGCTTAACAATGGACTTTTCAGATAAAAATTTACTCGTCGTCTATCTAACGGCATTTCTACTACTATTGAGCGTCGCGGCTGTTGCGGTGCTCAGACAAATTATCAAAACCCAGAAAATTGAAAACGCCCTCAATAAATTAGAGAAAAAACTCAAAGCCGAGCGCGGAACAATTCCAGAATATTACGAACTAGGGAGTATTTACCTAGAGAAAAAAATGTTCATCCAGGCGATCGCGATGTTCAAAAAAGCGATTAAACTCGAAGATGCAGATAGTCCTGAAATGTCTCCAGTATACAATGCGCTCGGTTATGCATACTTCGGACAAGAACAGTACGACATGGCAATTCGTCAATATAAAGAAGCGATTAAACTCGAACCAGATTATGTAATGGCAATGAATAATCTGGGACATGCTTACGAACAAAAAAAACTGGCATCTCAAGCTTTAGATATTTACGATCGCGCTTTAGAATTAGAGCCAGAAAATGAAACAGCCAAACGCCGAAGCGAGTCGCTGCGTCGTCGGTTAGTAGTAAGTAGTAAATAGTTAAGCTCAAGAATGCAACGTCCGAGTGTAAGATTGAGACGAGTGCTATTTGTGTAGATGGAGAAGTTGAGAGTGTCGGATTTATTAACCGGGAAAGTCGCGATCGTTACAGGTGCATCCAGAGGGATCGGTCGCGCGATCGCGCTAGAATTAGCAAGCGTGGGCGCGAAGGTAGCAGTTAATTATGCTAGTTCTAGCGGTGCTGCGGATGAATTAGTCGCTCAAATTGTGGGTGGTGGCGGCGAAGCAATGGCGATTGGTGCGGATGTCTCAAAAGCCGAGCAGATTGACGCGCTTGTCAGTACCGTGATGGATAAATGGGGACGTGTTGATGTGTTGGTAAATAATGCCGGAATCACGCGCGATACGCTGCTATTACGGATGAAATTAGCAGATTGGCAAGCCGTCATCGATACCAATCTCACTGGCGTGTTTTCATGCACCCGCGCGGTGAGTAAAATTATGCTCAAACAAAAATCGGGCAGAATTATTAATATCGCCTCAGTTGCAGGGCAAATGGGCAATCCAGGGCAAGCAAACTACAGTGCATCTAAAGCTGGGGTAATTGGCTTTACCAAAACAGTCGCCAAGGAATTATCGAGCCGAGGCATTACGGTGAATGCGGTAGCACCTGGTTTTATCGCCACCGATATGACAAACGATCTCAAGGCGGAGGGGATTTTACAATTCATTCCTCTGGGTAGATACGGACAACCCGAAGAAGTAGCAGGAATGGTCAGATTTTTAGCAGCCGATCCGGCGGCGGCATATATTACTGGTCAAACGTTTAATGTCGATGGTGGGATGGTCATGGCGTAAGTTACGGAGTGAAATGAGCATCTGTACAGAAACTTACGCTAAGGCTAAGAACGTTGCTGGGTGAACGTTTCAATTATTAGCATTTTTGGTTTTCAAAAACTGAGAGAGTCAAGATTCTAGGCGTACCAATTAATCTCTAGGCTCTTTGATACTAGAAATGAGTACAGCATAGCAAAGGTTTCAGACTCCTAAAACTCAGACCCTTCAATTGGTACAGATTTCTTTCTAACGCGCGTCGATATTCGACGCGCAAGCTTCGAGGGCTTGAAAACAGGTTATTTAATCCTCAGTGTAAGTTTCTGCAAAGGTTACTCGTTTCACCCCAGTAGATAAAAAATTCCGATCTGCGGTGTTACATGAATTGACAAAGGCATATAATGTAGGTAGGTAGCCTACAATTGGTAACTGCTCGGAGTGTTACGACAGAATGCGGGTTTGGCGCGATCGTCAGACATTATTGGGTGCTAATTAGCCATTTTTTCGCCTCACTGATGGCTCAAACCGATTAACTTCGTACCCTGCTCGAACTCCCGCCACGATTGGGCGATTATGTCTAGAGGTGAAACCGATCTCCGACGGGCATCGATCGCGATTGAAGAAGACAAACTACCACCTAATGGGGCTGTGGTGAGGTTGTAACATTCGTCCTTGATAGCGTAGGCAAAGCCTAATCGAGCAGGTGAATTTGAGTTTGCCTGTCACTACCACAACCACTATTAGAAAGGCACGATAACACCGTTCGCCGTGACGTAATCTATCTTAATTATGGAATCTTCGTCTGTTTCAGCCAAACAAGCCAGGTCAATTTCTAAATGGTTGACCTGGATCCAACTTGGAGTCGCTGGCATCTTACTAATCTCATTTTCGACTTTAGGTGTTTTGTATCCTGAGAACATTCGATCGCCTGCGACGATCCATAGTTCGATCGGGATACTGACAACGCTGATTTCTGGCTACCTCGGACATCGCGCTTTTGCTATTATTCGAGGTGGTCGCATGACGATAGAGCCATTACGTCAATTAACCACTGGATTGGCTGGTTTGTGCGCTGTGTCTGTGCTGGCTGGAGACTGGTTGTATATCAGCTATCAGATACAAGCACAGCATTATATCCAAGCTTGGGTACAGCAACGGAGCTATTTTTTCCATCAGGCATTGATGGATTTCAAGCCGCTAATTGGTTGGTTTCCATTGCCATTATCGGTCGCTGCTGCATTTATTCTTTGGCAATACGGTGATGCTACAGGGAAATCGCGTCATCTATCGCTAATTGTCGGGATCTTACTGGCATTGGTATGGATGTATGTATTGATGAGTTTAATCCTGGGGCTAGATCTGACAAAAATTCGCCTAGCATCTTTATTGGACTAACGATCGTGAATCAACAAGAAGCAGAAACCGATTTACTCACGCCAATTCCATTAGGTGCAACAGCCGCAGCGATCGTGTCTGCGGCATTAGGCTGTCTGACACTATCGACTACATATCGAACGATCGCGCAATCTCAACTCTTGTCTGGTAAGAAAATTGAGATCGCTGTTTGGCCGCCTTATCAGAGTTGGGTTGGCTCTTATCCCATCCACCAGCTCGTGGGGTTTTCGGTCTGGCTGGGAACTTGGTTGCTGCTGTATTTAGCGTGGAGACAGCGCGATGTGTCGCTTAGACCGACGATCGCCGTGTTTTTTGGCTTACTATTTTTGGCAACTGCGATGGCTTGGAGACCCATTGGAGAGCCAATTAGCCACGCAATTGTTCAAGCTTTAGCAATTCGTTAAAACAGTCTCACCGCCACAGCACTTGCTGAGGGCATAATTGGCGCAGGTACCAAATAGTACTTAGGCTGCGATATCGGGGTTGGCTCGGACAGCAACGATCGATCCGCCAGACCGGAAACAAGGATTGGTGCCGACTGCCACAGAGATCGACAGATCGGACTATTCAAGTGGTAAACTATAATTATGAGAAGAATATGAAAATTAGCCCATGTCACAGATTGACAAAATTCCTTCATTGCCAGAAGTACATCGCACAGTAACCGTCCCAACCAATGGCAGCTTCTGGAAAAAGATGTTGGCGTATGCAGGGCCAGGATATCTTGTTTCGGTTGGATATATGGATCCAGGTAACTGGGCAACGGATCTAGCTGGGGGTGCTAAATTCGGCTACAGTCTGTTGAGCATCATTTTGTTGTCAAATTTGATGGCAATTTTGTTACAGGCACTCTGTGTCAAGTTGGGGGTAGCAACTGGAAGAGATTTAGCTCAAGCATGTCGGGATAATTTCAGCAAGCCTGTCAGTTTTTGTCTGTGGGTGTTGTGTGAGATTGCCATTTCAGCTTGTGACTTAGCCGAATTGGTTGGCAGTGCGATCGCTTTACAGTTATTGTTTAATATTCCTCTAGCTGTAGGCGTATGCATTACGGCTTTAGATATCTTTGTGGTGCTATTTCTGCAAGGTAAGGGCTTCCGTTATATTGAAGCATTGGTAATAACAATTATTGCTGTGGTTGGGGGTTGTTTTGTCGCTGAATTAATCTTTGCCAAACCCAATTTGGGCGGTATTCTCGGCGGCTATATTCCGCAAGTAGAAGTAGTCAGAAATCCAGAGGCATTGTATATTGCGATCGGCATTTTA
>NZ_JANYJC010000034.1 GCF_025361915.1 Chamaesiphon sp. GL140_3_metabinner_50
CCGCAAAATCGGTTCGAGGTGAGGATAATGGGTACAACCATATACTAGGGTATCGATCGATCGATCGAGTAGGGGTTGCAGATATTCCTTGGCAATGGCGAGGGTATATGGATCGGCAAGGCGATTGTTTTCGATGAGGGGGACGAATTCTGGACAGGCAACTTGCCAAACTTGGGCGCGGGGATTGGCTTCTTGGATGGCATAGAGGTAGGCATTACTATTGACAGTAGCGGGGGTGGCAATTACGCCGATCCTTCGCCCCTGACGCGCGGCAGCTCTGGCTCCAGGCAAAACTACCCCCAGAATTGGCAGATCGTACTCATTCCTAACGGTATCTAATGCTAGTGCCGAACTGGTATTACAGGCAACGATCGCCATTTTTACCCGTTGCGATACCATCCAATCTAAAGTTTGTCTGGTAAATTTGATAATCTCTGCGGCACTGCGGGTGCCATAAGGTACTCGCGCTGTGTCGCCAAAGTACAAAACCGATTCGTGTGGGAGCTGGCGATAAATTTCTTGCAAGACTGTCAATCCCCCCACGCCACTATCAAATACGCCAATTCGGTTAATTTCGTGAGAGTGGAATGGTGGGGCGGGGGTAAATCTGTCTTGCATATTAGTCGGAACCTAGCAACTAGAAATGGTGGATTTAAACTTAGTTACGATCCTTGATGTACTGGACAATGCCCTTGGCAATGGCTTCTGCCATCACTTTTTGATAATCATCCCGCCGCAGCCGAGCAGATTCTTCTGCGCTAGTCAAATAACCAGTTTCGACTAGAATAGCGGGGATGGTCGATTTTCGCAAGACCAAAAACCGCGCCGAGCGCACATGGCGATCGTTTAAGTAGAAACCATTTTTGTTAACGTAATCTACTACCGTTCTGTGGACGGTATCGGCAAAGGATTGACCGATGTTGTAATGATATACTTCTAAACCATTGACATCAGGGCGATTGTCGATCGAGTTAGCATGAATGCTCACAAATAGCGTTGCGCCTGCTTCTCTAGACATGGTGACCCGTTCGTCTAAACCAACAAAATAGTCGCTATTACGAGTCATTTTAACCGCAATCCCTTGCTTTTCGAGAATTTCGGCGACACGTTTGGCGACTGGTAAAATTACATCTACTTCGCGCAAACCACCCAATCCAATTGCGCCCGGATCTTTACCGCCATGTCCGGGATCGAGCATCACTAGGGTGCGACCGTTATTGGCTCTGACTGGGGGTGTGGTATCTTGCTTGGTGGGCGTAGGGCGAGTTTGTGTCGGGTTGGGTACGGAAATTGGGACTGTTGCTGGCGGACGGTTGACGGCAATGCGGGTGGTACTGGCAGTCGGTTGGAGGTATACCCACCGACTTTCTAAGTACTGACGGACGATATCTACTTTGACCCCATCCGTCCGCCGCACGAGGATGGAAATATCATCGCCTTGGGTGCTAACGGTCAGATACCGCTGAGATTCGGCGGGGACTTGGTAGCCAGGAGCTAGCCTTGCATTGGGAATCGTCACCTTATAACTGCTAGAGGGGATATCCCAACCAGTTGTATATTTAAGCTGCGTCCTACTCGATCGATCGAGCTGTAATAAAATGCCCGTCCGGGTGGGGTCGATCGCAATATAATTAACTGGCGCAAGTGACGACGGATTACTCGCCACAGTGTTGGGACGCGCTGGTTGGGCGACAATTGCTTGACCGTTTTCATTAAAAACTGCCACTGTACCGACTGGCGCGCCGCGCGGAAAAGCTTGAAGGGGTTGGGGTGTGGGCAATTGGATCGACCACTGCTTGCTGGTACTAGCTTGAATTAAGACCTGCTGCGGGTCGATGCTGTACCCAGGATCGAGTTCTAAGACCATTCTCGCCCGATCGGGTTCGACTTGACCGACGCGCAGCGATTTAATGCCATTACTGAGTACTTGCGACGATGTTGGCTGATTGAGTCGGGTATCGGGGAGATCGACGATCAATCTACTGGGGTTAGCCAGCATTTGGGCTTCAGGTTTCACCGCCGAGTTGGTACTAAAATCAATCCGATTCTCGGTTGCATTATATTGCCACGATAAAATTTCGGCGGCAGATGCTGGCAGCGATACCATTACGAAACTGAAAATACTGGGTAATAACCAGTTGTATCTCACAATAATTACTCCTATGGATCGGAACTATCTGGGCAAATTCGGTTTTGGGGTTATAGTCGGTAACGTGGTCGATCCGCGTTCGGGCACTGGAATAGTCACATACCAATCGATCGGATTTTCGCCAGTAAATTGAACGCGTTTGGGATTGATGGTATATCCAGGTTGTAGTTCTAACACTAGCCTCGCGGTGTTGCCATCAAATTGACCGACACGTAAAGATCTAAAATTACCTGTTAATTTTTGGGTAATTGTTGGCTTGGGAAACCCAATTCCTGGCAGATCGATCACCAACCGAGTCGGATTAAATAGCATTACTGCTTTGGGTTGTACCCCAGCATCTGTCTTGAAATCTAATCTATTTCTGCTCGGATCGAATTTCCACGATGCCAATTGACCAGCATCGGCGGGGGCCGCCAGCAAACATAAACTAAAGATACTACCGAGTAAAAATTGCAATCTCACTTCACTATATTCCATCCTTAACAATGGACACGATTTTCAGTCGATCGAGCGTGGTTGCTCCAACACTGAGCGTTGGCATTTTTACGATCTGCGCGATCGATAATTGACTCAGGGTGAGTCATTTCTCGATCTGGGAGGCTACGCTTGGGTGTAACCTCGGCGATGTCGGATCGTGCTGTTTTCACTAACTAGGCAGTAGAATAGCTGTTGTCATCAACGCTCCGTGAGGAGCAGGTGTGCCAACACCCGCTCAGAATGCTGGCACTTATTTAAGATGAACTAACAGCTCGGATTGTTTCTATTTGCTGCGAAAAATCAACATTTTGGGACTCTATGGTAAAGTACCATACATTTGGTCTTCGATTTTAAAATCGAGTCGTCAGTCCAGCGATTGTCAATCGCTGTCTGCCATAGCGGCAAGATGAGCCAGTCCGTTCTAAAGGATCTAAATAGTCTCCAGATCCGATCTTCTCAAAGCGTGCGCTCGTGTTGCCTTGTCACAACATGACGGCAATGACTTTGACTGCTAAATCTGCTAGGTAGTTCCAAGCTAACTATCCCCACAGAGTCTAACTATATAATTCCCGCTTTTTCAACCCGACTGGCTAAATGAGCATTTCGATCGCAATTATTTTACTAGCGCGACAACATGGGTGCGATCTAGATTTGTTATTTTAGTCGTGCATACTCAGCTCGATGTCTCCCAATCTTCAGATATATACTTGCTACCCATAACCTCAGCCGTTAGAAACCGTTGCTCGGCTCGATCTCGTAATCGCTCTAATCATCTACTATGGGAACTAAGCAAAATTCAGGCTGTGGTTGTTTAAAAATACCATTATCTGTCGTCATATTAATGTTGGGCGGTGGCTATTGGTGGCTGATTTATCTCGGTAATGTCACCAAAGTTACTAAACTTTTGCCGCCGATTCAATTACCTGCGCCGATTGCCAATCTGTTCCCCTCAAACTCTACTAATAGCCAACCTACCCCGCTACCAATCCCAACGCCTTCGCAGCCAATTGCAACTCGACCACAAGTATCAG
>NZ_JANYJC010000049.1 GCF_025361915.1 Chamaesiphon sp. GL140_3_metabinner_50
CAGCAACGATCTATTAGTTCAAGAGTGCGTCGCACCTAGATTTGAACTCGTTAGACGTGGCATCGCGCCGACGATGCGGCAATTAAATGGTCGCTGGTCAGCAGATGCCCAGTATACAATCAAAATTGCCGCGATCTTGCGTCGTTTGTACGAGACGGCTAGCTTGTTTTAATTGGGGCAATGACAACCATCGAGTGACTTGACTGCGGCAATCTGACATCGTTACAATAAAGAAATCAGCCAGATCTTCAGTGTTGGCGATTCTCCAAAGGAGAGGCTTCGCCAACGATAGTTAAACTACCCCAGTCACCGTAGAGATCGGGCGGCGATCGTCAAGAGCGCGAATCTTACAAGATAATTAAGATCGCCCTCAGACGGGCAACAAATTTAACACTTCGATCGTCAAAACACTTACAAAGCCGGAATCGGTGGAGTCGAACGTATGGCGATTTTGGCATTCAGTACCGGATCGTGCAAAAACCGCCCAGATGGCGAACAGAATTGTTATACATGTGATTTGTATGTCAGAACCGCAGAAAAAGTTACCGATCGAAGACAGTTCTCCAGTCCCAGTTTCAACCGAAAAGTCACCCACTGCCACCAACACATTACGGTGGGGCAGTAAGTATCTATCCTTATTATTATTAAGTACGATCGCCAGTTGTTCGTTCGGGTATCTAGCAGCAAAAGAACAAATACCTTCAAATGTCGAATCTCCTGCCGTTGCTCAAAAGGTAGCCGATAGTAGTAGCATTTTAGCTAGTGCTAACACTAACTTTATTACTCAAGTAGTAGATAAAGTCGGCCCAGCAGTAGTCCGCATTAATGCTTCAACCACCGTAGCCGCACGTTCGACAACTACAGACGAAGAAGATCCCGTGTTGCGGAGATTTTTTGGCAATCGAGCAGCTCAACCAAACCGCTCTGGAGAACGCGAAATTAGACAGGGCACTGGATCGGGATTTATTATTAACAATAACGGTCAAATCTTGACTAACGCTCATGTAGTCTCCGGAGCGACCAAAGTTACCGTTACCCTTAAAGATGGGCGAACGATCGCGGGTAAAGTTAAAGGACTAGATCTAGTTACCGATGTCGCCATTGTTGAAGTTGCCGAGAAAAACCTCCCTAGTATTCAACTTGGAGACTCCGACAAAATTAAGCCAGGTGAATGGGCGATCGCGATCGGCAACCCGCTAGGATTGGATAATACTGTCACAGCAGGCATTATTAGCGGTACCGGACGCACGAGTGCCGATATCGGTGCTACCGACAAACGAGTCAGCTATATCCAAACCGATGCCGCCATCAATCCCGGCAATTCTGGCGGCCCTTTGCTCGACGCATCGGGACGCGTCATCGGCATGAATACCGCCATTTTACGCGGTACCCAAGGATTGGGATTTGCCATTCCAATTAATACCGCACAACGAATTGCCACCCAACTAATCGCCACCGGAAAAGTCGAACATCCCTTCCTCGGCGTGCAAATGATTAATATTACCCCTCAAATTAAAGAAGAAATTAATAACGATCCTAGTGCCAATTTCAAGATCGATGTCGATCGAGGTACCATCATTGCCCGCACGGTTCGTAACTCACCCGCAGCCACAGCAGGCATCAAATCTGGCGATATTATTAAAAGTGTCAACGGCAAAGCCGTCGTAACTTCCAACGACGTACAGCAAGCAGTAGACACCACAAAAATCGGTAATAGCATTGCCGTAATCGTCCGTCGCAACGGCACAGACATTACGCTTAATGTTACCCCGATCGCTGCACCACCAATTACCGCAGCTCAGGAATAGAGGGGAGATGGGAGTAAGGAGTAAGGAGTAAGGAGTAAGGAGTAAGGAGTAAGGAGTAAGGAGTAAGGAGTAAGGAGTAAGCAATTGCTTACTCCTCAATCTCCCATCTCCCATCTCCCATCTCCTAGAAATATTCGCAACCGAACCAAACAACCAAACCCCATTCCTGCTAAAATTTAACGTGTACAGCAGTAACTTGAGTACAAATGCGGATCCTGGCTCTTGTCCCTGGTGGAATTGGCGATCAAATTCTCTTTTTCCCCACAATCGATAATCTCAAAGGACGTTACCCAGACGCTGAAATTGATGTAGTCGTGGAACCTCGATCGACTGCGGCATATCGCGTTTCCAAGTCTGTAGATAAAGTCATTCCCTTCGATTTTAAAGATACTAACGGCCCTGCTGACTGGGGCAATCTTTTGGGCATCATTCGCGATCGTGAGTACGATGTAGCTATGTCCTTGGGGCGGAGATTTGGCGTAGGCTTACTCTTGTGGTTGACGGGTATTCCCGTGCGGATTGGGTTCACGGCTGGAGTTAGCAACTTATTTTTGTCTAATCCGGTAACATTAAACCTCGACCAATATGCGGCGCAGATGTTTCACGATTTGGTCACAGGATTGGGCGTAACCGATCCTTGTCCAGATTTAACCATAAATGTACCTAAAGCAGATATCGAGTGGTCTGAAGCCGAACAGCAGCGTCTGGGCATTAAAGAGAGCGGTTATGTGCTGATTCATGGCGGTGAGACTAAAACAGATCGCACCGGGATCGATCGGATTTATCCCGTCAAGCAGTGGCAACAGATTGTCAAAGACTTACAAACTCGGCAGCCAAATATCCCCGTCGCAGTCATCAAAGGCTCCGATGATGGCGAGTTTATCGAATCACTGCTGACACTTTGCCCAGCTTTAAAAGTAATTAGCCCCCCAGATATCGGCAAACTTGCAGCCACGATCGCAGGTGCTAACTTAATGTTATGCACTAATAGCGGCCCGATGCATCTAGCTGTAGCCGTTGGTACGTATACGATCGCCTTATTCGGCCCGTCCGATCCAGCTAAATTATTACCTAATAACGGTCGCGCGATCGCAGTTAAATCTCGGACTGGTAAAATTGCCGATATTCCACCTTCA
>NZ_JANYJC010000083.1 GCF_025361915.1 Chamaesiphon sp. GL140_3_metabinner_50
TGGGGCTTCTTTTTCACTTAATGATAAGCATCATCCAGAACTGACGGTTAGATTAAGTCAAAGTGCATTCGTAATCATTTTTCGCTTTCTCTCAGTAGGTTTTGGTGATTAATTATTACTATTAGAAAGCTTTGGGTGTAAATCATCCTTACGTACTGAGCCACTGACATGTATAATTAAATCGCTTGAAGCTAAGACATTAAAAGAAAGACCCAACTTCTTGAAGAAATTGAGTCTTTGGTAGTCTTTGTGGGGATAAAATCTTGAATTTGTTTTAGTCTCTCTAAATCTCATCCAAGCTAATGTTCGATCGAAACCGCTGTTGAAATGCCGTCAGCGTACCTGAATTAGCACTAGAAGTATAAATCGCAAATATCACTCTATCGAAACAACCCCAAAAACTGGGATGTTCCAGCCACCGCCCGAAGGCATCGGCTACCATACCAGGATCGTTACAAAATACCCCACAACCCCAAGCTCCGAGTAATATCGATCGATGTCCATTATCGCGTGCGATGGCTAAAACAATCCCCGCACGTCGTTCGAGTGTGGCTGCAATCGCCGCACTACATTCAGGATCTCGACGTAAAGCTTGTCCCGCGTTGGGTGCGGGTGCGGTAATTACCGATGCTAGAAATACATTATCTGACAACTCCCGATTGCGGACGCGAAACCACGGGACATTCGGAGAATAGATAGTATAATCGCTATACAGCAACGATTCACCCGCACGGTTGACATCGTAGTAAGTGGGTTGAGTCAACAGACACGGGTAGATGCCCGAACAACGCGCCAAATCTTCTTCCTGAGCTTTGGCACCATTAATAAAGCCACCACCCGGATTTCGGGCTGATGCGAAGCTTAATAATACCAAATCTCTACACCCCTCAGCACGCACGAGTCGATTGGCGGCTACTTGGGTTGTTTCGGTTGTCACTTCAATCTGGGGTTGCTGCTTGGATGTACTAGCAGCGGGCTGTTCTAATAATGCATACGACTGTTGCGGGGTGTATAAAACTGTGTTTTTGACTGCACTCTGTTGTGCGGCTAAAAACTCAATTGTTTTTCCAGCCCGATCGATATATTTCCCTATTTTGAGAATATCTAATGTTTCCTTAGCAGTATTTTTGAGTGACATAATTCGATTCATTCATAGAGCGTGAGCTAGACAGCTCGATATCGATCGAAACAGCTAAGTATTGTTAGATTGCATTTGGTTCTTTTGGCTCTTCTCCAATTGCTTGTTGTGAAGAGTGGCGAATATGAAGAATCCGAACACTAGATACGAACTCATCTAATCCCTGCTGAATACCTGCTATCGCTGCCGCTGAATCTTGTGTTTCCCATTCAAGAATACTCGCCAAAAGCTCGGTTGCAACCAGATTAATATCTTGTCCCTGACGTACCGCTTTTTCTCGTAACTGTTCTTCTAATTCTGGACTTAGAGTGACGACAATCGACATAGATCTAGTTCCTACAGCAGTTAATCTGTATACGATTTTAACATAATGGTAGAGTAGATCGTAGGTTGGGTAGAGCAGAGCGAAACCCAACGATCCCACAATTATCGGTATTGGTTTAATGTTGGGTTTCATTCTGGTTGATGAGCGACTCGTACCGTGCGACAGCCGAAGTGTAGTCGAATTACAATCCAACCTACAATTTACTAAAATCTAAAATCTAAAACCTAAAACCTAATCACTAGTCTGGCGATATTGTTCGATGAAATCTTGCACTAGTTGGCGATATTCGCGCATCGTTTCATCGACCCAATTGCGATCGTTACCATTGACATAAATATGTACCAAAGGTTCGCCAGCATCGGGGAGAATTAAGATCCAGCGATCGTCTTGATAATTGATAATTTTAACCCCATCTTCGGTATCTAAATATTCTGGTTGATGGGTTTCGAGAATATGCCGCATTAAGCCACCTTTAGCCGTCCAGGGGCACCGAATTGAGTGGCTGCGATAAAAGACGCGCGGTAGCTCGGCGCGGAGGCTGCTGAGGGAACGTTCTTGGCGGGTGAGCATTTCGATTAGTTTGGCGATGCAAAACATGGCATCGAAGCCGGGATGAAATTCGGGGAAGATAAAGCCCATTTCGCCGCTCCCGCCGAGGACGACGTTTGGTAACTGTTGGCAAGCTTCCATTAATGCTGTGGGGCTGGCTTTGGTGCGCTTGACTTTGCCCCCATGACGGCGGACAATTTGTTCGATTGCGCTGGAAACTTGGACGGGAACGACTACGGTACCGCCGGGGTAGGCGGTGAGGACGATTTGCACCATTAGGGCGGTGAGCATATCGCCGCGAATTGGTGCGCCTTCTTCATCGACGAGGATCAGTTGTTCGCCGTGGGCGGAGACTTGCACGCCGAAGGAGCCTTTGAGGGCGACGACGACATGTCCGAGTTGGTTTAATAGGACTTCCCGCTCGTTGGCGGTGAGGGAGATCTGGCTAAGGCTGGCGTTGAGTACTACTGCGTCGCAGCCGAATTTTGAGAGGAGTACGGGGAGAATTGCGCCAGAGACGGCGTAGACGTAATCGACGACTACTTTAAAGCTAGCATGACGGATCGCATCGATATTAAGTTGCTTTTGGAAGGCGGATTTATAGATTTCCATGCCTTGGGAAAAACGATTGACATCGCCGATTTCGGGAATCCGCGCGCGGCGGAGATCTTCTTTGAAGTAGGCTGATTCGATTTTTTTCTCTTGGGTGGTGGAGATATTAATGCCGCGATCGTCGAAGAATTCGATTAAAATTGAATCCATGCGATCGGGATGCAATCTGACGTGAATGCCGCCGATGACTGTGACTTCATCTTGACGTTGGCGCAAGGCATAAATAATTTTCCGAGCGACGGGGATGGCGGTGGCTTCAAGATCTTGGATATTAATACCTACTGACATTAATCCCGCAATTAGAGATCGCGACACCATCCGCGATACATTTCGTTGATCGCGAGAAACTGTGACTTGGGTGCCTATTTTAAGGGTGGAACCGTAAGCGGCACCCAATTTAACGGCAAATTCGGGAGTAATATCGATATTTGCCAAGCCCTGCACGCCACGCTGGGCAAATAAGTTGCGGTGGGCGATTTGCCCCCAGATTAGATTCAGATTTAGCACGGCCAAAGGTTCGATTTCTTTATTCGGCCATACTCGCACATTCGGATTGATCTGCGCTTCTTCACCCACGTTCGAGAGTGCCCCCAAAACGGCTCCTTCTAGCACTTGGGCACCGCGACCGATCCTCACCCCGCGCGCTAGCACGCAAGCCCGAAGCTGGGCATCCTCGCCGATAATCGAGCCACTGCCAATAATCGGACGTTTGAGATTAGCATTAGCTCCGATCGCCACATTATCACCGACAATCGTCTCGGCAGAAATTTTTACCCGCGCGCCAATTTTACAATTTGCGCCAATTACCGCTGGAGCCTCAATTTGGGCACTCGGATCGATGTAGGTATTCGCCCCAATCCAAATTCCGGGGCTAGCTTCGGGAAATGGCCAGTCGAGCTGGACTTTGCCGCGCAGCGCGTCGTATTGGGCTTCCCGATAGGTATCGAGTTGTCCGATATCGCACCAATAACCGCTGGCGACGTAGCCATACATCGGGATATCATGCGCTAGGAGCTGGGGGAATAAATCTTGCGAAAAGTCGGCTTCGGTATCGGGATGGAGATAGTCTAAGACTTCTGGTTCGAGAATATAAATCCCTGTATTTACCGCATCAGAAAATACTTCACTGGCGGAGGGTTTCTCTAAAAAGCGACGAATCCGTTGATTTTCATCGATGATTACCACCCCGAAATCAATCGGGTAGGGAATCTGAGTTAAAATAATAGTCGCCTTAGCACCTTTTTGACGATGGAATTCGATCGCACCCGTAAGATCGATATCGGTGAGACTATCCCCACTAATTACTAAAAATGTCCCGCCTAGAATTTCTTCGACATTTTTGACGCAGCCAGCCGTACCCAATGCTCGCTCGGCTTCGATCGCATAATGAATTTTGACACCAAAATCGCTACCATCGCCAAAATAATTTTGAATTACCTCTGGGAGATAATGCAAGGTGATGATAATTTCGGTAATGTGGTGGCGTTTGAGCAAATTAATAATATGCTCGGCGATCGGACGATCGATCGCTGGTACCATCGGTTTGGGTAGTTCGCAGGTTAAAGGTCTCAACCGCGTTCCAGAACCTCCAGCCATCAATACTGCGCGCAGTTGCATATCGTTTTTCGAGGGGATAGTCTCACCCAATATATCTTTATTGTCAATCGATTTTTAGAAGCTGGCACCAGGCGATCGCATAGGTTAATATATTCAGCCCAATTCAGGATTTATGGAATCAGACTAGAATAGAATGTAGATTGATACCATAGTGCAATTTTGCGATCCATTCTGTCAAACTCGTCATCATTGAGAAAATAAATAAAGATTTATGCAATTCGTTGTCGTCGGTTTAGTGGGAGCTTACGGATACGGTGTCTGGAGATTTTCGCGCAACTTCAACCGTACCAATTATCAACGTACCCTCCCCACCAAGATCGTGCTAGCTCTATTATGGCCAGTTTGCTACATTGTCAATGCTTCCTATCGGCAGAACTTTAATAGAGCATTAAAGGGCGGCGATTGAGTCCGATCTGGCTCTTGGAATGCGAATAAGTTTACCGAGTTGATTGTTATGGCAACACCCAAAAAAATACCACCGATTCCACACCAAAAAATTATCATCAAGTTATTTCACGGTATCATCATTATCAGTCTATTCTTGATGATTGGTAGCGGACTCCAAATTTATAATGCTACGCCCGTATTTGGTGATAAAGAAGGGTGGCAGTTTCCCGATTTTATGACTCTGGGTGGCTGGCTGGCGGGTGGTAGAGATTGGCACTTTGCCATCATGTGGGTATTTTCATTTAATTTATTAATTTATGGTATCTACATCTTTTTAACTAAGCGGTGGCAACGCCGTTTTGTTGCCAGCAGCGATCTGCAAGCTATCAAAGTCGGACAAAACCATAAGCGTAAGGCTTATGCTTGGCATCGGCTAATTTATACTGGTATTATTCCCATTTTAATTCTGGCGATCGCAAGTGGATTAGCAATGTATAAGCCCGTTCAATTAGCTTGGTTGATGAGTTTATTTGGCAATTGGAAAACACTCCGCATAATCCATTTTATGACAGTGCCGATCTCTTTAGTATTTACGGTTTTACACATGTTCATGGGTTTAAAAGTCGGCGGACTAAGGCTCTGGAGATCGATGTTTGTCTGAGTGAATATTAAAGTAGGGGCAATAATCAAAACTTTAATTCCTAATTTGTATGCATCCTCAGTCTCTAAGTCGGCGGCAATTATTCCAACTATCTGGTTTCGCAGGTATGGGTTTATTACTCGATAGCTGTGGATTAAACGAATACTCTACGGCTGTAGGTAATGCGATCGATCCGCTCAATCAACGAGTCGAAGAATTACTACTCAAACCGCAAGCTTTAGCACGCGAATATCCTATTAGTTCGATAGATCCTAATGCATTAATAATTAATAGTTTTACCGATGTCCCCCAAATCGATCCGACTACTTTTAAGCTAATTATCGATGGAGCAGTCAACCAGCCCCTGCAATTAAGTATGAACGACATTTACAAGTTACCACTCCAAACGATGGTAATTCAGCATGTCTGTGTCGAAGGTTGGGCGGCAATCGTCCAATGGGGAGGAGCAAGACTAAAAGATTTAATCGCGTTAGCGCAGCCAAAAAACACGGCTCGTTATGTTTATTTTGAATCGGGTGATGGTTACTATAATAGTTGGGATTTACCCTCAGCAATCCACCCACAAACGCTGTTAGCCTATCAAAAAAATGGACAACCGCTTCCCGTCGATAATGGGGCACCATTGCGCCTTGCTGCACCAATTAAGCTGGGCTACAAGCAAAGTAAATGGGTAACTAGGGTGACGCTAATGAATCAGTTGCCGATAAAACGAGGCTACTGGGAAGACCAAGGTTATGAATGGTTTGGCGGGCTTTAATTAGAGTGTTAAACTTTGTCTGGTAGTGCGGCGCGTAAAAGCATTCCAAACATCTAATTCTGCTGCCGAACGCCCTAATAATGTTCCTCTGAGCGCGTCGCCCAGTCCCTGCACGCGGCTAAAATCTGCACCAGCAATACTAGTCAAATGTTCCATTTCTACGCCACTCAAGTCGGCGGCGCGCAAATCGACACCTTGCAAATCTACACCATTCAAGCGCGCATTTCGCAACGAAGCACCTGTCAGATACGCTCTCTGGAGCGTTGCACCACTCAACTTGGCATTTTGAAGATTGGCTCCTGTCAAATCGGCTCCGCTGAGATAACTTCCGAGCAGATTCGCGCCACTGAGATCGGCATTGCGGAGATTAGCAGTATTGAGGTAAGCACCATTAAGGATCGCTCCAGGGCCGATCGCACCTGAAGATTTATAAGCAAATCCTTCACTCCAAGTGGTACGATCGTCGTATCTAGCGACTTGTAATTTAACTCCAGTTAAATTTGCACCAGTCAAATTGGTATTGTAAAGTTGCGATCGATTGAGATAAGCTTTTTCTAAGTTCGCATTACTCAAGTTGGCATCGCTGAGATCGACTCCTCGCAAGTCAGCTCCGCTCAAATCGGCTCCGCTGAGATTAGCTCCCCGAAAATTTGCCCCGATCGCATTTAATCCGCTCAGTTTAGCACCTGGTAAATCGATGCTGCTAAAATTAAATCGATACAGATCTAACTGGGCGATCGATCGACCAGCATCAATAGTTGCTAAAATTTTGGAAGTAGCGATCGCAGAATCGTTCAAGGTTGCTTTAAATAACTCGTTATTAGTCAACTTTATAGTGTAACGGTCGGTTTAGGCAATCGATCGGTACAAATAGAAACCAACAAAACTATCCACTAATTCCCCCATGTCTCTAGTTCCCCCCATGACGATGATGGACTTCTTTCGCAAAAGCGCAGGAACCTGGCTTACCCTCCGCGCGGTTCATCATTTCGATTTGGTTGAGGATGAATCGGGAGAATCAAATTTGATCGTGCGTGTTATCGAGCAAACAGATGCTAAAGTTGCCGCAATTTGCGAGCAGCAATCGATCGATCCCGCTCAGGCTATGGGTGGCGGACTATTTATGTGGCAAGCCAATCTCGATGAAGAGCCGCCAAATGCCGATTATGGTGCGGTGCTGATCGATGTCCCCGATGATGAGAGTAGACTATCTGGTAAGCTAATTCGCGATCGTGGTTATGTCGAAAAAATTCCCGTAATTTCTAGGTATTGGTTTGGTCGAGATGGGATTTTAACGATCGAGACGGAATATGATAACAATCAAGGACAAGAGCGATGCTGGTTTATTACCGACGATTTTCGGGTGCGGGTAAGTAGCGTCAGAATGATGAATGGCGTAAATTTGACAACCTACTGCTCGGAGCGAAGATGTATCGAGGATACTACTCTAAATGCCATGATCGATCGTAATTCAGCTAGAGTTTAGGGAATAGTGGATAAGCGGTGGAACATCTCAATCGCTCAATTGAATGACTTCGGCTGTATTGGGTTGGTAGTATTAATTTGGTGAGGTAGGAATGCCTAGATATTCAAATAGAGAATTTGAAGTACTCCAATCCAACGATCTAATCAGCAAATCATCCAAATCGTCTGCCGTCATGCTCGTCAATTTGGCTTCGATTTCTGGAGAAACCTTGCCAAATCTAGCCGATAAGAGTTTTTTTGCTGTTTCCAGTTTGCCTTCGGCTTTACCTCTAGCTTCGCCTTCGGCTTGAAGTTCTTTGACACGCTTTTGATAAGCAGGTTCTTGTTGCAAAATGCTCATGGTACTTACCTCTTGTGGATCGATCGATGCGGTTGTTGTGAGTCCTTGAATGTGGATGCAATATTCGTTACATGCTCCAATTATATCATTGGCTAACGGTAGGTCGGGATACAACCGATCGATGTCGCGATAGGCTCTTAATACGGTGTCGGGATTATTACTCAACAGCTTGAGCAACATTGTATCTTCTGAGTAGGCGAGCTTTTCGAGGACGACAATTCCAATTCCTGTTTGCGGATCTAGTCTGTAGACATGTTTGCCAAAAATGGGATCGGGTTCGGCACGGGTACGGAGTAGTAAGTTGTCACCACATTTTGCTGTCAAGATCCAGGTAAAGGGCATGTCTGGGGAGAGCGGAGTCGGTTTGTTTGCGGTGCTTTTATCCAGCCGCAAGTCGCTAGAGCGATCGATCCGGGTATCGTTTTCACTATACCAATAAACTTGTTTACGAAGGGTGCAACTATCGATGTATTCGGGTTTGAGATATTGGCTGTAGTGTTCGACAATGATGGTGGGATGAATTTTCATCATTCGTCCTAACATGCCTAGCAGTTGTTCCTGCTGAGGGTTGAGGGGATTGGGGTCGGTTAAACTTTTGTAAAAGATGTCGATGAAGAGTTCTTCTTTAAGTCGAACTGGGCGTTGGGTTGCGGCGATTTGGGTAGGGAAGAGGAGTGGGAATATTGCTTTGACAAATTTATCATGCGGCTGGTGGGGTTGAGCGGTCATTGGGTAAAGGAGTTGTTCGGGCACTCTTGTCTGTGTTGACAATGATTTTTAGCTAGATCGTAACACTCCCGTTTCCAGAAATGGCGTTAATAATTGTCCAATCCATTGTGGATAGGGGTGTTGGTGTGCCAGATCGATCGGGCGGTAGAATAGATGCTAGTTAGTAAGGAAGTATTGGTATGGCTGAGATTACCAGAGAAGAGTTGTTGGCTCGTTACGGTGCTGGGGAGAGAGATTTTAGTAAGTTGGATTTGCGATGGGTTGAACTTCAGTACGCTAGTTTGAGAGGAATCATTCTCTCTGGAGCCAATTTGTCTGATGCTCGACTGTTCCGTGTTGATTTGAGGGAAGCTAATCTCACTAGTGCTTGTATGACTGATACTATCCTTGAGGATGTTGATTTGAGTGGGGGTAATTTGAGTGAGGCAGTCTTGCAAGGTGCTACTGTTAGAAGATCCTGCTTGACAGGATCTAACTTCGAGAATGCCATCTTGGCTGAATCGGGAATGGATGATTCCTGTCTCAATAGCGTTAATTTCAGTGGGGCTGAACTCTGTGAAGTATCTTTCACAAGATGTAATTTTAGGGATGCTACTGTCAATATCAATGAACTTCTTGGGTGTTATCTGACTGAAGTCTGTTTGCCCAATGGAGAGATTGTTACAAATGGTATCCAAGATTGAATTGACTGCAAAATTTTCATCTGCTAATAGTGACGCGTTGGTAAGTAGTAGCCTGTAGGTTGGGTTGAAGCCTGCGTTGGCGTAGTCTTTCGGGACGAAACAACCCAACAACCCCAGCATTAACGGAACGATCGGTTAAAATTATCGAAGATCTTTACATCTTCCCAATTACCTCCAGCACGCTGCGAGATCGAGAAGATCTTAGAGCATTTAATATTGGTGGTGTTGGGTTTCGCTTACTTCGACTACGCTCAGTACAAGTCACTCTACCCAACCTACAAATCTTCTTACTCCTTACTTCTTACTTCTTACTCCCTACTCCCATCTCCCATCTCCCATCTATTTCCTCAATTTCCCGATTAAGTCGGCAACTGGCGTATTTAGCCAACTTTGCTTGTGATGCTTATTGAATTTTCGCAAGAAAGCACCATAAGTTCTGAGTTTGACTAGTGAATTCTGGTTGATATCGCGCTTGCGTTCTTGTTTTTTGCGATTATTAAAAAATTCTCGATCTTGCCCGATAATTAATAACCCATTAATACTATCGGGATCTACTTCCTCTATTAAATTATTTTCAACTAAAACCCGTGCTAAATTATTAGTGCAGTAATGTAATTTATCGAAGGCTAGTTTAGCGGCTGGCGTGAGTTGCAACTCGTCATCCCAAGTTTGTTCCTGAGAGCCAGCGCACATAATTATATGCCAACTAATACCTTCACGATAACTAAAACAACCGCAAATATAATCGGGGCGGTTATCTTCGTTAGCAATTAGATTACTCGACAGAAAATAGATTTCGTCGTAATCGACATAGGCATTAAATAAATAAGCGCACAAAGAAATGTTGCGATTTAATAATCCTTGAATTTCGCCAATTTTACTATTGCTACTAATTGTAGCGACCAATCGATCGATCTCTTGTCGCTCGACTCGATTGGGATCTACTTGAAATGGTTGCAGGTGCTGTAAAGACATAATTAATCGATCTCGCTGGCGGCTCGGCTATGCCAACGCAAGGCTCCGTTATCTCTGAGTATACCCAGCAGTCGCCAAGTTATGAAGATTCACTCAAAAACAATCGGATCGACAAGAGTATTATAATTAATTAGAAAGCTGTCGATCGCCAGTCGTGCTGATAAGTAGTGATATCTGCGATTGGGCAGTTAGCTCGATCTGGTAACTTAGTCGAACAGTCTAAATTTACACTTTATTTTATGAATCTACAGTCGATAATTATTGATGAATCAATGCAAAATGCCATCGTTGGTGGACTGGCGATCGCGATTACGCTCGGCGCAATGCTAATGATGTTTAGTAATGTCTGGACTACTAAAAAGTAATCGGTATCTATACCTGAAGCTCGATCTGTTTGACTGAACGATCGCGAGCTTGTTCGTGTATCCTCGATTCTGCTACTGCTACAATTTACTCGTGACATAATTGTGACGATAGTTGTCGAGATCGAGGCATTCAGGTTTTCGATCTGGGGCGATGGTGCCGATCGCTTCGAGGTCGCGCAGGATATAATTGAGCTGGTTAGCGATCGAACCGATCGAAATCGAAGACTGACAATCGAGCTGACGATTGGCTTGTAAAAAATGCAGGCGCATCTGCCAAGCAGAATGGTTGGGGTTTTTATTGAGATAGTCTAGTACGGCTTGACGGCTAATCATTTTTATTACCCACTTGTGTTATGACTATTGTCTCGCGATCGTCAACAATTGTGTAGGTATCTTAACATTTTTCTCGCTATTCTAATAATTTAATCGATAACCGACACCGCGTACCGTCTCGATCGGATCTGGATCTCCCAGCTTTTTGCGGAGTGCGAGGACATGGCTATCTACCGTCCGCGGATTGTCAATATCAATATCCCAGGCACGTTTGAGTAGTTCGCTGCGATGGACGGATCGACCACTTGCTTGCGCCAAAACGATTAGCAAGCTAAACTCCTGGGGGCTAAGATCGATTCTCATTTGTGGTAGTTGCTGGTGCCCACTTATAGCAGTCAGCTCCGAGCGGGAATGAAGAGAATCTACGACTGGTGATATCGCACAGGTACGATATACGCACCGTCGCACCAAATCGATATGTAAATCTCCACACGTCATATCCATCGGAATGGTGGTTGCAACGCGGTTACGGCGGAGTAGAGCCGCCACTCGTGCCAAAAATTCTGGCATTCCAAATGGTTTTTTGAGGTAGTCATCTACTCCCGTTTGCAGCGCGGTAACTAAATCGATCTCGCGAATGCGTGCAGATAACATTAATATCAGCGAATTCCCCTGTGGGTATAGCCACTGGCAAAATTCGATGCCTTCACCATCGGGAAAATCTGAATCGACGATCGCTAGCGTCGGTAATTGGCGATCGCAATGTTGGTAAGCTTGAGCTAGGGTGGCAATTTGCTGCACCTGATACCCAGCTTGTTGAAGATGCCAAGCGAGGAGCGATCGTAAGTTGTGATTGCCTTCGATAATATAAATCTGCACGATTGCCAGGGTAATATTTGTCAACCTTGGAACATTCGCTAAGTAATTAGCGATCTTAATTCTAAGCTGTTCGGCATTACAAATTTAATCTTTATCGATCTGATTATTAATTTGGCAGATTATATCCGATCTGCTGCTGGCAGCAAACCTCGATTCTTTCCGGCTCGATTCAGTTAACAGGTAGTTATCGGCTACCAGCGATAAAATTAACTCAAGCTGTGGCGATCCCTACCTAATTGTCGCGATCTCTCTCTCACCAATTGTCGGTAATTGACGATAAGTTAGATTTATACCCAGTAGAACGATTTTGATATATCCTATTTAGTATGTCGAGGGATTAAGCCATGCTGCAATCTATAGAAACGATCGGGCACTACCAAAAAATTACTGATGCCTTAGTCGAAATGTGGCATCGAGGATATCGCTTCGATGACTTGCGTTTGTATCTTGATGGGTATATATCTGCACTGCGTAACACCAGTGTGTTAGAAGCTTATCAGATTAATCGACTTGAGGAGGAAACGATGCGATATGTATCCGATCCTTCCAACTTTGAGCGAGTCGAACTTCAACGGGAGCTAGATTATTACTAAATTGTCTGGTAACTCTAGAATTTCGATTTTGCAGTTATCGACCGATTGAAATATTAGTCGATAACTGCTAATCTGAAACTCAAAATGTGTAGCTCGACAATTTAACTAGCCAATGCTACTTCAACTTTTTGTTGCAGTTCGCCTTTCTGGTAAAGTTCGGTTAGTACGTCAGAACCGCCTACAAATTCACCATCGATATATACTTGGGGAATTGTCGGCCAGTTAGAATATTCTTTGATACCTTGACGAATTTCTGGATCTGCTAAAACGTCTAATGTCTCGTAAGGTACGCCCAGAATATTGAGAATTTGGACTACTTGGTTGGAAAATCCACATTGGGGCATTAATTTATTGCCTTTCATGAACACCATAATTTTGTGATCTGCCAAGAGCTTGTCGATTTTTGCGGTTGTAGGTGTCGTCATCAGAAGATATTTTAAATAGTAGTGGATATATTAGAGCTTTGAAATTATTGCCAAGCAACGTCTAACCGCAACGAGCTATTAGTTTTCAGCTTGCCATGTTGCTGGTGTATAAGTCTTGAGTGCCAAAGCGTGAATCGCTCCACTTGCCAGTTCTGCACGCACTGTACCGTATACTAACTGGTGTTGTTGAACGGAGGATTTACCTTCAAATTGAGCGGAAACCACCACAGCTTGGTAATGATCGCCGCCACCTGTCAAATCGGTAATTTGGACGATCGCATCGGGAATACCTGCTTCGATCGTGGCTTTAACTTGACTGGGAGTAATTGCGCTCATGCTAAAAATCGATCTAGTTGCTGTGAGATATTTTGATTATAGCTGGATCCCACAGTAATCTAGCTTAGGCAGCGAGTAAATCTGTAAGCTTGACCCAGCTAAATTGCCGATCGCCACCTAACTCAACCACAATTTTAACACGCGGATCGATCGTCGAAAATTGAGAGAGATAGGTCAATTCTTGAGTGGATAGTACTTGTCCGTCGATCAGCCATAATACCAAACCTTTAGCAGTAGCAGGCATGGTCGCCAGCCGGGTTTCTAGCATCGGCGGGATAAAATAGGTGCGAATTTCTTTTTTGCCAACGTGAGGGGGACGCACGCCATGTACCCCTGTTAGATACGCACTCAAATCGCCCAAACCTCTAGCTGAAAGAGTCATACTTTCGTAGCCAGTTGCCCGCAGTCGGCGCAAATAGCGACCCTCGTTGCCCCCTTCCAGAGGGGCGTAGACACCCAATGCTCCAGATTGTTCTAGATCGCGGATAAATGGCTTGCCAGTCGTAAGTAGGGGCATTTCGACATCCTTGGTTGACAGATTAGATAGTTACTGAAGCTCGAATCCTCACTTGATGCAATCTTTTAATTCATCGCTGCAAGTGACACTCTTTTAGACTCGTTGGCGTAGCCTCTCATGAAAGAGAATCGCTGTGACGGTAGCGGTAACTTTTTCATCCACCATTATGCCACAAGTCGAGCTGTAGTAACGATCGATCTCCATCTGCTTTCCCGATCTAGGCTCGATAATCTAGTCGAGGATATTAATACCATCGTAAACCAAAGCGATCAGTTCGCCGTTATCGTTAAACTCGATTGCCGATGGTTTGGGAGTCAAAATGGCAATATTTTCAAATGCCCAGCAATAGCCACAAGAACGCGCCAAATCGACAAGTAACTGAATTTGGGGAATGTCAATGCCGATTTGATGAAAGTAATCAAAATAGCTTAAATAAGCAATTCGATAATCTTGAATAGTCGCGGGTAATGATGTGGGATCGAGTTGGGGATAACTTTTCTGAATTTCGCAGATCGAGATCTGATTTAAAAAATCTCCTAACAGATCGAATGCCACTTTTTGTTCTTCGCCCACCACTCGCGCGCGCGGGTTAGCATAAGCTTTGACAACATGCATAAATTCAGGTGCAATTTGCTGCTCGATTTGCCGATCGCAACTGTCGCAAATTTGGTGTAATATTTTACTGCCGACATCGACTAAATCTGGTCGATCGATTAAAGTCTTCATCGCTGTCAGCGGGTTTTCAGTCCACAAAATTCGCGCTCGATCTAGTCCAGCATATAGATAGCAGGCGTTAATTGCATTCTCGGCACTACCTCGATCGGTCGTGCTATCGTTGAGAATTTTTTCCCACTTTGTTCTACTTTGCGGAATAAAGTCTACTTCTAATTTAGCTAACTTGCGACGTTCCATTAAAACTTTTGATAAGTGCTGGGCTAAAGATTCGACTTGAGGAGCTTTAATAGGCATGGTGCTAAATGATATGTTGACGATCGAAAAAAATATAATACTTAAAAAATACTCAATTTTTGGCGGAGCCACGCCGAGAGGTAATCGCCGATTTGTGGTAAATTAGATATAGCATTAAAATAATATAGCTTAAATATTATTTTGAGTAGCTTTTATAGGAGCGATACTGACATTGATGCTGAAAAGATTGGCGATGCAGATAGATCGCCATACCATTAAATTTTAGCTAGAGATCTAGTCGATCGTCACTAGCAATCTGGCGGATTGTAGTAAGTTTATCGACAATGACGAGTATTAATTGCCAAAAACAGCCCTTACGCCGCAAATTACTGGCACAGAGACAAGCTAGATCGGCAGATTGGTGGCAATCTTCAAGCGATCGGATCTGCGATCGACTAGCAAACTGCGACGACTTTATCAATGCACACACAATTGTAACATATAAAAGTAATCGCCAAGAGCCGAATCTCGATCGGTTATTCGCCCATACTACCAAGCAATGGGGACTACCGAGATGCGTTGGTAAAGATCTACACTGGCACCACTGGCAACCCACACAACCGCTGGCGATCGGGAATTATGGCATTTTAGAACCCGATCCGGCATTGCCACAGCTTCTAGCCGAAAACGTCGATCTGCTCTTGGTGCCAGCAGTCGCGATCGATCGTGGTGGTTATCGATTGGGCTATGGGGGCGGTTATTACGATCGACTGCGTGCCGATCCGTGCTGGCGGAAGATTCCCACAATTGGCATCGTCTTTGATTTTGCCTATGTCGATTCACTCCCGATCGATCCTTGGGATTTACCACTAGATGCAGTGTGTACGGAATTGGGATTGATGAGAGCGGAACTACAAGTAGGCGTTACTGATTAGCTCTTTCCTTACGTTCGCTATAGCGATCGGTCAAATCGTCCACATTGTCTCGTAATAGTAGAGTAAATTTGTAAAGTTCTTCCATGACATCGACAACTCGGTCGCGATAAGCTGAATCCTTCATCGTCGTTTTAGGTTGCCCGATCGATAGAAAATGGTGAAAGCATTATACCGACCGATTAAATCGACGAGCTAGAGATTACTAACTCTTAAATATTTTAAAACATTGACTAATAGCAGATGAAACCAACAGCCACGCTCTTATTTTCTTGTCCCGATCGGCGGGGATTGGTTGCCAAAGTTGCCAATTTTATTTATAGTAATGGCGGTAATATTATTCACGCCGATCATCATACTGATTTTAATGCAGGTTTATTTTTAACTCGAATCGAGTGGCAGATCGAAGGATTTAATCTACCCCGCGAACTAATCGAGCCAGCTTTTAGCGCGATCGCCCAACCGTTAAATGGTACTTATCAAATTCGATTTTCAGATACCGTACCCAGGCTGGCAATTTGGGTCAGCCGCCAAAATCACTGTCTGCTAGACTTAATTTGGCGACAACAATCGCGAGAATTTTTGGCAGAGATTCCGTTAATTATTAGCAATCATCCCGATCTCGAACCGATCGCCAAGCAATTTGGCATCGATTATCATTATCTACCAATTACTAAAGATAATAAACCAGAACAGCAACAGCGGCAGCTAGAATTACTTCAGGAATATCGGATCGATTTAGTAATTTTAGCTAAATACATGCAAATTATTAGTCCCGAATTTATTGATGCATTCCCCGGTTACAATATTATTAATATTCACCATTCTTTTCTCCCGGCTTTTGTCGGTGCCAATCCCTATCAAAAGGCTTACGAACGGGGGGTGAAAATTATTGGTGCAACAGGTCATTATGTGACTTCCGAGCTGGATGCTGGGCCGATTATCGAGCAGGATGTGGTCAGAGTTACCCATCGCGATGATGTGGACGATTTAATCCGCAAGGGCAAGGATCTCGAACGTGTCGTGCTAGCGCGTGCGGTACGTCATCATCTCCAAAATCGAGTTTTGGTATATGGGAATAAAACTGTGGTGTTTGATTAGGGAGATGGGAGTAAGAAGTAAGAAGTAAGGAGTGACAGTTTGTCTTGTTAGATAATTAAGACTTAATCTCAATTAAGGCAAGCGAAAAAAAATCGGATGATGAGACGATACTCATCGATCCGATTGACCGATCCTTAATTTTAGAGAGGAGAACACCAATCCAATGGCTAGAAGCTGCAAATAAATCTTTCGTGCATTCAGCTCTGATGGGCGGCTAAATTGCTAAAGTAGATGAATGACTGCTGGCAATCGGTGAATTTAGGTGATGTAAACCACTATATACGTATTGATAATCTATGTCAATACATATTGAGAATTAATATCAACAATTTTCAATCGGTCAAAATTAGAGAACGGGAAATTCAGGATGGTACAGCTAGCAAGCTTATGATGGACTAACTTCTAAACAGACGGCTGTAGAGGGTTTCATGCTGCATACTCGCCAGCGACGAACCCCAGGTACAGGCATAAAGATCGTCATCGGCGAGGGTTGGAATCGTCTGAGCGAGGAGATCGAGCTGTGCTAGTAATTGCCAGAGCATCTGCTGTCCCGCTGTTTGTCCGAGCGGAATTAATTTGATCCCCACACCGATCTGACTGGTTACCCAACACTGGAGATAAGCTAAAATTGTGGCATGTCGATCGATTTGCCAAGATTGGGCGGTAATGCCAAAAGCAATGGCATAATGACAAGGACGATCGAGCGTGCTAAATAACTCTTGAATTTCGGGTGTTAGTTCGATCGCCAGTTTAGTCAAAGAACCGCCCATCTGCCAACTTTGATGGCGTAATTCTTCAGTTTCTCGCATCGCTGACAACCACCGATCCCAGTATTTTAGTCGCGTTAAATTGTTTTGACTTGTCGCTAAATAGGCTCGATCCATCACTGCGGCTTCGATCCGAATTGCTCCAGCCTGTAATTCATACTCAATCCAGGTTTGGAGCGAAGATCGATCGCTAATCGTGCCCTGTAAAATTAGAGTTTCTAGTCCTTCAGAATAACTATATCCGCCCACGGGTAATAGTGGACTAGCTAACTGTAATAATCGAGATAATTGCTGGAAGTGCGATCGTGAGTTGACATCCTGCATATTTGTGTGAATATCGACATTTGGCTCTCAAATCCCGATTTAATGGTGATGGCTGTAAGCACCACCTTGAGGACAAAATGGGGCGACTTCGGTAATTAATTGCAATCCCAAATGTACTAACATCGCTTCCAAAACCGGATCGGGACTCAACCGGAGATATGTAGGCGCGATTTCTAAACTGACATGACGATTGCCCAGATGGTAAGCCGCACGTAGCAAATTGAGCGAATTATCGCTAGTTATCGTCAGCACTAATTCTGGTTTAGCAACAACTCTGACGAACATCTCATCTGTTGTCGCCGCTAGTAAGTCGCCATTCTGAAGCGTAGTTCCTCGCGGTAGTTGTAAAAATACCGCCGTATCATCGTCTGTCAGAAAATGATAGCGGCTGCGGGTACGTTCTTCTGCTGTCAAGGAAAGGATTAGAGCAGGTGCGGAAAGAAGGAGATCGCGCTCTAGTCGGCGATCGAGTACGATAGCTGTTGCGGATGACGATTCGTTCGACACGGTAGATTTAACCTCACTAGCTGACTATTGCTATTTTACGCGCGCCCAGATGCCGATCGCCACTACTGACTAATTATTCATGTAACCTCGTACCTTGACTTGCAATGAAGGATTGGAGCGTACTGCTTGAGTAATTTGATTAAACCTGTCGATACTCAGTCCCCGACTAGCTGCGATGCTCTCACATTGGTTGCAGTATCTGACAAATAGGGATTTTGCTTCACTATTCAACCCTTCCATTGTGTTAGGCTGGTTGCAAACGAGATTTGGTAAGTTGCCATTGTTAGCACGACTAACTTGCGACAGTGCCGATTGTCGAGCTGGCTCGATTTGCATCAGTGCAGCCGCATAGTTGCGGAGATCTGCATCGCTAAATTCTTCAGCTCGCGCCGAGCTACTAAATAATAAACTAGGTTGTGGTGCGGTCAGATCGGGTACAATTCCACCTAATATGCCCAAGCAGCTAGCGAGAGTTCCGAGTAATAGCGGGCGAGATAAACGGTAAAAGTGACGGCGGAGGTGTGAAGTTGTCATATAACCAGGTGTGAAACCAAATCGAGCGAATTTTGGTTTGATTTACATTCTAATTGAAGTGTTCGATGGTTGATAAGTTCCTGAATGTCTTTGACTGGCGCGATCGAACTGTATTCGGTCGTATGATACTGTAGTTTGTTAAAAATTCCTGAAAAATAGGGTGGGGGTAATTCATAAATTACCCCCACCCTATTTGAGGGCACTTTATCACCCATTCAAACTATAGATCGCACGATCGAAAGACTACGCTGCTTCAAGTGCCGCCGCCGCCGCCGCCGCTTTAGCAGCTTTCTTGGGCGGATCGAGTTTGAGGCTCAGATAACGGATGACATCTTCACTCAGACGCATCGCTCGTTCTAAAGGTGCAATTTCTTTCCCAGAGCCAGTATAGTTGACCTGAACGTAGATGCCATCGCGGTGTTTGCCAATTAGATATGCAAGACGACGCTTGCCGCGTTGTTGAATCTCAATGTCGGTAGCACCATTGGTTTCAATGATACTCCGATATTTCTCGATCGATTCACCAGCCTGTTCGTCCGATAGATCGGGACGCAGGATGTACATAATTTCGTATTTATCGCTCATAGATTCTCCTTATGGACAAAATTGGCTTAGGCTCTATTCACCAGTGTGATGACCTAAGCAAGGATTTACCATTTTATCAGCAATTGGGAACCTACGGATGTACTAAATTAGCAATACAAACAGATATTGGGGGAGTGGATCGACTCAACCATTTGGATAAGTGGGTATTTTAATGTTCTAGATATGAGATCAGCCACCAAGTACCGCTAGTAAAGCTCAATAACAAACAGGCAGACAGCAGGTAAGCACTAGAGATAACGCGGACTATCTCAACGGCGGAGACAGGATCGAACATAGTTCATGCAGCTCAAGGCTGTCGAAGTTGGTTATGAATTACTTGATATATGTAATTCTGCTATTTACTACTCAGGTTCGGCAGTGTTTTCCAGCACTTTTATCCAATATTTTTTGTGCTAGCACCACCACGATCGATTAGTTCAAATCTATTGTACCCCGTTTATTAAAAAATAGTGAAGGAGACGGGTAGTTCGGCTTCGCTCACTAGCCGATGGGAGATGGGAGATGGTTGTGTTTCTTACTCCCTACTTCTTACTTCTTACTTCTTACTCCCTCCCGCTCCAATTGCCACCAAGGAAGATGAGGCGACTCGTGATGTTCCTTGTGGTAGCCAAAATGATAGCAGCTAATTAACGACCACCAGCGCAATCGCGCGATCGTGTGGGCGCGATGTGGGTTGACATAACCATTTGGTGGTTCGCGGTGGGGTAAAAATGTCCCAAAATAAAAGAGCTGAAGCGAACTTAATATTGGGGGGATCGCCCAAAATAGTCCTAAGTTGACGATCGAGCAATTGCCGATGAGTAGGTAACCACCCAACATCGCGGCTAAATTTATCGCTTGTCGCCAACTGAGATGTTCGCAAACAAAGTGTCCATACCAGCTCCAGAACTGGGATGCAGCGCCATCATGAAAATCGGGATCGCGATCGCTAGCTGGATATTGATGGTGCAGGTGATGTTTGCTTGCCAGTAATGAATAGTCAAATCCAGCATATAGCCACAAACACAATTGCCCGATCGCCCGATTTACAAGTGGTGATGAATGGAGACTCCCATGCATGGCATCATGAGCGGTAATAAATAATCCTGTATATAGCCAAGTTTGACACCCAACCAGGCAAATTGTCCAAATTGGGTGTAAAGTTCCAATCTGAATTTGTAAGCAGTTCCACAGACCGATCGTCCACATTCCGATAATTGCTATGGCTACCTGTAACGGCAAGCCGATCGTAAATTCTCGGAATCTGGATCTCATCAAATTAGGGCTGAGGGACTAAAAATTACTTTACTTTAATAAATTGCGCCAGTGCTACTATATCTTGTTGGCGTAGCGTCTCCGCAGGGAGAAGGGTAGCCTGTCCCCTGGACAATCGGTTATCGATCGGATACTTTTAGTAATAAATCTGACTTATTCAATACAAAAAACTATAAATATTCTTATAACTCAAGCAATCTTCACTCACAGCAGTTGCTTTTTAGGCAACAATTGTTTTAATATCCTAACAAGACAGTAAAGTTTTGTAAACGGAATCTGAGAACTAACTGTTTATTACCTAAGGGGTCGTAATACTTATGTCTATCACACTCAAGTCCGCTCAATCCATCTTTTCCAACACATTAGTTGCTGATGCAGTTCCGGCGGTTACCGCTGCATTCGACCAGCTCAGTGTTGAAGATCAGTTAGCTTTACTTTGGTATGCTTACACTGAAATGGGAATTACCATTACGCCTGCGGCGACAGGTTCGGCAAGTATGGCACTAGCACAACCACTGCTCGACCAAATTAAAGCCATGCAGCCTGTGGATCAGACTCAAGTAATGACCGACCTTGCCATGCACACCGATACGCCAATCTGCCGGACTTTTACGGCATTTCGGATGAATACCAAACTTGGCTTCTGGTATGAATTGGGACAAATGATGAAACAGGGTTTGGTGGCACCGATTCCGGCTGGTTATGTTGCGTCTCCAGAAGCAACAGCTTTACTCGAAACCATCAAACAACTCGATGCTGGTCAACAAATTACGGTGTTGCGGAATACTGTAGTTAACATGGGTTTCGACCCCGCACGCGGTCAAGACTATGACAAACGCGAAGCACCTTTAGTTACGCCTCGTGCCTTTGCAGATCGTTCGCGCGCTGCGATCGAAGGTGTAGACAACTATACTGTGTTGAGCTACATCGATAACATGAACGCCTTTGACTTCCAGGCGGCATCTAATCTATTTGTCCAAGAAGGCGCGCTCCAACCTCCATTCCAAGCTCCCGTTGTCGGCCCTGCGGCGATTCTTACCTACATGCGGGAAGAGTGCGTGGGTTTAAAAATGTTACCAGAACGCGGTGTCGTCGAATCGATCGATGATGGCTACACTCAAGTTAAAGTTACTGGTAAAGTTCAAACTCCTTGGTTTGGTGCCAGTGTTGGTATGAACATCGCTTGGCGGTTCTTGCTCGATCCTCAAGGTAAAATCTTCTTTGTTGCGATCGATCTGTTAGCTTCTCCTAAGGAGTTACTCAACTTACGTCGCGTTTAAGATTAGACAGCAGTCGCTATATTAGTTAGCACACAAACCCGACTTTTTTTAAAAAGTCGGGTTTGGAACAGCACTAGTTCGCTCCTCTCAATTTCGCTAATACAAATCGATCGAGTCCAGCGAGATCGTCGATAATTTCAATATCTACATAACTGCCTTGTTTGGTTAACAAATCTGCGACGCTCGTACCTTGTCCAGCCATCATTTCAATTAACCAAATGCCACCCGCCTGAAGATAATTCGGTGCGGTATCGACCAGTAATCGAATCGCATCTAAGCCGTCTGTACCGCCATCTAACGCTAGATGCGGCTCATGCTCTACAACTTCCGGTTGCAAGTACAACACCTCTTGAGAAGGAATATAGGGGGGATTCGAGAGCATTCCGGCGACTTTACCCTGAAGATGTCCGAGCGACGACCACCAATTGCCGCGACTAAACTGAATTCGCTCGGCAACACCTAATCGATTAGCATTAATTTGGGCGATCTCTAGAGCTTCAACACTACAGTCTACTGCGTAAATTTCCGCCGCTGGGAAAGTTTTTGCCAACCCGATTGCAATTGCACCGCTACCCGTACCCAGATCTACCCAAATGCCCTGCTGTTGAATGTTATTACTAGCAGCTAACACGATATCGATCGTCAATTCGGTTTCGGGGCGGGGAATTAGTACCGCAGGTGAAACAACTAGTTCAAAATCTCGCCAAAATGTCTTCCCGACTAGATATTGAACTGGCTTGCGTCGCTCGACTCGATCGAGCCACAATGCTGAGAGTCGATCGAGCGATATGGCCATTTCGATCGATTTATCATCTGCGATCGATTCTAGTCGCAATGTGAGTCGATCGAGATCGGCAACCGATCTCAGCAGCCAATCGATTTCGCGCTCTTCAACATGATGAACTTTGGCGGCATTTTGCGCCCATCTGCGCCACGCCCACAATTCTTTTCCGGTAATTAGCTGCGATCTCACCTATTTTTTGGGTGTGGTGGTTGTCGATGTTGGATTTGGTTTGGGTTGAGCTGCTTGAATTTTGCGGACGCTATTGACGCTCTCTGGAGATGGAACTAGTACTAATTGCTTTTGCTCTGCGTAATTTTTACCCTGAAAATCGGCAACTACTACGTGCAGATAATTAACTTTAATTTGGGCTTTGGCAACTAATTTTGCATCTTTCTTTTTAACGCGATCTAACCATTGTTGTGCTTGTTCTCTGCTAAAAAATAGCGGGGTCAAATTATTTTCTTGAACTGTGACATACTTGCCCTGCTGTTCGATCGCTACCATGAATAATGGTACTGGGTAAAGAGCGTTAGCTTGATAAGGCTTTTTGAGGAGTTGAGCATTTTTGAGCTGTTGCTCAGTGGGGAAAAACACAAAGCTGACGTTCTGAGATTTTTTTTGGGCATCTACTTGTAATTTGTAGATCTCGCTCAACGGCACTACTGTAACTTGTGCGACTTTACTTTGTTTGGGTTGTTCTTTCTTGAGCTTTGTTAAAAAATTGACGGCATCTTTAATCTCCATAAATACTGGTGTAATTACGCGAGTCTTGCCAGCCGCCGTCACATTTTGCTGAAGAAAATTCCCGGTGTTATTGGTGATGGCAAATACGGGGACTTTTTGCAGTTTGTCCACGATTTGGGCTTGGGGTAGAGCCTGCGCTGGTGGCGCAATTGTTACTAGCGGTACCATCGCGACGGAGATGGCAATCGAGAGCATCAAAGATTTAAACATGGGGTAGTAAGCTAGCGTGCGGCTAAATTGAATAGTAAAGTAGAAAGGAACAGAATGAGAATTAAGACGAACGATCGATCGATAATAACTATCGACTGTCATATTTCTGAATTGTTTCCACTCGATCTGACCTAAACACAATAGAGACCGATCTTAGCGATCTGCCTCTACTTGTATGTTTAGATTTGTGGTGTACTCCCCGGGCAAGGCTCGAACTTGCGACCAATCGATTAACAGTCGATCGCTCTACCACTGAGCTACCGAGGATTAGGATAGTGTTTTTATCCACTTCACCTATAATATCATCATCTATTGAAACTTGGCAAGTACCTTTTGAAAATTTATCGCCCGATAAGTTGACACACTCATGAATTTGTTCGCTACGGTGGTTTTCTGTAATTGCGCGATCGCGATTGTCATTTTTGTCGTTACGCTGTGGACGATCCAATTCCGCAAGCAAATAGTCGCATTGACGAGTTGGTGCGATCGCCAAACGAGTGCGTGCGAACAGCTAAACGCGCTCGAATCTTCTCTAGGCGCGAACATTGCCGCCAGCAGTGAGAATATTCGCGCTGTGCGCCAGCTCTATCAGCAACAGTTACGCATCCTCGATCTGATTGGTTCGATCGGATCGATAGTCAGCTTTGCCAGATATTTATCGAGATCTCGCCAGTCATCTCGGCGGTTTTAGGTGTTAGGTGTTAGGTGTTGGGTGTTAGGTTTTAGCGAAGATCTACCCACCCCATTGGGCGGGTGACCCGACCAGTAGCCCTATGGGCACCCCTCCAGGGAGTGGATTTTTACTACTTCTTACTTCTTACTCCTTACTCCTTACTCCCATCTCCCTACGGATTAACCTGAATACACCCCTGGCAAAGTAACATGCCTGTAACAAGTTGAAGCTGAGTAATATTGACATCTGTACCGAGATCGATTTGATAGCTATTGATGTTGCTACCGGGAAGATCGATCGAGCAATTAATCTGTAATGGATCGAGGATTAGTAGATGTCCATCGTGAATATCGATCCCCATCGAGATCTCGATCGGGACGGTGCGATCGTCAGCGGTGAGATTTCCTTGTAGAATTAAAGTAGATGGTGCAATGTGTAGATTTTGCCAATCGATGTGCCAATTAGCCTGTTGAGGATCGCTGGCGAGAATTTGACAGAGTAAATCTTTAATGGCTTGAGATAGCAGGGGTGCAGCCAGTGAAGCTTGTAAATCTCGTTCGCTAAACTTGACATCAGCGATGACTGAAATTGGCTCTAACAGCCGTAATGGCTGACCTTTGATGACTTGGGGTAAATTAATTTGAATATTTTGGGCGATCAGATCGATCGATCCTAATGATAAGCCTTGATAAACCGCCCCGACAGCGACCACCGTCACTTGGGGAATCGTGCCACCCAAAATTTGCCGACTTCCGCCTTGAATGTCTACTCTGAGGTCATCTACGTGCGATACTTGCGATCGCAACCAGACCCGACAAGCAGGGGATAGCACCGAACCCACAATTCCTCTGGTTTGATTTGTCAATTGAGCTACATTTTCCATGTAATATTGCTGCAAAAGAGTTTACATGTAAATAGTCACTGGTTACTAGTGAATACTAGAAGATAAGTTAACTGAATTAACGTCTCAACTCCCGACTCATGAGCTACCGACTCCAGAAAATTTTATCTCAATGGGGAATTGCTTCTCGGCGGCGTGCTGAGGATCTGATTTTAGCCGGGAGAGTGCGGGTAAATGGAGCGGTAGCTAAGTTAGGACAAACAGCCGAACCGACTACCGATCGAATCGAAGTTGATGGTAAACTAATCGCAATGCAGAGCCGACCCAAGCTCGTATACCTACTGCTCAATAAGCCAGTCGGTGTAGTTTCTACCTGTTTCGATCCTCAAGGTCGTCCGACAGTATTAGAGCTATTACCACCGCAACTGGGCGATTGTGAAGGAATTCACCCAGTAGGTAGATTAGATATTGATTCCAGTGGCGCGTTGTTGCTCACCAACGATGGTGAACTGACATTTAGGTTAACTCACCCGCGACACAGTATCAGTAAGACTTATGCCGTTTGGGTGCAAGGTCGTCCCACCGCCGCAGCACTAGCTGATTGGCGCAACGGGATCGACTTAGAAGGGCAATTAACTTTGCCTGCGCGGGTTGAAGTTATTAAGCAACAGACCGATCGCACCCTACTCGAAATTGTGCTTACTGAGGGCAGAAATAGACAGATCAGACGAGTTGCAACTCAGCTCGGATATCCAGTCTTACATCTCCATCGTACCAGAATTGGTGACATTAGCATCGATGGCAGTTCCGAACGAGAGCGGCTGCGCTTACACTCATTAGCCAGCGGCTCTTACCGTCATTTGCAAATAGCCGAACTCAACAGCCTCCAAGGTAATGGGGATCGCAATACAATCGCCAAACCCTAAATAGGTAAAGCCGTAAATGTAAAAGATCCTCAAACCCTAACCCCGACTATTATCCCTTAACACTACCCCACAATCAGCGATCGTGACTCTACTGGCACCGCTCAAGCATCTTACCGCTCTTCAATTATCCAAGCTGTCGATTTTTGCAGTTACTGTTTCTTCAATGGCACAGTTGGGCACAAAAACACCAATCGTCAGCGAACCACTGGCTGCGCTCCCCGATTTAGTACCCGCACCGCCGACTCCCAACGAGATCCTGGAGCAGATTGGGGCAAACTTGCGCCAAACTCGCCAACAGCAACAATTATCGATCGAAGATATTGCCGCACGGACGCAGATTCAACCCCGATTGGTACGCGCGATCGAAGAAGGTCATATAGAAATGTTACCCGAACCTGTCTACGTTAAAGGCATGGTCAAACGCTATGGCAATAGTTTGGGCTTAGATGGCAGCTCAATTTCTCAGCAGGTGCTAACTTGGGAGCCAGAAGTAGCAACATTCGATCCGACTACCAAGCTTCAGACAACAACTTTCCACCCGCAGATCCGAATTAAGCCGGGATATATTTATCTCGCTTATCTGTTGGCAATCTTGGGTTTGAGTGTGGCAACTTCTAATTTTCTCAGCAATGCACTCGCCCCAAAAGTTACCCCTCTAGCAATACCCGCACCTAAAATCCAACCAGTCGCACAGCCTAAACAATTGCCAGATATTCCCGTGGGGATTACTGTCAAAAGTCCGGCTTGGGCACAAATTGGCATCGATGGGACGACCAAATTCACAGGTAATCTTCAAGCGGGAATGCAATTGAAGTGGATGGCTAAAAAGCAAATTACCATTAATACCAATAATGCTGGTGGCTTAGTTATTTCGCATGACTCGCAACCGCCTAAACCGTTAGGTAAAAACGGTCAAAAGCAGAGCGTTACCATTAAAGTAGGTAAATGATACTCCCCACCGATGAATCCTACAGTGTACCGACAAGTTATTTGAGCTGCTGCGTAGATTTACCCCACCCCAGCCCTCCCCTTATAAAGGGGAGGGAGCCGGAGTTAGCTCCCCCCTTTATAAGGGGGGGTTGGGGGGGGTAAACCAACCCAAAACGAAGTCCAGCCGACTTGTGTGTACACGGGAAGGGTCTTAGCTCGTTTTTCGATAACCGGATTGACTATGCTACAAACCCGACTTCTTCAAGAAGTCGGGTTTGTGTTTTAATGAGAATAGCAATTGCTATAAAATAGACACCTAGACTTTCTGCCAAAATCGCTGTGATAACCCTGCAACCGTCCGATCGTCATCAAAGTCTTACCGTCACGATACCACCTGCGGGGGTATCGCTTCAGGGGACATTACAGATTCCGGGAGATAAATCGATTTCCCATCGCGCCTTGATGCTCGGAGCTTTAGCTGAAGGCGAGACTACGATTCAGGGATTATTACTCGGAGAAGATCCGCGCAGTACTGCGGCTTGCTTTACCGCGATGGGGGCGCAGATTTCGGAATTAAATACCGAATTAGTGACAGTTACTGGGATTGGCTTGGGGCAAATTCAAGAACCTGTAGGGATTCTCGATGCGGGCAATTCGGGAACGACAATGCGGCTAATGTTGGGGATTTTAGCTTCCCATCCCGATCGCTTCTTTACTGTAACCGGAGATGACTCATTGCGATCGCGTCCCATGTCGCGGGTAGTTAACCCCCTGGTAGAAATGGGGGCGCAAATTTGGGGGCGCAAGGGCAATTCACTCGCACCCCTAGCCGTGCGCGGGCAAGAATTACAGCCGATTCACTATCATTCGCCGATCGCCTCAGCGCAGGTGAAGTCAGCAATTTTACTCGCTGGATTGATGACTTACGGGCGCACCACGGTCACAGAACCCGCTTTATCGCGCGATCACTCCGAACGGATGTTGCGGGCGTTTGGGGCGCAGGTGGATGTCGATCCGGAGACTCATAGCGCGACAGTTACGGGTTATCCCACCCTGAAAGGGCAACAGGTAATCGTCCCTGGTGATATTAGTTCCGCCGCCTTTTGGCTGGTAGCTGGAGCGATCGTGCCCGGTTCGGAGTTGTATATTGAAAATGTGGGGGTGAACTCTACCCGCACGGGCATTTTGGTCGCTTTAGAATTGATGGGTGCCGACATTACGCTGGAAAATCAGCGCGAAGTTGCAGGCGAACCCGTGGCAGATTTACGAGTCAAACATAGCAAATTAATCGCTTGTGAAATTGGTGGGGATTTAATTCCGAGGTTAATTGATGAAATCCCGATTTTGGCAGTAGCAGCGGTATTTGCCCAAGGGACGACGATTATTCGCGATGCTGCCGAATTACGCGTTAAAGAAAGCGATCGACTCCAAGTAATGGCAGCAGCTTTAACTAAAATGGGTGCAAATATTACCGAATTACCCGATGGATTAGAAATCACCGGAGGCGGCTCACTAGTCGGAGCCGAACTCGATAGTTATACCGATCATCGGATTGCGATGAGTCTGGCGATCGCCGCCATGATGGCCACCGGAACGACGACGATCGATCGAGCGGAAGCTGCATCGATTTCTTACCCAACTTTCTTTGATTCGTTACAGAGTATTGCTAAACTATAACATGCCAAAAGCTTCGACAAAAGTATCGTAATCGGCATCGCTAAAACACACAAAACTTACCCCAGAGATCGATAGTTCTCGCTCTAAAAACTCATGTACTGTCGCTAGTGCTACCTGAGCCGCTAGATCGATCGGGTAACCATATACCCCACAACTAATCGCCGGGAAGGCGATCGTTTGAATTTGGTTTTGGGTGGCTAAAACTAGACTTTCTCGATAGCAACTAGCGAGTAATTCTGCTTCATTATTGTTACCACCCTGCCAAATTGGGCCGACAGTATGAATTACATACCGAGCCGGAAGTCGATAGCCCTTGGTGATTTTTGCCAAACCTGTTTTACAACCATTAAGTTGCCGACACTCTGCTAATAATTCCGAGCCAGCCGCGCGATGAATTGCTCCATCGACACCACCACCGCCGAGCAGCGAACTATTAGCCGCATTGACGATCGCCTCTACATGCAGTTTAGTAATATCGCCCTGAATAATTCCCATCCGTTCTTGAGGAGTTGTCATTGATTTAACCTAAAGAAGCGATCGCACTATTAAAGATCGCACTCGGACGCATTGCCTGAGTTGCTTTTTGCTCATCGGGGTGATAGTAACCGCCAAGATCGAAATCTTTACCTTGAGAAGCATTTAACTCAGCAACGATCGCGATTTCATGCTGTTCCAATTGTTGTGCTAACTTCCCGAACTTTGCCTGCAATTCGGGATTTTTATCCTGCGCTGCCAACTCCTGCGCCCAATACATGGCAAGATAAAAATGACTGCCGCGATTATCTAATTCATGGACTTTAGCAGCGGGAGATTTGCCATTATCTAGATACTTACCATTAGCTCGATCGAGTGTTTCGGCTAAGATTAGCGCGTCGGGATTATTGGTTTTCTGTCCCAAGTCTTCTAATGATACCGCCAGAGCCAGAAATTCGCCTAAAGAATCCCAGCGCAAATGTCCTTCAGTAACAAACTGTTGGACGTGCTTGGGTGCCGAACCACCTGCACCCGTCTCGAATAAGCCGCCACCCGCGAGTAAAGGCACGATCGATAACATCTTAGAACTCGTACCCAATTCTAAAATCGGGAATAAATCGGTGAGATAATCTCGCAACACATTTCCCGTCACCGAAATAACGTTTTTACCAGCTTTAATTTGGGCGCAAGTAAACCGCATTGCGGCGACAGGTGACATAATTTGAAGATCTAATCCCGTCGTGTCATGCTTGCCCAAATATGCAGATACTTTCGCAATTAAATTAGCATCGTGAGCGCGCTGCTCATCCAACCAGAAAATCGTTGGGCAACCAGTTGCTCTCGATCGATTGACGGCAAGTTTCACCCAATCTTGAATCGGTAAATCCTTCGTCTGACACATCCGCCAGATATCGCCTTTTTCGACACTGTGCTTCATTAACATCGCTCCAGCGGCATCGACAACGCGCACCACGCCATCAAAGGGAATTTCAAAGGTTTTATCGTGCGAACCATATTCCTCAGCTTTCTGAGCCATTAAACCCACATTGGCGACATTTCCCATCGTCGTTACATCAAATGCGCCATGCTCTTTGCAGAAATTGATACATTCCTGATAAATTGTCGCATAACAGCGATCGGGAATCATCGCTTTGGTATCGCCAGCCTTGCCATCCGCGCCCCACATTTTGCCTGAAGTCCGAATTGCCGCTGCCATCGACGCATCGATAATTACATCGCTGGGTACGTGCAGGTTGGTAATCCCCTTATCGGAATTTACCATCGCTAAATCGGGACGAGCGACATAAACTGCTTGAATGTCAGATTCGATCGCATTTTGCTCATCTTTCGGTAAAGATTGCATCTTGAGATAAACATCGCCAATTCCATTACTCGGATTCACTCCCAATCGGGCAAAAGTATCGGCATACTTAGTAAATACATCCCGATAATAAACGGTAACAGCGTGCCCGAATAAAATCGGATCCGATACCTTCATCATCGTCGCCTTCAGATGGAGCGAGAGCAAGATCTTATCCGCCTTGGCTGCCTTAATTTCTCGATCGTAAAAAGCCCGCAACGCCTTGACACTCATCACCGCCGCATCGACAACTTCCCCCACCATTACCATCACCCGATCCTTCAGCACCGTCACCACACCATCGGCTACGACTAGCTCGATTTTTACCGCCCCCGCCTCATTAATAACCACCGACTGCTCGCTACCATAAAAATCACCACCTTCCATGTGCGCCACATGAGTCTGAGAATCCGCCGCCCACGCACCAACTTTGTGCGGGTTCTGTTGGGCGTATTGTTTCACCGCCGCCGCCACCCGCCTGTCAGAATTCCCCTCACGCAATACCGGATTCACCGCACTCCCCAGAATCTTGGCATACCGCGCTTTAATTGCCAGATCTGCCTCATTTTGAGCCGCCGCTGGATAATCGGGAATATCATATCCCTGCGACTGCAATTCGGCAATCGCCGCTGTTAGTTGGGGAATCGAAGCACTAATATTCGGCAGCTTGATAATGTTCGCCTCAGGAGTTGTCGCCAGTTTTCCCAAGATTGCTAGCGCGTCGGGCTGCTGTTTTGCGGCTGGCAATCGATCGGCAAAAGCGGCAATAATCCGCCCAGCCAAAGAGATATCACTAATTTCGATCGTCACATTCGCCGCCTGGGTAAATGCTTGCACGATCGGCAAAAAAGAGTAAGTTGCCAAAGCCGGAGCTTCATCGGTAAAGGTATAGACGATTTTTGAAGGTTGGGCGATCATGAATCTTCCTCGATGTTTAGTGTGGGAGCGTGCCGACTCCAAACCATCATTTTGGCATCTCTGGGGATTCTGGTGGTAGTGTACTTGGCACAATCTGGATTTGTTAATCGATCGAATCGGCAAATAGTTCGCTTTTACAACACACCAGGGGGCGTACCTATTCAAAAATCAAAATGTTCTTTGACGAACATTTTCTTCGAGACCAGCTCGAAAAATATGTTTGGAGAGGGTGCTAATCTGGCTCACAACTGACGATCGGGCGATCTAACGATTCAATAATGAAAATTTTGAATATTATGCGTTAGGGACGACCGATCCTATACAGAGAAAATAGGTACCCCCACCGCATCTCAAATATCGCAACTTAATTGCCTGCATATTATCGAGTGCCATCAATAATCAATTTATTATCATCGATAAATTAGCATCCTCGATCGATTAACCATTCAATCGCCCCCGCCACATCTGTAACGATTTCCCCATCAGGCACCATCGGACGTTTTACCATAATCACAGGCAAACCCAACTCCCGCGCCGCAATAATTTTGGCATAAGTCGCATCACCACCGCTATTCTTACTCACGATCGCCTGAATCTGATACTCTCGAAGTAACTCGCGTTCTGACTCTAAACTAAATGGCCCTCGATCGAGTAATAATTTACCTGGTGGTAAGGGCATACTCAGATCGGGAGGATCGATCGATCGCATCAAACACCATTTATCTGTCAAACTGGCAAAGGGAGCGAGTTGTTGCCTGCCGATCGTCACAAATATCCGCTCTGCACCAGCCGGAATCGCCGTCACTGCCGCCTCAACACTTTCAACCTCAATCCAATTATCTTCAGGCGATCTCCCCCACTCAGGGCGAATCAGCATCAATCTAGGAATCCCCACTTTCGTCGCCGCACCCGCCGCATTTCGAGATATTTGGGCCGCAAACGGGTGAGTCGCATCAATTAGCAGATCGATTTGCTCGGTTTGCAAATAGGCAATTAAACCAGCTTCACCACCAAAGCCACCGATTCGCACATCGCCGACTAAATTTTTTGGCGCGCTTGTTACCCCCGCTAGGCTGGTAATCACCACCAATTCAGGTAGATCTATCGCCAGATTTGCTAACTTTACCGCATCCCCAGTTCCACCCAAAATTAAGAGTCGCTTCATCACACCTAGCAAGTTCTGAGTAGTTCAATAATAATAAATAGATTAGTACCCACCAAACGAGAACATCTTTATGTCATCCACAGTTTACGACTTTTCGGCTACCAGCATTGAAGGTCAACCCGTCGAGATGAGTACCTATCGCGATAAAGTTTTGCTAGTCGTCAACACCGCTAGCCAATGTGGTTTCACGTCTCAATACAAGGGTTTGCAAGAGCTGTACGATAAATATGCCAGTAAGGGGTTTGCGGTGTTGGGCTTTCCTTGCAACCAATTCGGACAACAGGAACCAGGTAGTGCGACAGCGATTCAGTCTTTTTGCGAAACCAGATTTGGGGTGTCTTTTCCACTATTCGAGAAAATCGATGTAAATGGTGCCAATGCTCACCCACTGTTTCAATATCTAGAAAAATCCGCACCAGGCATTTTTGGCACGGAGGGTATTAAATGGAACTTTACCAAGTTTTTAGTCGATGGCAGTGGTAATGTGGTCAAACGCTACGGCTCGAATACCGAACCTAAGGATATTGCTAAGGATATCGAAGGACTTTTGAAATAATTACTAACGATCGGGAGATATTCTCCCGATCGATTTTAAATTAAAAACAAAAGGTCATAAGCTGTTCGACATTTAAAGTGAGTCCGCCGTTGGTTGTGCCTACGGCAGGCTACGCCAACGACTCCGCGTGGGCGAACTGGTTTAAAAAAGTCAAATAAGTGATTTAGATGTTCCACAGCTTAGCGATCGAAAACCAGACAGAGCATCCCATATCGATCGAGAGCTAAAGGTGATAATTTTAACCATATTAGAAGATAGAGGTTTCTTATATGACTTTAATTACTATCGATATTCCAGACGACCAACTTCAAAAATTGCAACAGTTAGCAAGGGAGAGTCAAGTATCACCCGAAGATTTACTACGGGCTAATATCGAAGACTGGTTAGTACGTCCTAAAAATGAATTTACTCAAGCAGCAAGTTATATCCTCAATAAAAATGCCGAACTCTATCGTCGGCTAGCATGATACGCTGTCTAACTTTAGGGGAATTAATTGAGTTGCATCATCAAGTCATAAAACAGTCGAAAGGTGCGATCGACATTCGAGACATCAAGATCGAGGGATAATAGAGCTATAAACCTTATCGCACACCATATATGAAACCACTTTTACAAGGTCAGGGATTACCCCCATTTCCAGAGATTACGCCAGAGCAAGTCGTCCCCGCGATGACCGAACTGTTGACTGAGGCGAACGCAGCATTAACCCAGCTTGAAGCTAATGTTATCCCCACCTGGGCGGGATTGGTCGAACCACTCGATCGATCGACCGAACGCATCGGTTGGAGTTGGAGTATCGTCGGACACCTCATGGGTGTCAAAAATAGTCCTGAACTTCGTGCCGCCTACGAAGAAATGCAGCCCCAGCTCGTCCAATTCTGGACGCGATTGGGACAGAGTGCCCAGCTCTATCAGGGCTATAAGGCGATCGCAGCCAGTTCCGAATTTGCTAACTTCGACGCAGCCCAAAAACGGATTATCGAGGCTGCCATCCGCGATATGGAGCTATCTGGAGTCGGTTTGACAGGCGAGCCAAAGCAGCGATTTAACGATATTCAATTGGCACTTGCCGAACTTTCTAATAAGTTTTCTAATAATGTCCTCGATGCGACCAAAGCTTTTAGTCTCACCCTGACAAAACCCGAAGAAATCGCCGGACTCCCACAGAGTTTACTCGCTCAAGCCGCTCAATCTGCCAGAGCCGCCGGGAATGAATCCGCTACACCCACCGATGGCCCCTGGACGATTACGTTAGACGCGCCTAGTTACGGCCCTTTTATGCAGCACAGTCAACGCCGAGACTTGCGCGAACAGGTATATAAAGCCCTCGTCAGTCGGGCGGCATCTGGAGAATATGATAATCTAGGGAATATCGATCGCATCCTCGAATTACGCCGCGAGAAATCTAACATCCTCGGCTTCGACAACTTTGCCGAACTCAGCCTCGCCAGTAAAATGGCACCCAACGTCGCCGCAGTCGAAAGTCTGCTCGAATCCCTCCGCAGTGCCAGCTTTGAAGCTGCCAAACAGGATCTCGAAGATCTCCGCGCCTTTGCAATATCCAAAGACGCACCCGAAGCCAACGATCTCAAACATTGGGATCTCGCCTACTGGTCGGAACGCCTGCGGGAAGCCAAATTTGACTTTAACGCCGAAGAATTGCGCCCCTACTTCCCCTTAGAACAGGTACTTTCGGGCTTATTTAATCTCGCGCACAATCTATTTGGCATCAACATCACCGCCGCCGACGGACAAGCACCAGTCTGGAACCCTGATGTGCGCTATTTCCAAGTCGCCAACGAGCAAAACTCACCGATTGCTTACTTCTATCTCGACGCATATAGTCGTCCCGCCGAAAAACGGGGTGGTGCGTGGATGGCAGATTGCATCAGTCGCTCCAAATTGACCGACAAAGATGGGTCTACAGTCCGTTTACCCGTTGCTTACCTCACCTGCAATCAAACGCCCCCAGTAGACGGCAAGCCCAGTCTAATGACCTTCGGCGAAGTCGAAACCCTGTTCCACGAATTCGGGCACGGCTTACAGCACATGCTCACCACCGTCGATTTTGTCGGCGCATCAGGCATTAGTAACGTCGAATGGGATGCCGTCGAGTTGCCCAGCCAATTTATGGAAAACTGGTGTTACCATCGCCCTACCCTGCTAAGTTTGGGCAAGCACTACGAAACTGGCGAACCCTTACCCGAACATTACTATCAAAAACTTCTTGCCGCGCGGACATTTATGAGCGGTAGCGGGATGCTGCGTCAAATCCACTTTAGCTGGTTGGACATCGCACTCCACAGCAGCTACCAGCCAGGTGGTAACGAAACAATTGCCGACGTTCGCAATCGCCTTGCCAAAATCAGCATGGTGATTCCGCCATTACCTGAAGATAATTTCCTCTGCTCCTTCGGGCACATATTTGCAGGCGGTTATGCGGCGGGATATTATAGCTACAAGTGGGCGGAAGTCTTGAGTGCAGATGCGTTTGCGGCGTTTGAAGATGCTGGCTTAGATGATGCTGACGCGATCGGCACCACCGGACGACGGTTCCGCGATACAGTATTATCGCTGGGCGGTAGCAAGCACCCGATGGAGGTATTTACGGCGTTCCGAGGACGGGAGCCAGATCCAGCGGCGTTGTTGCGTCACAATGGGTTAGTTGCTGCGAAGTAGCCGCAAATCTGAAAATATCTTCGAGTAGGGGCAATTCATGAATTGCCCCTACTCGAATTTAATGTTTTTAACCGCAGTAAAATAGAGATAGGTTTATTCCTAAGTTCAAAAATATGCCAGAAACTAAAATCGAGGAAAGATTAGCAGCCTTAGAGCGTGAAGTTGCCGAGTTGAAAAGACAATTACCACCAACAGAGCCAGTCGTCCAGCCTTGGTGGGAAATTACGGCTGGCACCTTTGCTGACGATCCTGCCTTCGAGGAAGCGATGGAACTAGGGCGACAGTATCGTAAATCATCATAGTCAAAATGTATTTACTAGATACAGACCATTTGACTATCCTAGATCGTGGTGGTTTATCAGCGCAAACCTTACTTACCAAACTGTCACAAGTACATCCAAATGAAATTGCTACTACGATAATTAGCTATGAAGAGCAAACCAGAGGATGGCTTAGTTATATCGCTAAGGCTAAGAATCTGGATGCTCAAGTACTCGCATATTCCAAGTTGGAGCGGCATTTAGCTAAATTTCGAGCAGCCACTGTGATTGGCTTCGATTCCAATTCAGCTAGCAAGTTTGAAAGCCTCCGAAAACTATCTCCCAGACTGGGCACGATGGATCTCAAGATTGCTGCGATTACTATTACCACTGATGCAATACTACTTACTCGCAATAAGTCTGATTTCGATCGAATTGAGGGCTTAATATTTGAGGATTGGACGAGCTAACCTTAAAAATGTATGGTGGGATGCGATCGAGACCACCAGACGACGGTTCCGCGATACAATATTATCGCTGGGCGGTAGTAAGCACCCGATGGAGGTGTTTACAGCGTTCCGAGGACGCGAGCCAGATCCAGCGGCGTTGTTGCGGCACAATGGGTTAGTTGCTGCGAAGTAGCTGCGAAGATATTCGCAAATGTGAGGTAGGGGCAATTCATGAATTGCCCCTACCTCAAATCAATTTATTCATGATGCTGGAGTTTTACTATGAATACCCGATCTGAGGCAGTTCAATATTTGCAAGAGCATGGTTATGAGGCCTTTGAAAGAGATTGGAATATGGGTAAGACAATCGGTATTCCTACTGGAAAACACCGTTATACAAAAATGGGTAACGGTGTTTTAGAAACCTGGGATGGAATGATGTGGCTGTATCCGATTGAGGAAGGATGGGCTGTAGATGATGGTTGGACTGATGATTACATAGACCACAAAAAGTTTTCATCTTTGAATGAAGCAGTCTTAGCTGCTCAAGAAATTGCAGCAGCAATAAATCGTGGGGAATGGCATCGCACAAGGATGAGTCCAAGTCGTCGAGAAAGCTATGGCGATCGTTGTAATGAGCTATTCAATATTCACAAGTAATACCAGGAGCGGGATGTAACTTTAGTAATTCAGAAAATCTCACAACATAACGCTTTGGAAAAAGATGATGAAATCGACGAAAATTAAATATGAAATGACGATCGCATTGTCAGAGGAAGATGATTGTTATTTAGTAGGCTTCCCAGATTTTTTAGGACAAAAATGGCGAACCAATGGCGATATTTATGAGATTGCTGCAAGTTGTAGGTTGGGTTGACGAAGGAAACCCAACGATCTTACAAATATCTGTGAGATTGTTGGGTTTCGCATTCGCTCAACCCAACCTACGAATCTGTTTATTTCTGGACGAGCGATCTCAGGATCGGGATGTAAACTTAGCAAATATAAAATCTACGGCTTCTGCTAAATTATTAACAATTTTGTCTGGTTGATGTTGCTCTAATCGATCGCGATTCCTAATTCCAGACAATACGCCAATAACTGAGATATTATAAGTTTGCGCGGCAACAATGTCGGCTTCAGTATCGCCAATCATCCAGGTATCTGGATCTGGTTTTAGTTCTGTTAATGCTGTAGCCATCAATTGAGTTTTGGCTTCGACATCTCCATGTTTTACATAGTCGTCGGGCAGACAATAACGGTGATGAGGTGGGAAAAACTGGGCAAGATCGTATTGAGTAAATGCGGGGATTAATTCGCAGGTGCGCCGTAATGTCATTACTAATAATTTGCTACCAGATGCCTGAATTTTGGCTAATGCGGCGATCGATCCGGGGACGACTCGATCGAATGATAGATACTGTAGTTGATGGGCGTGGAGATCGCGCATTTGTTTGAATGCTTCTGCCTGAGCCGCCGTCAATCCCGACTCAATACCTACTTGTTGTTCGGAAACTTGGGCTTGCTTATATGCCCAAAATTTAGCTTTAGAAAAGATGGTAATCGGTTGGTGTGGTTGTTTAACTGTTTCTAGACAGAGCTGATAGACATGATAGTATCGATCGGATAAATCCATTATCGGCCCATCAAAGTCAGTAATAATTCGCATGAGCTTAAATCTTGAATATAAATGGGCGATCGGCTTAATTATCGATCGACTTGGTACTGCGCCAACTGTACAATAGATAACTAATTTCCACGATCGCACCTAACACCATCCCTAGTGCGGCAGCAACAGCTCCATTTTGCCCAGATTGCGTGGTAAAATACGCACTACTCAACATTGCTACCGCGCCTATACATGCTGCTTGATTGATGCCCCAAGTATGCCCCGAACTAACTAAAAAGCCTTGCACGGCATTTTGAATCGATACTAATAGCGGCATTCCAGCACAAATCAATAGTACCGGACGGACGCGGGCAATTAGGTCGCGATCGTTACCGATAAACCAGCCGATCGCCTCTTCACTTGCAGGTGTCCCGCTGACTGATAATAAAATTAACGAGCAGACAATTCCGACGCTAATTGCAAAAGTAATTAATACTCGATCGGGTAATAACTTGCGATTGCGAATGATAATCTGCTGCACCATTCGCGTTGAATTAGCGATAACTAATACTAACCCCCACGCTGCTGGCCAAGCAGCCAAAGCAATACTACCATCATTTGCCCGCGCCACAATCCCGACTAAAGCTGCTCGTGCGCCCCAATTTAACATCATGGTGCCGCCTAGTGGGGCGTAAAATTTCCAGACACCTGCCAAATCTTGGGGTAATTCGGGTGTAGATACTAGCTCTGGTGGTTTTGTCGCGCCGAGCTGACGTGCCAAATAGGTAACGGCTACTGCCTCGGCAATTACGCCCCAGACGAGGCTCAGTGCTGCTACCGTCGCGCCATTTGCTTTGAGATTAAATCCTCCCGCTAGGATGCCTACGACGGTTATGAGCCGAATTAGCCCCGCCTGAGCGACTGCATTACTGTGTCCGTGATGGATTAATAAACCTTGGAAATATCTGCGCCACCCGATCGCGAATGGCCATAAAATAACGATCGTCAGGATCGATCGAATCGTACCGCTCAAATTTGGCGTAACACCCAGCCAACTTTCACCGACGATCGCAAACACAGGGGGAATAGCTGTTAGCGCGAGTAATAAACTCATCCCGCCGCTAGCAATTAACGTAAACTTCCATAGGGCTTGGCGCGAGGCTTGAGTAGGCGCGAGGGCATTACTCGCATGGAGTAACATGATAATCGGACTTTCACAAAATATCGCGATCGCTTTGGCAACACCGACAGCCGCAATATTATTCCGCGCATCTGGCAAATGAGCGAGGGTGGTAGTAGTTAACGGATCGCCCAATGCCATCGATACATCGGATAGAGATAAGGGGATAAATTGCTGCCAGAGTTGGATTAATTGGCGATTTCGAGACATTATGGGGAGATAGGAGTACGGAGATGGGAGATGGAAGATTTCAGTTGAAATAAGACACAGCAGCTCTAAACAAACTGTCTGTGGATTGTGTCGAACGTTCGCGGTACAGCTAGATTAATTTGCTATCTTAAAAATAACGGCATTCCCACACGATAAACGTTTTAAAGTGTAGTTTGCCTTACTCCCATCTCCCATCTCCCATCTCCCATCTCCCATCTCCTAGACGAAACAATCTCAGCCAGCTACCGTCACGACAGATATTAGCTGTGACTTGCCAGCACTAGAGGAATATTAACGATGCAATTTAAGTCAATCTGTGGTTCTCTATGTGCGATGATTGTCGCGATCGAATCTAGCCAAATGGCTCCGGTATCGGCGCAACTAGTTCCCGAACCTTGGGTAACGGTGGGTACTAAAAATGGCACGGTTTCCTACGGGGTGGGTGTCAAAATTTTCGATCTCGGTGCCGAAATTACCAATAGTGGTGGCACTACAGGTGTTGACGTGCTGAAATTCTTTGGGTTTCCGTTAGTTTCTCCTTATGCTGGCTTGGGAATTTACGGAGATAAGGGTGTTGCTTATTCTGGTGGCGTTCAATTTACACCGCCGGGGAATACTTTTTTCGGAGTGGGGTATCATTCTATTCGTGGTATTAACGGTCAAGTTGGGATTAAGTTTTAGCTAGCTCTTAAAACCTTTAGTTCGAGATTTTTTTATTTAATCATGTTATTAAACCCTACACAACGTCAAAAATTAGATGGCGGTAACGATCGACAGTTCTACGACACGCCGCGATTTGTTACTCATGTCGATACTGGATTTATCGATCGATTGACAAATCTCTACCGCGAACGGCTGATGCCCGATACGCGGATCTTTGACATGATGAGTAGCTGGGTGTCTCATCTTCCCGATGAGCTGCAATTTGAGTCCGTGCAGGGACATGGTTTAAATGCTGAGGAATTAGCCAAAAATCCCCGCTTCGATAATTATTTCGTCCAAAACCTCAATCAAGATCTCAAGCTACCGTTAGAATCTGAGAGCTTCGATGCCGTTTTAAATACGGTTTCCGTTCAATATCTCCAGTATCCCGAAGCGATTTTTGCAGAAGTTTATCGAATTCTCAAGCCCGATGGCATCGCGATCTTTAGCTTCTCCAATCGGATGTTTTACAATAAAGCGATCGCCGCTTGGCGCGATGGTAGCGAAACCGATCGAGTGGAATTAGTCAAGCGTTATTTTCAGTCTGTAACTGGATTTAGCACTCCCGAAGCGATCGTCAAAGTCAGTCAAGCACCCGATCTCATGCGTTGGCTCGGTGCTGGCGGTGGCGATCCGTTTTATGCCGTTATTGCCAAAAAAATTAGTTAATCTTCCCGTTCCCCATTAACCAGCAATTCTCGAAAATTGAGATTGGATGTAATGGTGTTTTTTAAAAATAAAACTGCTACAACCCGCATTCTGTCGTCAACAACCCGACAGAGATCCTCCAGGGGAGAGGCTCACGGGAACGAGACACTGAAAATAGTGCCTGAGTTTTAAAACGATTGCTGCCCATTAACCAAACAGGCAGTGTCGATCGCCCGATCGCGGTATGCTATTACCGAATTGGGTGTAACTATGAGGACGGGCAACGGTTTTGTAGACCGTTCAGCAGTAAATTTAGATGTGGATCGATCGAAAAATACGACAATTGCTGCGCCCTAAACCGATTGCCATTGTTGAGGCTTGCTCGATCGGAGTAGTTTCGGCTTTAGCTGCGGTAGGTTTGCGACAATCGGTGGCGTGGTTGGAGGCGTGGCGGTTAGATCTTGCGGGTGCTTTCCCTGCCTGGATTGTATTGCCACTCATCGGCATTGTCGGCGGGTATTTAAGTGGTTTTTTAGTCGAGCGATTTGCACCAGAAGCGGCGGGGAGTGGGATTCCGCAGGTGAAGGCGGCTTTAGGATACGTGCCGATCGCGTTGGATTTGCGGGTGGCGGTGGTGAAGTGGCTCAGTACCAGTCTCTCTCTGGGTTCTGGCTTTGCTTTGGGGCGACAGGGGCCGACGGTGCAAATTGGTGCCGCCTTAGCCGCACAATTGAGCCGCTGGACGGATACATCGCCAACTTATCAACGTCAATTAATTGCTGCTGGAGCGGCGGCGGGGCTGGCGGCGAGTTTTAATGCGCCGATCGCGGGGGTATTATTTGCGATCGAGGAATTGTTGCAAGATGTCTCGGATCTGACGCTGGGGACGGCGATTATTGCAGCGGTGGTAGGGGGTGTCATTGCGCGCACGTTGGGCGGACGCGGGATGGTGCCAGATCTGAGCCAGTTGCCGATTCATTTTGCCCTCGCGGAGATTCCCTTATTTATCGGATTGGGCATCCTGGCGGGATTGGTGGGGGTATGTTGCAATCGCAGTCTGTTGGCGAGTTTGAAGTTTTACCGCCAGCGGTTTCGCGATCGATCTTTAGCAATTAAAATTGCGGTGGCTGGGGGGGTAACTGGCATTCTGGCGTTACTTTCGCCCTATGCTTTACTAGGCACTCAAAATTTACAAGACTTTCTAATCGTCGGGGATATTAACTGGCAAATTGCTGGGGAAATTCTACTCATTCAATTCGTACTGTGTTGGGTGGGGTTTGGGGCGACGGCACCGGGCGGATTGTTTTCGCCGAGTTTAGTGTTGGGTGCGGCTTTGGGCGATGCGATCGCCACGGGATTGCAAAGTTGTTATCAAGCAGGAATCTGCCCGACAAATCTGGTGCTGAGTTCGCCGACAGTATACGCACTGACAGGGATGAGTGCGGTATTTAGTGCCATTACCCATCGTCCCATGTTCGCGATCGCGATCGTGTGGGAAATGACGACTCAGTTCGATTTAATCTTACCGCTGACGATCGGTTCTGTATCGGCATATCTGGTTGCCGAACAACTTTTTCCCGGATCGATTTATCAACATTTACTTACCAGTAGAGGGATCGAGATCGATCGACCAGATTTAGCCCAACGTCGCTGGGTGGGCTTAACTGCTGCCGATCTAATGCAGCGATCCGTCGAAACTCTCACTTGTGACACGACTATTTCCGCCGCCGTTACTGCTTTTGCCAATTCTTCCCATCGCGGATTTCCGATCGTCGATGATGGTAAATTAGTCGGCATTCTCACTCAAAGCGATCTCTCTAACTCTCAACAGCAAGATCGTCAAACATCAATCTCGACACTGATGACACAGCGCGTCATCGTCGTCAGTCCTCAAGATCCGCTCACCTCAGTATTGCATTTGCTCGATCGCCATCAGATCGGGCGATTGCCAGTCGTCGAAGGTAACAAACTCGTCGGGATTATTACCCGCGCCGATATCATTCGCGTCGAAGCCGATTTATTAAATAGTACCGTCAGCCCCTTTAAAACTCGCCCGGAACCCTCCTATTTAGTCTATCGGACTCAATCGCCAGCCACGGGACGCGGACGGCTGCTCGTGCCCCTGAGCAACCCGCAGACAGCCGATATTTTGCTCCGACTAGCTGCGGCGATCGCCCTTGAATTTAACTACGAATTAGAGTGTCTACACGCGATCGTCATTCCGCCAGCGAGTCACCCCGCCGAGACTGAAGTAGATCTCACCGCTAGCCGTCAATTATGCGATCGAGCCACCGCTTTAGGCAAAGTTTTAGGCGTTTCCGTCCATACCCAAGTGCGCGTCACTCATCATGTTGCTACAACTATTTTAGAGGTAATTAACGATCGACATATCGACTTATTATGCATGGGTTGGCAGGGCAAAACTTCTACCCCCGCTCGGATTTTTGGCAATACGATCGATACCGCCATTCGCCAAGCTCAGTGCGATTTAATGCTAATTAAATTGAGCGATAAATTACAGTTAAATTTACCCGTAAATGAACTACTCGCGCCGAACTCTTCGCTAGATGCCTTAATGCGCCTAACTCATCTCAATCGGTGGTCGATCCCGATTTCAGGTGGGCCAAATTCCGAGTATGCTTTACAATTATTGCCCGCGCTAACTTCCCTCAGTCGCGCACCAGAAATTCATCTGTGTCAAGTGTTTGCGCCGACTCAATCCCCGCCAGATCTGCATAATTTACAGATGGCGGCAGATTTTATCTGCCAAAATTTAGACACAATGCCAACGATTACGCCCTTATATGCCGATACGATCGCGACTGCGGCAATCGATTTTGCGACATCTAAACAATGCGATGCCATTATTTTAGGGGCGAGTCGCGAAAGCCTACTTCAACAAACCGTTCGAGGTAATATTCCCGATGCGATCGCGCGGGGTGCTAATTGCACGGTAATTGTCGTCAGAAAAGCCGATCGCGATTCGATCTAGATAGTGCTGCTACAAACCCGACTTTTCCAAAAAGTCGGGTTTGTGTCCTCACCGACAAGTCTATTCATCTGCATTAGTTTCGACAGCAGCCTTAGCTGTTAATTGAGCGATTGCCTGTCGTTCGCACCATCCTGGGGATCGATCTGGATGCTTGCTTCTGATTTGAGACAGCAGCCATTGAGCTTGGGCGCGATCGCCACCGCATAATGATATTAATTCTGGACTTAGGGTTAATGGTTGAGGGGGCACTGGTTTCGGTTTGCTCGGTGCTGGAGAGCTAGCTTGACTCGTGTCTACCGATTGTTGTTGTTTGTTAAGGGTTGCTTCTGATTCTAGTAACATTGTGTATCTGCTGGTACCGAGTATTCCTTGCCATAAGTAATAAAATATAATCCCAGCCAGTGGCGCAGCCGTGGGCGGAAACTGTCCAGAGAAGATTTGATAAAGCTTACTCAGTAAATAGTAACCAAACATCAATATGGCGCAGATGTTACTATTCTTGCGGATGCCATAACCCAGCCCGAATATTAAGATGAGATCTAAGATACCCCAACTGCTGTCGGGTACGCCGCGAGTTATTTGTACCCACCAGATGAGGGTTGAAAAACCGCCGACTACCATCGTGGCTTGAAATGCACTATTGATTTGCGTGCGTGCGGCGGCGATATCTTTTTTGATACCGAGGAGAATGGCATCAGAAACCTGACTATCGTCTAGCAGGGTTGGGGGTGTCATAAGATCGATAAATAAGAGTGCATCTCTAACATTCACAAAAATCACTCAGATCCGATCGTTTGCACCAGATATTTTACATGGGGAGATGGGAGATTAATATTTATGGAGAGTGACGATCGACATTAAATGCTTGTGCTAAAACTGTCAGCTCTTTGGCTCGGCGCAGATAAGGCTCTAGTCGCTCGGCTTCCCACCCTGTAAGTAATTCCATTGCTTCGATCGTCAATCCTCTCATTATCATTTCCACGCACCATGTCGCTTGAGTTTGGGCGATTGTCGGCGGTTCGCCTGTCGGGGTAATAATTTCGCTAGTTAATTGTTGCCATTGTCTTTCTAATTCTACCGCTGTTAATGCGGCACCATCTTCATTAATAAATAAAGCATGATGAGCATCTTTACGACTTTTTAGCCATTGTGTCAGCGGATTTTTAAGATAGGAGCCGTACCTTTTGCCCATAATCCATTGATTTACAGGTACCTGTCGATCGCTACTATGAGTAATTTGTAATAACTGAAAATCGCTACTACTCAAATGATTCGATCGAGTTAAAGTAATTAGCTCTCTAGTACTCAATCCCGCGCCAAATAATACGTATGCAATTGCATAAATTTGAAGGTTCTGCTTTTTGGCTGTTTGGAGAATCCGCTCCACGATCGGTGCGGGTAAATCGAGAGCGATCTCGTGTCGATCGGCTGGTATACTGGCATTTTCAGCCTCTGCACCTGCGATGAATAGGGCAACCACTCGATCTAAAAAATCTGCTCGATCGCGCCACAAGCCATGAAATTCACTAGTTAGTTCGATCGTCGCATATCCGAATAACAATGTATGTAATAAACCCGTTAATTGTTCGATCGGGAATTGTAAATCTGCTTGCGATTCGCCAATATTAGTTTTTAAATACTTCGCGACACGACGATTGGCGCGATCGAAACTACGTCCCAATCCTTGACGGTTTTCGAGCGAATATTGTCCCGATTCGCCAACTAAAGAACGAATCACGGCGGGGGTTTGTTCTAGTGCTTGCAGGCAGGTATTGGCATACGTTCTAAGCATTTGCGCCAGACTGCTGGCTGGTGGCAATTCTGTCGCTAAACTCTGCCCTAATTGCCCAAATACTTTGGCATCTTCAATGACGGCGAGTAGCAACCCATGTTTATTCCCAAATTGACGAAATAATGTGACTTCGTTTACTTGTGCTAGTTCGGCAATTTGCTTGGTGGTAGTCTCACTTACCCCTTGGCTGGCAAATAATTCGATCGCTGCTTGGATAATTTTTTGACGGCTAAGGTTGCGGGAAGATGGCATGGAATATGGGTTTGGTTAGCTGACTGGATCGCGATTTTTCGCTGGAGCGGTTGCACTAACGACATTTATGCAAGTGATACTTGCATAACTTCAAAAGAGTTGTTAAGATATAAATGCAAGCGTTACTTGCAACACCTCTTTCCACTATACCTAGATGCGGAACCAGTGTCCAAGAATTTAGGGGTTAGGGATTAGGGGCTAAGTATGAGGGAAATCTAACTAAATGATTAAAATTTAGTACCTACAACCCAACCACCACAGACGAAAACTCACAGACTAAAACCTAAAACCTAACTAATCAACTATTTATGACTGCTAATTCGATCGCACGCGGGCAAAGCCCAACCGAGAAAGGCTCACAAGAACGAGATACCACACCATTAAGTTGGGTAAATGTCATCTTTTTTGGTTCGTTTCACCTCGTTGCTTTAACGGCTCCGTGGTACTTTAATTGGTCGGCACTAGGAGCGGCAATCGTGCTGCATTGGCTATTTGGTTCGCTCGGAATTTGCTTAGGATTCCATCGCTTGCTAACACATCGCAGTTTTAGCGTACCCAAACCCTTAGAATATGTATTTGCAACACTTGGCGCATTAGCACTCCAAGGCGGGCCAATTTTCTGGGTAGCTGGACACCGACAGCACCATTTATATACCGAAGATTGGGATAAAGATCCCTACTCTGCAAAACGAGGATTCTGGTGGAGTCACATGTTATGGATCTTCTACCCAAAATCGAATTTCTTTAACTTCGATGAATATAAGCGCAATGCTCCAGATTTAGCGAAAGATGCTTACTACACTTGGCTGGACAAGTATTTTCTGTTTTTGCAAATTCCAGTCGGATTACTATTATATGCGATCGGCGGTTGGTCGTTTGTGATTTATGGTGTAGCTGTCCGCGCTGTGGTTTTATGGCACAGTACTTGGTTGATTAATTCTGCCAGCCATATTACTGGCTATCGCAGCCATGAGTCAGATGACAATTCTCGCAATCTCTGGTGGGCAGCACTGCTAACTTACGGTGAAGGCTGGCACAACAACCACCATGCATATCCCAATGTCGCTAAAGGCGGCTGGCAGTGGTGGGAAATCGATATGACTTGGTGGGCGATTCAATTATTACAGCAGCTTGGTTTGGCTAAACGAGTAATTTTACCCCCGACAAATTAATAGATTTAAAAATCTCTTTCGCCTGAGCTAGCCATTACTTACAAATTGTGTGAGTGATGGCTATCTGTTTGGGTATGGGACTTGCTTGGAAATAACATTCCAGATATTTGTCGGTTTAGGTTGTGCCGTAGGCACAAC
>NZ_JANYJC010000124.1 GCF_025361915.1 Chamaesiphon sp. GL140_3_metabinner_50
CTAAAGTTTGGGTCATAATTAGGTGGTGATGCTTTGTTTCTGGATCCCTGAATGTCGATTTGGTGACTCTGACAAAATTCTCATTCTTATTTGCGATCGGAGCTAATCTTAACTAGCAAATATTATTATGGCAAGTATTTGTAAAGAGCCAATAATCCGCCACCGACAAAGGCTACTGTTATACCCGTAATTATTGGCTGAATTACTGAGCCTTTATTATCTAGAGCTTTAATATCGCCTTCTATTTTAGCTTGACCGAGTTTAAGTTCTGTAATATCTTCTTGCATTCGATCCATCTTACGGTCTAGTTTGTCTAATATTTCTTTAAGGTCGGTTTCGATTGTCCATTCTTTCGATGAGAAATCGGTTGTCACGATCGTTGTCCGATCTAAGATCGGATCGTAATTTATCTTAGAGAATTTTCTTGCCAGTAAGAATTTCGCGAACGTCTAGCATGGCGGAATAGGTGGGGATGATATGCAGAATTTCAGTAGATGAGGTAAGTTCGATCGCGGTATCGATCGCTTCTTTGAGATTTTCTTTGATGATTATTTTAGCACCGCTATGAGGATCGATTTTGCTATATTCTAATCGTAATGCCATATCGTAAACCCGATCGCCACTGACTACAATCGTGCCGCCAGAGTTGACAAATTTTTCGGTATCGACATCCCAAATCCACGAGACATCGGTACCATCTGGGGTACGATCGTTGAGTAGCATTAAACTTACTGAGCCGCCGCCGGATTGGTTAACTTGACTGACTGCGCGGATGGTTTCATTCATGCTGGCAGGATTTTTAGTTAATAAAATCCGCACTTTCTTACCCTTATACATTACTTCTTCCGATCGACCGAAGGCGGCTTGGAAGGTGCTAATGGTATCGAGAATTACAGGCTTACTAATGCCGATCGATTCCATTGTGGTAATGGCAGCGAGGGTATTATATTTATTATAAACGCCGATTAAGACTTGCGGCCATTCTTTACTATCGATCGACAACTTGCTTTTGGTGAAGCTACATTTGGGGCAATCGAAATCGCCTTGGTGGGACAGATAAACGCCCTTGTATTCGAGCGCGGTACCGCAACTAGGGCAGTAAATAGAATCTACCGCATGGGGAATTTCATCTAGATATAATTCTGGTTCGCTCAATCCGAAATATTTAACTTGTTTGGGTTTGTCGCCAGTGGCTAATTGTTGCCCTAAATGTGCGAGTGCGGGATCGTCGCCATTGGTAACGAGAATTGTATCGCTGTCTAATTCGGCGATGGCTTTACCCCAACGATAGGTAATTGTATCGACTTCACCATATCGATCGAGTTGATCGCGGAATAAGTTTAGGGCGATAATATATTTAGGCTTGAGTTGGGGAATGACGATCGGAATTACATTTTCATCGACTTCTAAAATTCCATAGTCTGCTTTAAGTTTTCCCGTCAAGCTGGTATTTTCTAATAGCGTCGTAATTAAGCCGTTGACTAAATTTGCTCCCGCTTCATTATGTACGACTTTCCAACCATCTTTTTCTAAAATGCCTCGCAGCAGCAAGGAAGTAGTCGTTTTACCATTAGTTCCGGCGACGATTATCGTTCCATATTTAATCTGCTGGGAAAGTAGAGCTAAAATCTGCGGATGTAGTCGTTTGCCGATAGTTCCTGGCAGTACGCTCGCCGCACCTAGTTTGAATGTGCGAATTGTGGAGGTAATTGTTTTGGCTGCAAATACCGCAATCCCCAATCTGACTCGATCTAATAAATTTATCTGCACCTTAGCACCCTGTTTCAGCGATGGACTCGTATCGGGGTGACTGCACCACCTGAAGGTGCATATTATATCAAGAGTTGGGGACAGGTTTTGGTCTGCTAGGCGATCGAGTCTGTGGGATAATGTTAACTCGTAGATTCAAACAGCAATTCTGATTTTAAAACTCTGGCACTATTTCAGCAGATCGTTGGCGGAAAGCCCGCTCCCCTGGAGCATATCTGTCAGGTTGCTGACGACAGAATGCGGGTTGCAGGAGTTTTATTTTTAAAAACCACCATCACCGATCTCAATTTTCACGATCGGAATTACCGATCTCTAGAGATCTAATTTACAAGAAGGTAGCGTTTCAGTGTAATAATGCGATTCTTCCTGAGTGCGATCGTCTATTGGCTTTGTAATAAATATTTCTGATGAACATCGATGCACTACTATTACTGGGAGTCGGCTAGTGACCCTGGAAGAACGAGTTAGCACCCCAAGTGCGGTTGAATCGGCGGATCGAGCTTGGCAATTTTGGTTCACATTGCCGATTTACCCCTATCGTCAACGGCGCACGCTCCGCACGGAAATCGAACCGGGGCAGATTTGGACATTCGAGCAGTTGCAGGGCATTTTTTATGTAGTGGTGCCGATTCGGATGACGGTGGTAAAGCTGGCGGCAGGTGGTTTGCTCGTTTACGCGCCTGTCGCACCTACAGGCGAATGTTTGCAATTGCTCAATGAGTTGGTAGCCATTCACGGCGATGTTAAATATATTATTTTACCGACAATTTCGGGGTTAGAACACAAGGTATTTGTCGGCCCATTTGCGCGTAAATTTCCGCAGGCGCAGGTGTGGATAACGCCAGATCAGTGGAGTTTCCCCATCAATTTACCATTGAGTTGGCTGGGATTACCGATCGGACGCACGCAGGTTTTACCTTCAGATTGCCATCGAACGCCATTTGGGGATGAGTTTGATTATGCCATTTTAGAGTCGATCGATCTCGGCCCCGGACAATTTGCCGAAGTTGCCTTTTTACACCGTCAATCGCGGACGCTACTAGTCACAGACTCGATAATTTCAATTCCGATCGCACCACCGTCGATCGTCCAACTCGATCCTCAGCCCTTATTATTTCATGCTAGGGATCGAGCCAGCGACATTATCTCCGATACTCTCGCCAATCGACTCCAGGGATGGCACAGAATCTGCTTATTTGCCCTGTATTTCCAGCCTAGCAGCTTAACTATCCGCAAGTGGGGGGAGACATGGCGCGAGTTATTCACGGCTGAGGATCGATCGCGACAGAACTATTTTGGATTATACCCGTTTGAGTGGCGATCGGGATGGCAACAGGGGTTTAAAGACTTGCACGACTGCGGTAGATTATTAGTAGCTCCGATCTTGCAAATATTAATTCTCAATCGCGCGCCCACACAAACGATCTCCTGGGTCGATCGCGTGGCACAATGGGAATTCGATCGGATTATTCCCTGTCACTTCGATGCACCAATTGTCGCGACACCAGATGATTTTCGCGCAGCTTTTGATTTTCTAGATCGCAATTCCCCCGATTTAGATTTACCAAAATCGGACTTTCAGTTATTACAACAAATCGATCGAGAATTAGTCCGCTGGCGAATTATCTTTCCATCGCAAGATCGTCGCTAGATGCCGATCTATCGAAAGTTGAATGCGATCGTTGGTATTAACTTATTGTAGGATTATAGTGGATATTATTAATTCAGATTTCGCAACTATTTTACATCAAGGGGCGCAATTTTCAAATCGTCCCACAATTGCCGAACTCAAGACGGCATTACAATCGGCGGAGATAAATACCAGGCAAGAGAAAATAGCAATTCCATTCGACTCTTTACTAGGTGAATGGCGACTGTGTTTTGCGACAGGAGCCAGCAAAGATAAAAGTAAGGGTGTAAAAATCGGGCGCGGCTATTATCTACCAAAGTTTATCGCGGCATCGATCGCCTTTACTAAAGATTTAACATCTGCTATGACTGGTACTGCTACTAATAAGTTATCGATCGGTAATATCCAAATTCAATTTACTGGGCCGTGTCGTTATCCCGGTAAGAAAAATTTATTAGTATTCGATTTTACCCAAATTCAATTTAAGGTATTTGGTAAGGTCATTTATGAAGGTAAAATTCGCAGTGGTAAAAATGGCGAACCAAACCTCGAAACTAGCTCTATCTCTAAGTTACCATTTTTTGCATTTTTCTGGGCTGGCTCTAACGAAATCGCCGCACGCGGACGCACTGGCGGCATGGCTTTGTGGGTGAAAGATTAACGATTCGATCGATCGCAACAACTAAATAAATTATGAAATATGTATTAATAATTCATGAGGTTGAAGATTATCTTGTCTGGAAGCAGGTATTCGACAAAGCCGCTGTAATTCGCAAAGAAGCTGGAGAGCGAAGCTATCAAGTCTTAAAGTACGAAAATAATCCCAACCAGATCGTACATTTCTCGGCATGGACATCGATCGAAGCTGCCAAAAGATTTTTTGAATCTCCCCAACTCGTTCAAATCAGAATCGAAGCTGGCGTAAAATCTCCTGAATTTATCTATCTAGAACAACTAGACTCAGGCACTCTATAAAATCTACTCCTTACTCCCCACTCCCCGCTCCTTCCTAATATGAAAACAATCGACGAAATCAATGACAAAATTAGTCGCAACCAAGCGGTAGTATGGACGATCGATGAAGTAAAAACCAAGATTGACGAACTAGGCTGCGATAAAATTGCCGAGCTGGTAGATGTAATTACCACCGGGAGCTTTGAACCGATGGAATCATCGGGGGCGATTCTTAATTTAGGACATACCGATCCGCCGATTAAAATTCGATCGTGTACGCTGGATGGAGTCCCGGCTTATGCAGGGTTTGGTGCGGTAGATCTTTATTTAGGCGCGACTCAATTAGTAGACTATGCGGGTGAAATCGGCGACGAAGATCGTAAAGAGCGTGGCGGCGCACATGTTATCGCCGATTTAATTGCCGGGAAAAGTGTCAATCTCCGGGCGATCGGACAAGCCACCGATTGTTATCCGCGTGCGAGTTTCGATACGACTATTACCAAAGATTCGATCAATCAATTTTACCTCTATAACCCTCGCAATTTATATCAAAACTTCATTGTGGGTGTCAATGGTGGCGATCGGCAGTTATACACCTATCTAGGCCCCTTACAGCCTAGATTGGGTAATGCGGTTTACTCGAATACTGGTGCGATTTCGCCATTGCTCAACGATCCCGATTTGGATGTGATTGGTATCGGTACCCGGATCTGGTTGGGTGGGGGCATCGGCTACGTGGCTTGGGAAGGTACCCAGCATTTCCCGCTCCAAAAACGTGCCGAGAACCGCACGCCAATTGGCCCTGGGGCGACTTTGGCACTAATTGGCGATGCCAAACAGATGAATCCTAAGTGGGTGCGGGGGTGCTATTTCAAAAATTATGGCCCTTCACTGATGCTAGGTGTGGGCGTACCGATTCCAGTATTAAATGCAGGAATTGTTACTAAGTGCGGAGTTCAAGATCGGCATATTGTCGCACCGATCGTCGATTTTTCGATCCCGCGTCGGGTGCGTCCGACATTTGGTCTAGTCAGCTACGAACAACTTAAATCTGGCAAGATTAAAATTGAAGGAAAAACTGTCAGAGTTGCTCCTCTAGCTAGTATCTATCGATCGCGTCAAGTGGCAATTGAGTTAAAAGCGGCGATCGATCGCGGTGAATTTTTGCTCGCCGAAGCAGTTGCCAAGTTACCAACCGACCGTGCCTTTATCCCTCAGGATCGCCGTCAGATGCCGAGTTTACTAGAAGATTAATTTATACTTAAATTGCTCAACTTACGTAGTCGAACGAGTTATATTTGATGAGTCATGTAAGTTTCTTGAAACTTATGACTAGCAAATTTGAATAATTAAGAAATTGTGAAGAATAGATGGTTTAATTAGAGGACGATCGTAAATTACTATCATCAGAATGAAAACAAATATTCAACAAAAGTAAATATAGATTGGTAATAGCTATTTACCCCGGTAGTTTCGACCCGATTACGCTAGGTCATCTAGATATTATCGAGCGCGGGAGTAAGTTGTTCGATCGGGTGGTAGTAGCAGTACTGCAAAACCCCGGTAAAACGCCACTGTTTACGGTTGAAGAACGTCTGTGCCAGATCGAGACGGCAACTAAACACTTGCCTCAAGTCGAAGTCGATAGCTTTGATGGATTGACCGTGACTTATGCAAAGACGATCGGCGCAAAAGTATTGCTCCGAGGGCTGAGAGTCATGTCTGACTTTGAGAAAGAACTGCAAATGGCTCACACCAATAAGACTTTATCTACAGAAATTGAGACAGTATTTCTAGCAACTTCCACAGAGTATGGTTTCTTGAGCAGTAGCATTGTCAAAGAAATCGCTAGGTTTAATGGTTCGATCGATCACCTCGTTTCACCTCATGTTGCCTCGGAAATCTACCAATGTTACAACAAACGCACTACCGATCGATAGCACAAAATATCCCACGTAAAAGTGTAGATTATCGACCGACTGAAACCGAAATTAAACCAAAAAACCTAGAATCTTCTGCTATTTTTACAGCACTCGATCGATTAGAAGAGCGGATTTTAAACAGTCCGCGCGTACCATTGACGGGCAAAACGGTGGTGGTAGAAGCAGAATTGTTAGAGCAAATTGATACGATCCGGATGCATTTACCGGAAGTAATTGCCGCCGCACAAGAAATAGTTCGCCACAAAGAGCGACTGATTAAAGAAGCACAGCAACAAGTTCAACAAATTCTCGCCGAGGCGAATCAACGCGCTTATCAAGTTGCCAATGAATTAGGAATTATCGAGCGCGCCGAACGCGAAGCTAGTGAAATTCGCCAAGAAACAATCTCTGAATGCGAACAGCTCAGACAGCAAACCGCGAGTGAAGTTCAGCGGGTGAGCGAACTACATTTTCAGGACATCGAACGGATGCGGGAGCAAGTCAAGATCGAGTGTCAGCAGATTCAAGATGGTGCTGATGAATATGCCGATCGAGTCCTGCATAATATGGAATATCAGCTCAGTGACATTTTACAAGCCATTCAACGCGGTAGACAGCGGTTGAATCGGGATGTGTCCTCGACTGTCGATCGTGTCGCTTAAAATCGATCCTGACTCAGCTAGAGAGCGATTTTAATAACTAACTCGCTCTCAAACTTGATGTAAAACGATGACAGATATTTCGGGACGACAGTTGAATCGTGCTTTTGGCGGCCCTGTAGTACCGACTCCAGGACTGACGTAGAGCTGCATAACCCCGATCTGATATAGTCCGTTGATATATTTTTTCCCCCAGGGTGGCGTGACTCTGGGAGCGAAGGGGATCGCGATTTGTCCGCCATGAGAATGTCCCGATAGTTGGAGTTCAAATCGAAAGGTATTTGCCGCAAAATCACCAAAATCTGGTTCGTGAGCCAGCAGAATATTAGCCCCAGTATTTGGTAATCGGGCGATCGTTTTAGGAAGATCTACTCGCTTCATCCACACATCATCGACACCAGCAATATTTAATAACTTGCCCTGTCGATCGATCGAATAAACATCATTATTTAAAAGTTTAATATTGCCCTTTGCTAGTGCGCGTTCTAGTGGCGCACTGTCTTCGCCGCGATCGTGATTGCCCATCACCGCAACCACCCCATCCTTGGCTTTCATCTGGCTAAAAGCATTGCCCAGCATCTCTTCAGACTGGCTGGCACCTTTAGTAATATAATCGCCAGTTAAGACAATTAAATTTGGATTTTGTTCGTTGGCAAGCTTGGCTACTTTTTCTAATCCCGCACGATCCATCATTGCCGATCGAGCGTGAATATCTGTCAGTTGAACTATTTTATATCCTTCAAAGACCGGATCTAGCCCTGCTATTTTAACATCGATAGTTTTCACGGCAAACCAACGCGGTTCGACACCTTGGGCGTAAACGCTAGTCGTAAATAATAGCGCGATCGCAATTAACATAAATCTAATCGCTCCAAGCGCAAATCTTCGCCAGAGCATCATCGGTTGATGTTTGTTCATTGTAGGATTCAGCGGGGAGATGGGTAGTTCGGCTTCGCTCACTAGCCGGGAGATGGGAGATGAGAGTAGGGAGATGGGAGTAAGGAGTAAGAGACTGGGAAAATTAAAGCTCTTATCACTATTCCCTAATCACTATTCACTATTCACTATCCCCGATCGACTAGCTACCATTGTAACAATTGCAATTCCGGAGATTTGCGGAATAATAAGAGATGGCTTGGTGACAAGCTGCATCCGAACTGAGGAATTATTTTGAGTGAATACTTTGCTACCGTCGCCAGAGGTTTAGAAGAATTAGCAGCGCGGGAACTAACAGAATTAGGGGCGCAGAATGTGGCGCAAGGCTTTTGTGGCGTATCTTTTCAGGGCGATCGAGAATTATTATATCGCGTCAATCTGTGGGCGCGGTTGCCATTTCGAGTGCTAGTCAAACTCGGCGAATTTCCTAGTGCTGACGATGCCGAACTTTATGAGGGCATCCAGCAAATCGAGTGGGGGGAATACCTGACTCCAGATTTGACGATGGCTGTGACTGTTACAGGCAAAAACGAACAGCTTAACCACAGCCATTTTACCGCGATTCAAGTCAAAAGAGCAATTACCAAACAACAAACCGAAAAATTTGGGGAACGATCGAATGTCGATATTAACGATCCCCACGTCCGCATTAACGTCCATATCGACAAAGATATCTGTGTTGTCAATCTAGATAGCTCTGGTAGCAGCCTCCACCGACGCGGCTATAAATTTGCTGTCGGCGATGCACCGCTCAAAGAATCTCTCGCCGCCGCACTAATGAAAATGTCCGGCTGGACACCCGATTTAGCCTTTATCGATCCGCTGTGCGGTTCGGGAACATTGCCCCTAGAAGCAGCCATGCAGGCACTAAATATCGCGCCAGGTATTTTCCGCGATCGGTTTGGCTTCGAGAGCTGGCTAGACTTCGATCCGGACTTATTCGATCGATTGATTAAGTCGGCTGAATCTGGCGAAAAACAAGATTTACAGGCGACGATTATTGGGAGCGATCGCAATTTTGATATTATCGAACAGGCGCGATCGAATGCGCGTAGTTCTGGGGTAGAACGTTACATTCAATTCGCCCAAAAAGAGTTAGCTGATGTCGAAGCTCCTGCCGATACCGGAATTTTACTTTGTAATCCTCCCTATGGCGAACGATTGGGACGCGATGAAAATTTGGGAGCTTTTTATAAGCTGTTAGGCGATGTGCTGAAAAATCGCTTTAAAGGTTGGACGGCATTTGTATTAAGTGGAAATAAAGAGTTAGCAAAATCGATCGGGTTGCGATCGGCTCAACGCACTACTGTTTATAATGGAACGATCGCTTGTCAATTGATGAAATATGAAATGTATTAATTTAGGGAATAGGGAATAGGGGATAGGGGATAGGGGATAGGGAGTAGTGAAAAGGAAATACGAACACACCCCACACCCCACACTTCTTACTCCTTACTCCTTACTCAAAATTATGTAAATAAAAAGAATTACACGCGCCAAGATTGTGGGGACTCTAGTAGTATGAGAAATAATTTCATCTGCGGAGGTACGATCGATGTCTGATGTCCAAACTTTTGCAGATGCTGGGGAACGAGTAAATTTTACACCGTATTCGGCGATCGGTACCAATCTAGAAGATGTCCGCAAACGCAGAACAGAACACGATTCTACTCCACTCAAAGCGCAAATATGCGTGTATCTCACGCCAGAATTAGCGGCTGAAGTAAATACCGACATTTTACGCGAACTCAGTGCCAAACGACAGCCGATTTATGGCACCTTATTAACTGCCGATTTTGCCACTTTTGCCACATATTTCGATCGATTACCCGCAGCAGTGCGATCGCAAATTCCCGTTACTAGAGATCTGCCTGTAGATCTCTATGGGTATGCCTTTTTTGCTTGTCCGTTGCCGCCTGTAACGTCCTTCAGTACCGATCGATATGCCCGCTCCGATTGAATGGTGCTGAATGGCGATGGGATGCTTTACAGGCTCGGTTTTGAAGGAGGTAAAGCGATCCTGAAAACGCGGATGATGAAAACGCCATGTTATTATGCCGATCTCGCCGCGCAATTATTACCCAAATTCGATAAACCTGGCTATCGTTTTCTCGATGGGGGAATGGTGCGCCATAGCTTATTGCTGGGGACTCGCAACCAAATGAATACCGCTTTTCTGGCGACTAAAGAGCATCTATTGGCTACCTTCGATGCAGCGCGTCCCCATATTATCGATCCCGACTCGCTCGAATTGCTCGAACCGATTGGTGCGGCGAGTAATTGGCAAGGATTGGCTCCCAAACAACCCGCATGGCTAACGCAAGTTTTCCAGCCTTATTCTAATCCAGCGCATCCAGTTTGCGATCGATCTCAGTCGAGCGATGGCGCGGGGGAATTTATTACGGCAAATTATTCAGCCGGATTGAGTTTACTTAGTGTTATCGACAGGTTCCGACGGTGGCTCAAAGATAAGCAGGGTAGAGAGGGAATTATTCTCAAAAATCCGTGGGGTGCATTTACCAGTTTGGTGCGCTACCGCTTTGATAGTAACAGCTTTGAGAAGTGGCGATTGGTATTACCCAATGGCGAACCCGTAATTATTTTACAGGCGATTCACCAGATGGCGTTGACGGAAGACTATATTATCGTCGGCGATATTGCCTTTAAAATCGAACTCTCGCAGATTTTCGCACCGTTTTTATTTGGGGGAATTCGCAAATATTCAGTCCAAATCGGCTATTGGCTATCGCTGGTATTTCTGCAATTAGTTCAGCCATTGCCCTATGCTAACTTGTATTTGGTGAAGAGAGCCGATCTCGATCTCCCGATTCCACCAGGGGAACAGCCGACGCTAACGGCGATTAAAATCGTCCTCCCGCGCGAAGTTTCGCACTTTGTCACCGATTATCGCAATCCCGACGGCAAAATTACCCTAATGTCGGCGCATAATGGTGGTTGGGATGTAACGGAATGGATTGGTGAATACGACGAATCTGTCAATCCCGACTGTGAAGCTACTCCCGCGCTCACTAAAGGAATTGAAGTGTTAGCTGGGGTGAATAAAGGTTTACCACCCGTCGCACCTATCAAATGCTTGCGCAAAGAATTTCGCGGCTTCCAACCCGCACCAGTAGATCTCAATAGCGTAGCGCGATACACGATCGATGCCAATACAGGAGCCGTACTTAAAGCAAATTTTCTCAGCGATACTGGCGATAATCCCAGCAAACGGAATACTTGG
>NZ_JANYJC010000128.1 GCF_025361915.1 Chamaesiphon sp. GL140_3_metabinner_50
ACCATTTGTAGTTATACACATCCGCTCGATCCCTCTTGGCTTGCCGCATACAGTCTTGCCATTACTAGCGATGATGCAAAACTCGGTGATTTCAGCTTGTACTGGATTGCTGTGAAACGAAAGACTAGCAAAAGTCATCCCAGCTACAATGCTGGCTTTTTGAATGAGGCGGATTAATGTCATGATTCTACTAATGGGAAGGGGTTACTTATTGCTAAACGCCTTACTATAGTACGAACTAGGGTATAAAAGAAAGCTTAAACATAACCCGATCGAGCTTTTTTGCTCCGTCACGTAATTTTACTCAAACTATCTATCGCACATGACTCAAATCGAACCAGATCCTCAGCTCGATATTATTTTCGTTCCCGCTCGTACCGATGCGCCCGTTGGCACGATCGTGTTATTGCATGGTTGGGGTGCCAATCATAACGATTTAGGCGATTTAGTGCCCTATTTTGACTTGCCTGAATATCAATTTCTATTTCCTAATGGCATCTTCGACCACGAGTATAGCGACGATGGTAAAATGTGGTATTCCTTTACAGGTGCGGGACAATTGAACGATCGCAGTCTGGCACAACTCGCCACCAGTCGCGAAGTTTTGACTACCTGGATCGAGTCGCTCCCAGCTTCTACGGGCATTCCACTCGATCGCACTTGGATTGCGGGCTTCTCTCAAGGTGGGGCAATGACGCTGGAGATCGGGCTAGATTTGCCTGTAGCGGGTCTGATTGTCATGAGTGGTTATTTGCATCAAAACCGATCGAAACCTACTCAAGCTGCCCCACCTGTGGCGATCGTGCATGGTAGACAAGATGATGTCGTGCCGATTTCCGCCGCGCGTCAGATTCAGGCAAGGTTGACAGAGTGGGGTGTTGACGTACGGTATCAAGAATTTGACATGGGACACTCGATCGTGCCTGAAGTTTTGAATGTAGTTAGAAAATTTGTGACCGATCGCGATAAATTATAAATAAATTTGTTAATCCAGACTCCATGCGCGGGTAATAATAAATAAGAAGGCTAAGATAACTATAGCTGCTAAACTCTGCCGCACTTGTAAGGAGGTTTGACCTATGACTACGATCGAGATGTCTCAACGCAATACTATCCCCAACCTGACTACAGAAGAAGTAGAAGCACTCGCCATGCGGTTGGAAAGCGATGATTATGGCAACCCGTTTGATGGCTTGAAAGATTGGCATTTCCTCCGCGCGATCGCTTTTCAACGCCCAGATTTAGTCGAACCCTACATTCACCTCCTCGATCTCGAAGCCTACGACGAAGCCTAATCCCTCCTCAAAAATTCCATCCAGCGAGGGGTGTCGCGTACCGACATCTTTAGTTAGAAGCGAAGTTGGCTTGAATCCCCCTAAATCCCCCTTGGAAAGGGGGACTTTAAAAGCCCCCTTTCCAAGGGGGTTGGGGGATTCAGATCTCGAAACGAAGTCTAGCCGACTTGTGTATAAGCCGTAGCCTCGAAGGGCGGGGTGGGTAGATCTGCACGCCCCACTAATCAACCCGAAAACAACGATACGATGCGAGTTTTAATCGGAATTGGGGGCGGAATTGCCGCGTATAAAGTCTGCGAAATTATCTCCAGCCTATTCAAATCGGGCATCGAGGTAAAAGTCATCCTCACCGCTGGCGGCGAGCAATTTATTACCCCCCTAACTGTCGCCACATTATCGCGTCATCCTGCTTATACCGATCGCGATTTTTGGCAACCTATTCACCATCGCCCCTTACATATCGAATTGGGCGAATGGGCAGACTTATTGGTAATTGCGCCCCTAACTGCTAATACCTTGGGTAAATTAGCATCCGGGTTAGCCGATAATTTACTCACAAATACCGTCTTAGCTTCCACCTGTCCGATTTTACTCGCGCCTGCAATGAATACCGAAATGTGGAATCAGGTAGCAGTCGATCGCAATTGGCAATTATTAAGTCAAGATTCGCGCTATCATTCGGCTGGGCCAGCAACCGGATTACTCGCTTGCGATCGAGTCGGGATGGGACGCATGGCAGAGCCTGAAGAAATTTTACCCTACATTCATTCCCTGCTGCATACTCGCGGCAAGCTCGATTTAGTCGGTAAAAAAGTCTTAATTAGTGCCGGGGGAACGCGAGAATTTTTCGACCCCGTGCGGTTTATTGGCAATCCGTCAACTGGTAAAATGGGGTTGGCTCTGGCGCAAGCCGCCGCATATCGAGGTGGAATAATCACTTTAGTGCATAGTAGCTTACCAGATATCCCGATCGATCGTCGCATCAAGCTGGTGCCTGTCATTAATAGTGAAGATATGCACCGCCAAATGTTGGCACATTTTCCAGACTCAGATCTGACTATTATGTCTGCCGCCGTCGCCGATGTTAAACCCGCGACCTATAGTGCCGAAAAATTACCCAAAAAACTGTTGCCAACCGAGTTACAATTAGCTCCAGTGTCTGATATTGTTGCCGAATTGGGCAGAATTAAAAAGCCTCATCAGTACCTAATTGGCTTTGCCGCTCAGACTGGCGATATTATCACCCCAGCTCTGGAGAAACTAGAGCGCAAACAATTAGATGCGATCGTCACTAATCCGGTAGACTTACCAGATAGTGGCTTTGGTAGCGATCGCAATCAAGCTGTCATCCTCAAAAAGAACGGCGAACGGATCGAGATCCTGCCCTGCGCTAAACTAGAAATGGCACATCAAATTTTAGATCGGATTCATTAGCGTAGCGAAGATGCCAGCGCGCCAATAATTTTCTACCCATCGAGTTAGTTATTGCCGTAAATCTTGAATGAAGAAACAATAAACAGCACACATTACATAGGTTATGCCCGATCCATCGCTTCAAACTATCTTCGACAGATTATCTCGCGATTTAGCTAGAGATACCCTCATTCAGACGACTACCGACGAATTACGCCAGTCGATGAATGCCGATCGAGTGGTACTCTACTATTTTTACTACGAATGGGCGGGGCGCGTCACCTTTGAGTCGTTGAGCGATCGTAAATTTTCGATTTTGGGTGCTAGCGGCCCCGATGGCTGCTTTAATGGTGAATATGCCAAACTTTACGAACACGGCAGAGTGCGGGCGATTCCCGATATCGAAATCGAACCGATTCAACCCTGTCATCGCGATTTATTGCGCGAATTACAAGTCAAAGCCAATCTCGTTGTGCCCATTCTCACAGATCGCGGCTTGTGGGGTTTATTAGCAGCTCACCACTGTCAAGCTACTTACGAGTGGAGTCCCGCTGAAATTGCCGCCATGCAAGCTGCCGCCAACCATCTCGCCGTCGTTCCCAGCATTCGCGATTTTTAAGAGAGTGTTTGAAAAGTATAAGATAGCACTCGCAAGCCCTGGAAGATCCCCCTTAAAAAGGGGGGAACCGGATTAAAGTCCCCCTTTTTAAGGGGGATTTAGGGGGATCGACAACCTGCGCTCGTAACAACTAAAACTTTTCAAACATCCTCTAAGAAACCTACTTCCTGCCCACCTTTAAAATAGTCGATTCCCAACTATCGCAATTACTTATCTCTATGGGTTATTTAGAAACTGCTGCCGCGTTTTATACGGAAGTTGCCCAAACGCCAGAAATTGGCTTGTGCTGCGTGCAAAGTAGTCCGCTGCAATTGCCAGGATTGCACATTCCCGATATCATGCAAGAGATGAACTATGGCTGCGGTAGTACCGTCCATCCATCGGAGCTGATAAACGAGCCGACAGTGTTGTATGTGGGCGTGGGTGGTGGCTTAGAGGCTCTCCAGTTTGCTTATTTTAGTCGGCGTAAGGCGGGGGTCATCGCGATCGATCCCGTGGCGGATATGCGGGTTGCGGCGGCGCATAACCTCAAATTAGCAGCGGAGTCTAACCCGTGGTTCGATCCGAGTTTTGTCGAGATTCGATCGGGCGATGCGTTTGAATTACCAGTTCCCGATGCTTCGGTAGATGTAGTCGCTCAGAATTGCCTGTTTAATATCTTTGAACCTGCGGATCTCGATCGGGCCTTAGCCGAAGCTTATCGCGTCCTGAAACCGGGCGGTAGACTGCAAATGAGCGATCCGATCGCGACGCGGCAAATCCCGTTACACTTACAGCAAGACGAACGCTTGCGGGCAATGTGTCTATCTGGAGCGATGACTTATGATGAATACACCCAGCGAATTATCGCCAGTGGTTTCGGACAAATCGAAATCCGCGCGCGTCGTCCCTATCGCTTATTAGATGCACCCACCTACCAGCTCGACGAGCATTTGTTATTAGAAAGTCTCGATTCGGTGGCTTTTAAGGTACCGATTCCCGAAGATGGCGCGTGTATTTTTACAGGCAAAACGGCTATTTACGCGGGTAAGGAAACTGTATTCGACGATCGATCTGGGCATATTTTACCACGCGGTTTACCTACGGCAGTGTGCGATAAAACAGCCGCCAAATTATTTGCATTATTACCAGGTGAATGTATCGTCACACCTTCGACTTGGCACTATCAGGGGGATGGGTGTTGCTAGGGGATAGGTGTTAGGTGTTAGGTTTTAGGTCTAATTGGTGTTGCTGTAAGCTTGGCATTAGGCATGTGAAAAGTAGCTAATGGTTGTCACCACTGCTACTTTTTTAAAGTTTGCAAACACCGATTACTTTTTTGGTTGGGAGCCTCTATAAATCCGATCGATCTGTGCTGCTGACAACCGGGAGGAACCAGATGCTGCGGGTGTAATGGCGAGGCTAGCAGGTGCAGGAGTGTGGACTTCTCGATGTTGGGCGACGTTTACGGGTGGGGCGTATGTATGAACGTAGGAACCGGGTTGATAATTGGAGCCATCCTCTGGATAGAGCTGAGTATGGGGCACGACAAAACTATGAGTGCTAGGATCGTAAGCTAAAATCTCACCTGTTTCGATTTCATAGACCCACCCATAAATATTTAACCGCCCTTGATGCAATCGCGATCGTACGACTGGATAAGTTTTAATGTTTTCAATTTGGGTGAGAATGTTTTCGGCAACGGTAATTTCTAGGAGTTCTTCGCCTGAGTAGTTACCATAATTTTCAATTACCATTCGCCGCGTTGCTTCGGTATGTTTGAGCCAATCATAAACCAGGGGCATATCTGCTTGAAGTTCGTTGAGCTTGAGTAAGCCTTTCATTGCGCCGCAGTGGTTGTGTCCGCAGATGATAATTTGGTCGATATTTAACGCGTGGATGGCATATTCGATCGAGGCTCCTTCACCGCCATTTGCCGCACCATAAGGCGGTACGATGTTACCAGCATTGCGAATCACAAACAGATCGCCCGGATCGGTTTGGGTAATTAGATTGGGATCGATCCGGGAATCGGAACAGGTAATGAAGAGTACGCGCGGATCTTGTCCTTGCCCTAACTGCTCGAATAGCGATCGATTTTTATCAAAATAGTCAGATTGGAATTCTCGAATACCAGAAATTAATTTCTTCATTACACATTTAAACGGTGAGGTCGCCTCTTAGCTATTGTCCGCTAAGTTGGACGTTCGATCGCAATCTTCTTCAAAGTTAACAGTTGTTGTACCAAATCCCAAAAGTAAAGTTACAGATACCTGTTTATAATCTGCTCCTCCCCTTTATAAGGGGAGGTTGGGAGTGGTAAAAATCTGTAGCAGTAATTCAGAGAATTGGTATTAGCGGATGGATCGATCGAAAGCAAATGATAAAACCCACTTCAATCACAATCTTATCGATTTGTTGAAGCGGGCGATCGCATTTTTCTATAATTGGGTAAACAGATGTTTACGCATTATCTAATGCGGCAATTCCAGGTAGAACTTTACCTTCTAGTAACTCTAACGAAGCACCACCACCTGTGGAAATGTGGCTCATTTGGTCGGCTAAATTAGCTTTTTCAACAGCAGCTACCGAGTCGCCACCACCGATAATAGTAATCGCACCAGATTTAGAAATTTCAGCTAAAGTATTTGCAACGGCAAAAGTGCCAGCCGCAAATTTATCGATTTCAAATACACCCATCGGGCCGTTCCAAATTACTGTTTTACAGTCAGCCAAAGCAGCTTGGAAAACTTTAATTGAATCGGGGCCGATATCCAATCCCATCCAACCGTCGGGGATATTATTTACATCGACGATTTGAGTGTTAGCTTCAGCCGAGAATTTATCGGCAACAACTACGTCGGTAGGTAATAATAACTGCACGCCGCGCTCTTTAGCCTTAGCTTCGAGCTTCCGCGCGAGTTCTAATTTATCATCTTCAACTAGCGAGTTACCAACATTCAAACCGCGTGCTTTGTAGAAGGTGAAAATCATCCCACCGCCAAGGAATAATTTATCGCATTTATCGAGGAGAGTTTCAATTACACCGATTTTACTCGATACTTTAGAACCACCGACGATCGCGGCTAACGGTTTTTGAGGCTTTTCGATCGCGTTTTGGAGATATTCTAATTCTTTCTCGATTAAGTAACCAGCAACCGCAGGACTCAGGTATTTAGTTACGCCTTCAGTCGAAGCGTGAGCGCGGTGTGCGGTACCGAATGCATCGTTGACATATAAGTCAGCGTTAGCTGCTAATTTCTTAGCAAATTCGGGATCGTTTTTCTCTTCTTCTGGATAGAAACGGACGTTTTCTAGCAGTGCAACTTGTCCATTTGCCATCGCGCCGATTTTGCTGGCAACTTCATCGCCGATGCAATCATCGCATTTGACCACAGTTTGGCCCAACAGCTCCGACAACCGCTTGGCAACGGGAGTCAGGCGTAATTTCTCGTCCACGCCTTTAGGACGACCGAAATGGCTGCAAAGGATAACTTTAGCACCTTTGCTAGTGAGGTCTTTAATGGTGGGCAGAGCTGCTCGAATCCGGGTATCGTCGGTAATATTTCCGGCATCATCGACAGGTACGTTAAAATCAGCACGGACGAGGACGCGTTTGCCTGTTAAATCGGCGGCGGAGAGACTGGCGATGGACTTCTTGGACATTAGTTAAACTCCTTATAAATCTGGTGGTTAAATTTTTCGATCTTAAAAGCTGAGAAAATTCGTAAGTAATACCGATTTTGCTGTAGTAAAGACAACATTTAGCTCCGCCGTCCTTAATTCTACCGGAAAACCCGTGTAGATTTGTTACCAATCTCGATCGAGTTGAATCGGGCGATCGAAAATAAGGTAGTAAGAGGATAAACGCCACGGTTATTGAGCCTCGTGTAATATGTTCGATACCATTCTATTTCCGCTCGATCGCTCTCGTGAAGCCCAAGAAGCCATTGCTGTGGCGATCGATTTAGTGCAAAAGTATCACAGTAAGCTGATTTTATTATCGGTGGTCGAGACACCAGATCTCGATGCCGAAGTACTGGAAGATCCCGTCATGCAGTCTCCAGATGCGATCGACAGGTTGTTACACTCGGCACGAGATTCGGTTGCCAAGCACGGCATCGTCGCCGAAATCTTGCAGCGCGAAGGTAAGCCAGCATTTACAATCTGCGATGTGGCTGACGAACTCAATGTCAATCTGATTGTGATGGGCAGTCGCGGCATCGGTCTAGACTTAGAGCATACAGCCGAAAGTGTGGCTAGTCGAGTGATAAATCTCTCGCCATGTCCCGTGTTAATCGTTCCGTAGCAGAGTGATTTCATACACAAAAAAAAACTTTTTCAGTTCACTGAAGTGAACTTTGGCTATTAGCCCCGAATTCATTCGAGGGCGGTTGAAGACTAAACACTAGGGTTTTTACATTTTTATTTTCTTGTATGAAACCACCCTGCGTGTTAATCGTACCGTAGGGATATGTCTATTCACCATTGACGCTTCACTCCGTTCTCTTCCTGAAGATCCGAGTAATACCATTCCAATCCCGACGGTAATGGGCAACTGGCATATTCAAGATGAATGACGCGACGATGACTGGGTGTGGTAGCGATCGAAGATGCGTGCAATAATAACGGACGCATTAGCAAAATTCCCCCAGCTTGACAATTACAAGAAATCGCTGGCGACTGTTTCCACAAATCGATATCTGGTGCGGTTAATCTACCCTGAGTGTGAGAACCGGGAATTACTTTCAAGGCTCCATTCGATTCATCCGTACGATTCGGCAAAGCCGACGCTACGCGAACGAGATGAATTCGCACCGTCAGCATTTGCTCTAAAATAGCCACAGGCGGCTGAACGTGATGAATTTCGGCTTTGACCGACCACGGATGAAAATCGGGTACCTCTAGGCGATTTTTGACGGCAATGGTGAGATCTTGATGCCAGGGAACTTTCCAATTGGCATGAGGCTGTTTGTCGAAAAATATCCCTCTGACAACGTGCACGCGTTGGCGTAGCCTCTCCCCTGGAGAATCGCCTAAAATTGGTTCTACTACCGATCGAATTTCAGGACTCTGTGCCAACGTGCGGATGCTGGGGAGTAGTTCTAATAAATTCCTAATTCCGGCTTGGGTAGGTGGAAAATCGAGAGCGGTAATATCTTGAATCAATCGCTCGATGTTCGCTCGATCGAGATGAGCATCAATAACACTAAATCCACTCAGTTCTATCTCTCCAGTCAGAATAGCCATCAATTCCCTATCCCCCATCCACTATTCACTATCCAACATGGCAGGTAAATCTGTGACTTCAGGATTGTAGCCCATCTGATTGAGTAAAGTAGTAATTTGTCCGCGATGGTGAGTTTGATGGTTGAATAGATGTGTCACCAGCAACCAATGAGGGAGCGTACGGGTGACACAGGAACTATTGGTGTAGGTGAAATCTGCATTCAGCCAGTCTGGAGTTAAATCTTGTGTCCAATCGATAATTACTCGATCGAGTCGTTCCCGTTCTGTCCGTAACTCGCTAAAATCATTATATAATTCGCGATCGAGTTTGGCGACAAATGGTGCTTGTGTGAATCGACCCAACCAAATGAGATCCGCAACCAGGATATGATTGAGAGTACCATGCACCGATTTAAAAAAAGCCCCACGATCGGATTTTCGCTCCACATCAGGAATATCGGCACAGACAGCATACAGCTTCTGATTCATCCACTCATTGTATTTGGAGATCGCAGTGTAGTAATTCATCGCTGTTAAGTATCGATTTGCAGGTATTTATCTGAGTGTTAAAGCCTCAGAAATTTAGGGTACATAAACTATCTCCGCGTCAGTGGTGCGACCCAAACATTTACAATAGGATCGGTGAGCTAAAACCTAGCTGACGGGCTATAACCCAGATGGTGGGCAGTGCCCACTCTACTAAAGCTACCATCTCCCACCTCCCATCTCCCATCTCCCACCTCCCATCTTCCCCATGCCATCCATCATCGTTGATAGCAAAAACCGCCTGACAGACTTGATTAAGCGTTACCGCGATCGGGTAGATTATTTAGCGATTAGACTAGAAGAGTCCGAAGGGACAGATATTTTAATTCGGGGCGATAAAGTCGAAACCCTGAGTGAAGATTTGGCTGTCGGCGGACAGGTGCGGGCGTGTTATAAGGGTGGCTGGGGGTTTGCGAGTTTCAATCGGCTGGAGACATTAGCCGACAGAATCGAAGAAGCGATCGCCGCAGCGCGGATTATTGGGGAAGATGAGACGATATTGGCACCGATCGAGATTATTCAGACTAGCTGTAGTTTACCCCTGACGGGTACCGATCCGCGCCATATTCCGCTGGCAAATAAGAAGAAATTATGCGAGCATTACAACCAAATTCTCCAGACGACTGACAGACGGATTGCGACGACTTATGTCAGCTATGGCGATAGTGCCCAACACGTCGTCCTCGCCACATCTGAAGGTACCCTCATCGAACAGTCGTGGGTAGATATGGAGATTCGGTTTGCAGCCACCGCGCGCAATGGCGATACCGTCCAAACCGGACGCGAAACCCTCGGATCGCGTAAAGCCTACGAAGACACCATCGGACTCGATCGCCAGGTCGAAAGTGCGGCTCAACGGGCTGTGGCTGCCCTCTTCCTGCCGCCTGTTAAGGGCAATGCCTATACTGTGGTTATCGACCCCATTTTGACGGGGTTATTCGTCCACGAGGCATTCGGACACCTCTCAGAGGCAGACTCGATGTATGAAAATCCCGATTTGTTAGAAGTGATGACAATGGGACGACGATTTGGGAGTAAAGACTTACAGATTTTTGATGGAGCCGCACCCCAAGGGCATCGGGGCAGCTATTTATACGATGATGAGGGGACACCCGCAACGACGACGCAATTGATTGAAGATGGCGTATTAGTCGGGCGGTTGCACTCGCGGGAGACGGCGGGGAAACTAGATGAAGCGGCGACGGGAAATGCCCGCTGTCTGAATTATCATCATACGCCGATCGTGCGAATGACCAATACCTGGATCGAACGTGGTAAAACACCCGTGGCGGATCTATTTTCTGATATTACCGAAGGCGTATATGCGCGCAACTGGCTGGGGGGAATGACAAATGGCGAGATGTTTACCTTTACAGCAGGCGAAGCGTGGATGATTCGCAATGGCGAAATTGCCGAACCAGTGCGAGATGTCACGCTATCGGGGAATGTATTTAAGACGTTAGGCGATATTGAAGGCATCGGAGATGATTTTTACTGGGATGAGTCTGGCGGCTGCGGTAAAGGTGGTCAAGGTGGCTTGGCGGTTGGGGTTGGTGGGCCGAGTCTGCGGATTCGGGACGTAGTTGTCGGCGGCGATATGGAAGATTTTGAAGATGAAGAGTAAGCGATGGTAGATCGGGTGTTGGCGTTCGGTAATTCTCATGATGAAAATTGAGATTCTCCATCGGGAAAGGCAAAGCAGGAAATGGATCTGAGGGTAGTTTTTAAAAATAAAACTGCTGCAATCCGCATTCTGTCGTTAACAACCTGACAGCAATTCTCCAGGGGAGAGGCTCACGGGAACGAGTCACTTAAATAGTGCAAGAGTTTTAAAATGAGAATTGTTGGTTGGTGTTGGGTTACACTGGCGATCGATCCAAATCGAGCGTTAATTTACAAATTTAGACAAATTAACGCTCGAATTAAATCTAACTAATTTTCAATTTGCAGTAGGGTGAGTTAAGGTATGTACACCAACACCGATCGTCTGCGGTAGCATTTGACGATCGCACATTTTTTATGTCCACTAACTCCAACAGCTCGTCATCTGCGACAGCGATCGAAATTTCACTCTCACATTCTTGTGAAATGACAGTTAGTGGAATTATCGCCCCTGACGATCGCGATGCTAATAAACTAGTATTAACTACCCCCGATGGTTGTCAATTTCGGGCGGCACCATTAGGAGATATTACCGCGATCGAGGGCGATAAGCAGTGGCTGGTCATCCCGATTATGCAAACCGACGGGACGATTACCCGAATGCAAATCGTCGCAGCGCATTCTCCCACTGAGCCAGCAGCCGATAAATTCGTCTGCGTCGGGAGAACTCGCCAAGTCAGTCGCAAGCATAATATCGTCACAGTCAAGATCGACAGACACGGCGAAACCACGATTCGTCCCACCCTGCTCGATCCGCCCGAAGCAGTCAAAACCGGGCAATTATGGCATTTTGTCGCCCAGCGCGTCGGCATGAAATTAGCAATTATTATTGCCGAGCCGATCGCCGAAGCAGAAATTAGAGCAGCCGCCGCCAAATCTCTCCCCAGTGTCACCCCTAAGACTGTTTACAACCCCCGAAATGTCGATCGGGATAAATCTGCCGAATTGATGGCGATCGCGCTAGAGACCCTAAATAACGAGTTATCCAGTTCTCCAGGGAATGGGCTGCACCAACGTGACTGGGAACTATCCCTAACGCGAGTCAAAGAGCCAACGTGGGAATGGGAAGCCCAAAGTCTCGTCCCCTCAGAGCTACGCGCGCGCGTACAGGTCAACTCACGCCGCCTCAGTGCGCGAGTTTATGTTTATCCGCATCGAAGTAAATTTGGCGAGACGGGGAGACGGGGGGACGGGGAGACGGGGGGACTGGGAGAATTAGAGAAAGCAGATGGCGAGAAATATTTAGACAGGTTAATTGTCACTCCTTTAGGTGCGGCGCGGGGGATTGGTGCGTCTTGTTTTCGGGTGCAAATTGGCCCCTATGAGATCGTCATGGATGCAGGGACTCGCCCCAAAGGGAGCGATCCTTTACCTGCATTTGAATTATTAGAGCATCCTAATTTAATCTTAATTACCCACGCCCACCTCGATCATATTGGGGCGTTGCCGATTTTCCATCGTGATTTTCCCGACGTACCGATGATTTGTACCCACGGGACGCGAGAAATCGCCCATGTGATGCTCACAGATGGCTTAAAAGTCCAGACAGCCAAGCAAAGAGAAGGAAATGAAGACTTCGGACAGGTATTTTCCGCCGACGATCTCGATCGCACCCTATTTACCCTCCAAACTCAACCCATCGGCGTAGACTTTTCACCGCTCCCAGGCTTGACAGTTCGCTTCATTCATGCTGGGCACATCGTCGGTGCAGCCTGTATCTACATGCAATACGGCAATCGCAGCCTGTTATATACAGGCGACTATAATACCACCAGCAGCCGCACCGCAGAAGGCTTAAAACTCGCCGATTTACCCGAAGCCGACATCTTAATTACTGAATCCACCTACGGCGCAGATACCCACCCTTCCCGCCGCAGCCAAGAGAGCGATTTAATTAAAGCGATCGTCGAAGTCGTCAGCGCAGGTGGTAACGTTTTAATACCCGCCTTCGCCCTCGGACGCGCGCAGGAAATTATCCTCGCCATCCGCACTAGTGCCTTATTCCACAGCATCAATGTCCCCGTTTACGTCGATGGCTTAGTCCGCGAAGTCACCGACTTATTCCAAACCCAATTAGAACTACTCCCCGCATCCGTCCAAAACTTCGCCAAAACCCAGTCCCCCTTCTTCAGCGAGAAATCCTCACCGCGCATCATCTCGATCGGCTTGCCCAAAGAACGCCCCCTCGCGATCGCTCACCCATCAGTAATTATCGCCAGTTCCGGCATGTTGACAGGTGGAGCCAGCATCGGCTACGCTAAAATTCTATTAGAACGGGAAAATGCTGCCGTTTTCATCTCTGGCTACACCGACGAAGAATCGCCAGGACGCTTACTACAAAGCCTAGAGCCAGGAGCCGAAATCGAACTCGACGGTACCCCCCTCACCGTCAGAGCCAAAATTCAACGCTTCAATTTATCAGCTCATGCCGATCGAGTCGGGATTACCCAAGTCATCCATCGCGTCAACCCCCAACACTTAATCCTGATCCACGGCTCCAAATCCGCACTCCACGAACTCTCGCGCGCTGGCGATTTACGCGATAAATATTGGATTCACATCCCCGAAGTCGGCGATACCATCACCTTCGGACAAGCACCCGAACACCTCTCCAAAGCCCAAGTCGCCAGAGTCGATGCAGGGCAAGAATTTGATATCGAAATCGAAGCCGAATTCGATGGCGCGTGGCTGCGAATCGCCGATAGCGTACTCGAAGATCCCCGCTGGCAACATTTAGCCGCCACGGGATTATTATCGGCAAAATGGACGAAAGGCGGCTTAATGCTCAAACCCGCCAGCCATAAATCTTTTACAGTTGATGCCGCGATTTTGAGTGGGATGGATTGTTGCGCGGTATGCGAGTTTTTCGACGGCTATCTCTGTCGCGGCGAAGATAGTCCACTGTACAAACGCGATGTCGATCCGACAGCAAAATGTCCCGTATATGTCCGTCAAGCTGTAGCAGTTGAATCTCAACAGGTGGATGTTGAATTGGAAGTGGAGCCAATACTAGCAGAAATCGATTTAGATTTAGAGGAAGATGAGTCGGACGATTAAATTGGGTGGATTCATTTACCTCCGGTACGCTACGCGATCGAGAACTTCATTGAGAAGTTAATGTTAAATTAGAGTTAAGTTCAAATAATACCTGAAGCTATATGAGATATATCGAAGTACCAGGAGAAATAGACGATCACAATCGACTCATCCTTCATGAGTCACTAAACGAAATAAAGCCGCAGCAGGTTGAAATTGATATTATATTTTGTGATGATGACGAAGACGATCGCGAACCAACTAAAGCCGAGATTCTTGCGGATATTGTTGAGAGCTTACGCGAATATTCAAGAGGCGAGTGTACCCCAGTTGCAGAGATGTGGGATGAGATAAAGATTAAAACTACAGGAGAAATTAATGAAGAAGGTCAACTTATCCTCGATCGGCCACTAAGAGAAACCAAAGCTCAATCTGTTGATGTTGTGATGTGGTTTATTAAAGATGATAAATCTCCGAATAAATTCGATGAATTTGAGGGGAATAGCTACGAACAGCATCTAACTTTTGTAAGAGAACTCAGCGAAGCTAGAAGATAGTTCATGCAGGATAAAATACCGCCGATCGAGATCTACGAAAGTATTTCATATAAAAAGGAGCTAAAAAAGCTTAATAAAAGATATCGTTCCATCGAAAAAGACATTCAGCTACTATCTTCGCTGATTTTACGGTAGAGATATATGAATCATTTCAAACCTATTCAGGCGAGATTCCATCATCGGCTAGACAAATCATCGGGTATCTGGTGGATGGCGATTGGTTGAGCAGTTATCAACACTTAGCTGGTGTAGAAAATGCTCTAGATAGAATCGATTATCGAATTAGAGCCAGAATGGGTGACAGAATTAAGCTGGTTGATGCGATGCCAATACTCGAACGGGAATCGATCGATCTCGAACGAGATTTTCATTCTTTCTTTCCAGAACTACAGCAACATATTCAAGGTTGGACGATAACTAGATAAAGCGAATACAGATTCGATCGATATTTATTAAGTTTGCCCGATCGCATCTTCAATTTCTGCCACAGTAATATCCCCTTGGATTTTTAGATAACGTTTCGATAGATCTTTAAAACGACGTTTGAATGGTAGCGTAATTAAAACTTCTGTCATAACCTAATCATCCAAGTCATCCCAAAGTTGAGATACCGGATAAACTTCTCCAGCCTTAACCATTCCCCAGAGGGGACGCTTCTCTTCTCTCCGAGACGCTGTGCTTACGGCAGGCTTGAGCCAACGCGATCGAGATAGCCATACGCACAGTAAAGTACAATCGGGAAAAACCTGTTGAGCATGGAATTCCCGGTTTATTTAATCATTGGAGGGATGAAGATTCATCCGCATCCAGTATTTGAGAGTATTGCTTATTTTGTGTCGCTGCGCTTGGCACTACGGCGGTTTCGGAATAGTAGCGTGGAGCCACAACAGCGGGGGGTGGTCATTGTCGGTGGTTTGACGGGTGGAATGGTGGGAGCTAAGTTGCTGGCGGTGGTACAGCATCTCGATTTGTTGTGGACGGGACAAGTAAATGTTGCCGTGCTGCTACTGGGTGGTAAAACGATCGTTGGTGCGTTGTTGGGAGCGGTGTTTGGGGTCGAAGTTACCAAGAAATTACTCAAGATTGAGACGGCGACGGGGAATGCTTTTGCTTATCCGTTAATTATTGGCACGGCGATCGGTAGAATTGGGTGTTTTTTGACTGGATTGAGCGATCGAACCTATGGTACGCCTACGACTCTGCCTTGGGGGGTGGATTTTGGCGATCGGATTATGCGTCATCCTACGCAACTTTATGAGGTAGTATTTATGGTGAGTTTGTGCTTCTTTCTCAAGTACAGAGAGCGCAAGCCATACCTTCAGGGCGATTTATTTCGGTTTTATGCGATCTGCTATCTAGCGTTTCGATGGGCGATCGATTTTATCAAACCCGACTTTCATTCACTTCTGGGCACGAGCGCGATTCAAATTGCCTGTCTACTGGGATTGGTATATTATCGCCAAGCCATGCGTCGGCTCATCTAGCCCCGATCGCAACTTCGCTATCAACTGTTTACCCCTATTTTCCGATCGTATGCCTACTCGCCCTTATTTATTTTATGGTTTGACGAATAGTATTTGCTCCCAATGTTTGGTGAAAGTCGAAGCCAAGATTATCTTTAGGGATGAGGCGGTTTATTTAGTCAAACATTGTCTGACGCATGGGCGAGAAGAGGTACCGATCGCTGACGATATTGAGTACTACAAGCTCTGCCAGGACTTTATCAAGCCGGGGGATATGCCAGTCATTTTAATACGCCGATCGAGCGTGGTTGCCCGTATGACTGCGGATTGTGCCCAGATCGCGAGCAGCATAGTTGTGTGACGCTGGTGGAGATTACCGATCGCTGCAATCTCGATTGTCCGATTTGCTATGCTGATTCTGGTGCGGCGGCGGTGTCAGATCTCAATGATAAGCCTCGCAATCATCGCAGTCTCGCCGAAATCGAACTGATGCTCGATGCGGTGGTTGTCATCCCGATTGTTTTTAGATCCGAGTTATATGTCAACGACGACAAAGCGATTACCTCTGGGCGCGGCTACGCCAACGTTAGCACAGCCGCTGGCGAAAGAGAATCGCCATCATCGACCCGAAACAGGTGTAATTTAGCAAGATCTCGATCGATAAGAGATCCATTCTCGAAGTAGCAGCGTATATCTAAATGAATCGATCGAAATACTCATCTTACCCAGATCGATAGAACCATATATGTTATTCTCAAAGCCTAAGTTCGATCGCATTAATTGGAAAAAATCGCTAGTTTTGGGTAGCGTTGCAGTGGGCATTATCTTGGGTGCAACTAGTTTACCTCGATACCTCATGGCTTCAGATCATGATGATGGCGAAGCCGATAGTAAATCTCGGAGCTTGAATTTAACTGACTTGTATGCATTCCGCGAACAAGATCAAAACCCGAATGCAGCACCAGGCGATTTGGTCTTAGTCATGAATACCAATCCCCGATCTGTCGCTCGTCAACAATACTTTTTTAGTACTAATGCCCGTTATGAGTTTAAACTAACTCGCGTTGCGAATAAAGATGCGACCCCAACCGGACAAGAAGATATTACCCTCCGCTTTGAATTTGCACCACCAAACGATCGTAACCAGCAGCAAATTAAATTTACCGTCATTAAAGATGGTAAAGAAGTCTCCGCTACAAATCTGAGTACGACACCACTAAATTCCGAAAAACCGATTGTCAATCAATTGGGTGCTAATAATTCCAAAATTGCCGTTTTTGCTGGTTTGCGAGAAGATCCGTTCTTCTTCGATGTCGAACAATTCTTCCGCGTCCGCGCTGGTGCATTAGGCACTGGCCCTGGTGTTGGGTTCCGTCCGGCTAACCAGGCTGTAGATTTTGCTAAAGGTTATAACGTCAACACGATCGTCGCACGGATTCCACAGCAATTTCTCCAAAATCAGAATAGTACTGCTGGTACTAATGTTTATGATATCTGGGAGACAATTTCGCTCCGAGATCCGTCAACTGGTAAATTCCAGCAAGTCGAACGCTTGGCTCGTCCGGCGATTAATGAGGGCTTAATCGTCAGTAATAATCTACTCAATGCTTTCAATAGCGTACCGCCGACAGCAGATCTCACTCCGGCTGCTAGCCCGATTGCTGCTGAAGCTACGCGCACGCTCAAGGCATTCGGTAATAATAACGATCGTACCAAAGTTCTGCTCAACGCCTTTTTACCCGATGTCATGCGGATCGATACCTCTGGAGCCAGCGGTTATCTAAATGCTGTTAATAGCAGCGGTAGCCCCATTCGCGGTCGGATGCTCAAGGATGATGTCATCGATCAAACTCTCAACGTGTTGAGCAATGGCGCGGTCAAGAGTGATAACGTTTCTTATGAAGGAACTGGCAACAATCCCGCTCAAGGTCACAAACCGTTGGAAGGTAGTTTCCCTTATTTAGCGTTGCCAAATTAGGTCGTTAATATACGTACGAGTCGGTTGGACTTCGTTTTGAGATCTAAATCCCCCAACCCCCTTTCCAAGGGGGCTTTAAAAGTCCCACTTTCCAAGGGGGATTATGCGAGACAAGACAGGGGGATTCCTACCAACTTCGCATGTTTCTAGATGTCGTTACGCGGTAGCCTTTATGAGGGGAGATCTGATGTTAAAAATCCCCTCCTTGGAGCGAAAAGTGCTGATGGGCGGGTGACCAGCCCAGTGGATTGGGTAGATGGTGCGGATGAGATCGCATCGCCGCCGAGCCGCCTCAATTTGACTATTCAAGCACCTAACCCAATGATTGAATTTCCACTCGATCCGCCTGCGCCTGAAAATAATTACCACCAAGAGCATGTCGTCATTATGCTCGAAAATCTCAAACGATGGACGGGTTGCGATCTCATCCAAGAGTATGGATTTTCATTAGCTAAATTGGGACGGCAAGTATTTGAAGCCGACTTTTATATTTTGAGTCACGATAATACTGCCGATCCGATTTTGACTTATGGCAATCAACGGGTGCTAGATTTATGGGAAGTTTCCTGGGCAGAATTGACAACTATGCACTCTAGAAATACTGCCAAACCTGTCGATCGATCTGCCAGAGCGGCAATGATGGAACGAGCAAAAATCCATAATTATTTCGATAAGTATAACGGCATTCGGGTGAGTAAAACTGGTGCAGAATTTCAGATTATAGATGGAACTATTTGGAATCTATTTACAGATAAAGTTGATTTCTACGGTCAAGCGGCTTGGTTTAAATCGATCGAGAAGTAAAACTAGGCTACTAGCATCCTAAAAAACATATAAATAATTGATGTGAAATATATTTTATTGTTCTCGATCTGCTCGATCGCGATCGCCGATCCGGTTCGCGCTCAATTTTCTTCGTTTTCTGGCGGTTCTGATAATTGCTCTAGTGTGTGTGTCAAACTCGATCTAGGTTCGGCAAATAGCGATAGCAATTCTTTTAATGGTGGATTCAATAGTGGTTCGCCAACTTCTGGTAGTAATGTGCGATGGCAACTCGGTTTGACTTGGCGACCGAATTCGCCAGAAATCGCGCAAGGCGAAGCCGATCGCACTAAGCAGCGATTGGATGATAATCGGACTTTAATGCTGACTTTAGCAGAAGCGATCGCCCAAAATAAGACAGAATTAGCGCGCGGGATTGCCATTTTATTGGCTCCAAGATTGGGCTATAAAGATCCGCGCATTTTACTCGCCGAGATGAAGGAAGGCTCGATGAATATTGGCTCGGCAAAGGTTGAAATTAAGCCTATATTTAATAATAACAATAATAGTAACAGTGTTGTTCCGCAGCCGATCGATCCTAAAACCCAAATTCCTAATGCCGAGACAACGCCAGTAATCGAGCTAAAGTAATCAAATGCTTTAGCTGTGGCTTGCTGTTTGTTTAAATTATATATTTAATCTTAAAACTCCCACTATATATGCAAATCCCTGTCTTTAAAAAATCATCTCCACATCAAGCGATCGCGATTTGTGCCCTCGCTACCATTGGTGTCTCGATCGCGATTTATCATGTATTTTCAGCTCCCCGAATTAATCCGGCTTGGCAATATCGCTTTCAGCGTCCGGAAGTCGGGAAAATTACCAAAAATCTTCAACAAGAAATCGCCTTTCACAAACGCCAGATTCAACAACAACCGACAGCGGGATTAGAACGAGCTTCATTAGCTCAAGCTTACCTAAAAATGGCACGCGCTACGGGCGAGAGCAGTTGGTATCTTCTCGCTCAAGCAACCGCTCAGGAATCGCTCGATCGATTATCGATCGAAAATAATAGTGCGATTGTAGTGTTAGCTAGAGTATCTGCCGCAAAACACGATTTTGCCCAAACCTTAACCCTACTCAAAAAACTCCCCCCACAAGCAGAATCTCTATCTCTATTAACCACTACCCAGCTAGCTTTAGGTAAAACCATCGAGGCGCGACAAACTGCGGATGTATTAGTTAAAAGAATGCCGACGCTGAATAATATTGCAATTAAAGGTTTGGTAGAAGTAGCACAGGGACAAGATCGCGAGGCAATTCGCGATTTGAAAGCAGCAATCGCGGCTGAAGAGCCAGAGGATGCGGGTAGCTCGGCGTGGGTGCGGACGTTATTAGGGCGGCTGTATTATAAACGGGGACAACTCCAGCAGGCTGAAGACTTATATAAATCGGCTTTAGATATTCTGCCAAAATATTCGCCAGCATTATTAAATCTGGCAGAATTATCCGTCCGACGCTGGCAGAGCAATCCGACTCAGACTGCTGACAGACAACAAGCGATCGAATTATACGATCGATTTTTCCTGACCAATCAAAAAGCCCCGACAATTTACGATCATATCGCCCTCAGAGGCTTGGCGCGAGTCCAACGCTTGCAAGGCGATACCGCCAAGGCTAACCAAACCTGGAATCAGGCGGTAGCGAGATTGCGAACGGATTTGACTGGTTTCGGACATCGGCGCGAGTTGGCGCAATTGCTAATGGAATGGGGACAACCCCAAGATTGCGCTGAGGCTCTAACGTTAATGCAAACCGAAATTAAAATTCGTCAAGATCCTGAAACTTGGGATACATTAGCTGCGGCTTACTTCCAAATGGGTCAGCTAGATCGGGCGCAGGAGGCGATGGAGACGGCTTTAAAGTCAGGAATTAGAGATCCGGGTTTAGCCGATCGAGCGGCGGTTATTGCGGCTGCTAGAGGGCAATCGGCGCAAACAACACAGTATCGAGAACTAGTGAAGGAAATCGATCCGCTGTTTGATGATGGGGCGAGACAGGCTCTTGGTTTGGGCGTGGGATTATCGGGATTGAATTAGAATGATTCACCATTTTGGCGAGTGGGGGTAATGTGTTAAAGATTATTTTTTAAATCTGCGGCAGATAGTTTTTAAAAACGATCGATAACGAGCTAAATAAAACTTTACGATTAATTACAATTTTTATTAAATTTAAAAATATGCTAAATTCTGAAATTCAGATTTCTAGATTTACCAGAAGTTCGATCGCGTTATTATTCGGATTGTGGTTGAGTTTTAATCTTGCCATACCAGCTCAGGCACATTGGGCAGATTTAGCAGTAGCAGATATTCAGATCGATCGACAAGACGTTAATATTAATCTGACGATTCCAACTGGCTTAGTCGCCCAGTTTGATGACGATAAGAACAACCAATTATCAGAGGCCGAGATCGCTAAACACCAAAAAGATCTTCAGACGTTTTTTAATGAAAAAGTTCAACTGACAGCATTGAGAGAGAGAAGTGAAACTTTAAAGATCGAGTCTACAGTTGCAAAAAAGTTACCATCGAACCTGATTGCTACACCTGATACTCATAGTAATTTACGATTGCAATATCATTGGGCGCAGCCGATAAGCCAATTGCAATTACATTACGATCTATTCATACCAGGGGTAAATACAGCGCGGTGTTTGGCACAAGTAGCTAATGGCGATCGACTCGACAATTTAGTCTTAACACCAACATCTAAAAATGTCGCGCTCATCGACGCGCCAATTTTACAACAGATTACTAGTTTTATCGGATTGGGTATCGAGCATATTTGGACTGGTTACGACCATATTTTATTTTTAGTTAGTCTCCTCATGTTAGGCGGAAAACTAAATTATCTGATTAAGGTTGTTAGTGCATTTAGTCTGTCTCACTCGATTACTTTATCTTTAGCAGTCTTAAATATTATTTCGGTACCGAGTCGCTGGGTAGAGATTATTATTGCACTATCGATCGCGTACGTTGCGGCTGAAAACTTATGGAAGAAAGAACCAGATTTAGGCAGATGGAAGTTAGCTTTTGGGTTTGGTTTGATTCATGGCTTAGGCTTTTCTTCGGCTTTGCAGGAATTAGAATTACCTAGAGATAATTTATTAGTATCGCTACTGAGTTTTAGCGCGGGCATCGAAATGGGACAGATTGCGATCGTGCTATTTACTTTTGTTTGTTTGTCTTATCTTCGTAAGTTACCTGGGGATTTAACTATTCGGCGGTTAATTTCTGGCGGCGTAATTGTAATGAGTTTAATTTGGTTCTGGGAACGTGCTTTTGTGGGGTAGTTGACCCGCGTTAGCATCGTTTGGTTCGATTATAACTGTGTGAATTGTGGGAGGCGGATATCTACCCACACTTCGACTTCGCTCAGTGCAACGCCCCGCCCTTCGGGCACCCCTCTCTTGAAAAGGTGCTTCACTTGGGGGAACCCCAAGACCGCACTTTTCGCTCCAAGGAGGGGATTTTCGTGTGGGAGTTGATGGATAAGATAACTTCGTTGGCATTGATTCTCATCAGCAATGCCACTACCTATCGCAATCGCCAGGGTGGTTAGGACAACTTAGATCTAAGTAACTCCAAACACGATGACTAAACCTAAGACTGCGCCGAAGACAATCAGGGCGTAGAATTGAGCGCGTCCGGTTTCGAGGTATTTTAAGCCTTCACCACCGAGTAATGTGGCTAAACCAGTCAGGTTTACGGCACCATCGACGACGCGGTAATCGACTTCCATTACCTGACGGGCGATGCGGCGTAAGCCGATGACGAAGACGCTATTGTAAATATCGTCGATGTACCACTTATTCAGGGATAGATTGTAGAGTGAGGGGACTTTGGATGCGATCGCACTCGGATCGATTTTACGGCTGAGGTACATTAGCGATGCTAGAGTAATGCCAATCAGACCGATACCGACGGAACTACCTGCCATAATTAAGAATTCGTTGAGGTCGAATTCGTGGGCGATTTCGACATGTCCGGGGGCGGAGATAAATGCCTCGAAGTAGTTATTAAATGGCGTACCGACTAAGCCGATGAGGGCGGAAGGGACGGCGAGAATGACTAGAGGTAAGGTCATGCTCCAGGGTGATTCGTGGGGTTTGGAGGCATGAGCGTGACCGTGGGCATCGTCATGAGCGTCATCGTGGGCATCGACACCGCTCGGACGAGCATCGGCGAGTAATTGCTTTTGAATCTGCTGGTCATTGCCCCGGAAACTGCCCTCGAAGGTCGAGAAATACATGCGGAACATATAAAACGCGGTTACCCCAGCGGTGAGGAAACCAACGAACCAGAGCAGCGGATTTGCGGCGTATGTGGCACCGAGAATTTCGTCTTTAGACCAGAAGCCAGCGAAGGGGGGAATACCGGAAATTGCCAGGGTACCGACGAAAAATGTCGAAGCAGTTACGGGCATGTGTTTCCGCAAGCCGCCCATTAGGCGCATATCTTGGGCCAAGGCGGGATTGTGTCCGACGACTTCTTCCATACCGTGGATGACGGAACCGGAGCCGAGGAACATCATGGCTTTGAAGTAAGCATGAGTCATTAGGTGGAATAAACCTGCGGAGTAGGCTCCGACACCCATTGCCATTACCATGTAGCCTAGTTGGGACATGGTGGAGTAAGCCAGACCTTTTTTGATATCGTTTTGGGTAATTGCGATCGAAGCACCCAGAAAGGCGGTAACTGCGCCCGTCCAGGCGATCGTATTCATGGCGGTGGGGATGCCCTCGAAGACGGGATACATCCGCGCGATTAGAAATACGCCTGCGGCAACCATTGTGGCAGCGTGGATCAGTGCGGAAATGGGGGTCGGGCCTTCCATTGCATCGGGAAGCCAGACGTGGAGCGGAAATTGCGCGGATTTAGCAACTGGCCCCATAAACACGAGGATGGCAAATAAGGCAGCTAGACCGCCGCCGATTGCGCCTGATGCGACTAATTCTTGGAGCCTGTCGCCGATAATTTGGAAGTCGAAACTACCAGTCGCCCAGTAGAGTCCGAGCATCCCTAATAGTAGGCCAAAATCGCCGACGCGGTTGGTGACAAATGCTTTTTGACAGGCATCGGCGGCAGCTTTACGATCGTACCAAAAGCCGATTAGCAGGTAAGAACACATGCCCACCAATTCCCAGAAGATATATACCTGAACGAGGTTGGGACTAATTACTAAGCCCAACATCGAGGAGCTAAATAAACTTAGGTAAGCGTAAAACCTGACATAGCCAGGATCGTGGGACATATACCCGTGGGTGTAGATCATCACCAACATGGCAACAGTCGTCACGATGACTAACATTAATGATGTCAGATGGTCGATCGTATAACCCATATTCAGGTGAAAACTGCCAGCCGATGCCCATTCAAACGATCGAATGTAGGTGGGATGCCCTTGAAACTGACTATTGAGGATGGCGAACGACATCACCATCGCCGCACCCATTAAGGAAATAATTAGAACTGCATTGAGATCTCGCAGTCCATTGGTAAATTTATTTAGCGAAATCAATCCTAATCCGACTAGCATCGCCCCAGCCAGGGGAAATACTGGAATCAACCAGGCGTAATCGTATAGTGCTTCCATGTATGTACTTAATTCTAACGATCGAGGATGGACAAACTAATCTGAAATGATGGCAAATTGAGACGAACGCTCGACACCTGTTCCAATGACGAGCGGAATTTAATGCCTCATCCATTATGCTTCAATTAGCCGATTACCTCTCGGCGCGGCTACGCCAACGTCAATGTTTAGCGAACGAGCGACCGATAGCCAACCGAGCGGGTGTTCTATGAGTAATTATACCGATCCCCACCCCTGCAATTAGATTTTTGCCACCAATCCTAATAGTGAATTAACTTTTTGGAGCAGCTCAGGGGTGGAGAAACCTTTGCTAAGGTAGTCGTTTGCACCCAGTCGCCGCGCTTCTTTGCCCCATTCTTCGGACGATCGCGACGAGACAACCAGGATCGGAATATTAATCTTGGCTTGACGCGCTCGATCGATCAGTGTAAACCCGTCCATATTGGGCATCTCGACATCGGTAATCATTAAATCAGGGTGGGGATTAGTTTGTAGCCAGCTCAGGGCTTCTAGACCATCGTTGCAGGTATGGGTAACAAATCCATAAGTCTGGAGACTGGCTTCAAAACGACGGCGCATCAGGGCGGCATCATCGACGATGTGAATGACTGGGCTAGAAGACTTGACGCGCTCGACAGCGAAGGTACTCTGACCATAGTCGGTGGTGCGATCGCTACCCTTAGCAAGTTTGGTTGTCAGGGCGATCGGATCGAGGATCGAAATTAATCGACCGTCTGATTGGAGGCTGACTCCGAGTAGTCCCGCTGGGGCAATTAGCGGACTGGGTAAGGGATTGATGAGCAGTTCGGCTTGTCCGAGTAAGTCGTCGGCGATCGACCAAATTTCGACACCATTGGTACCTTGACGAGTCCGAATGCCAACGGCGGTATCGGGGAGCGAGCGAGTAGCATACTGCCAATAATTAGCTAAATCGAAGCCAGACACATCACCGCGACTGGTTGTCAGCGTCCAGGCACACATGCCAACGTCATCTGTGGACATGGTGGCAGCGATCGAACTCAGCAATGCAGTTTCGAGAACTTCTTCGGTGGGGAAAGCCACAGTGCGATCGCCAACTTGGAACAGTACGCAGGGCACTAATAACTGTGGAGCGGGAACTTCGATCGTAAACTTAGTACCGCGACCGATTTCGGTATCCAGGCTTAATTTACCACCGATACTCGCCATCTGAGCGACGACAACATCCATCCCGACACCCCGCCCCGATACTTCGCTAACAGTGCTGCTAGAGCTAAATCCTGGCTGACAGATGACCGCTAAAAGTTCGCTAGTGGTTGAAATTTTCTGGGTCGAGAATCCTTTCGATTTAGCAATTTGCTCGATGGCTTGGGCATCGATCCCCCTACCATCATCTTCGACTTCTAGCCGATAGCGATTTCCGCGCCGCTGGAGCGAAACCCAAATCGTCCCTCGCTCTGGTTTGCCAGCAGCTAGCCGTTGGGCGACGGTTTCTAAACCATGATCGTAGGCATTGCGTAATAGGTGGAGCAAAGCTGGCTCTAATTGCTGGACGATGCCAGCATCTAATTCTACTTGCTCATTTTGGGCGATGAGTTCGGCAGGTTTGCCATAACGATTGGTCAGATCGCGTAAGATTGCCTTAGCGCGAAGCGTGAGATTCCGAAATGGGACGAGCCGACTGGTTTCAATTCCATCCTTGAGGCGGAGAATACTACGATCGAGGTCGTCTAGATAGCCGTGGTTCTGATAAGCGGTTGTTTCGATTTCTAGACCCAATTCGGACATCCGCAGCATGTTTTCGAGCAGCCGGACGATCGTGGTGTAACCTTGACGATAACGTTCGATCGAGACGTTATTACTGGAGTCGCGATCGCTGAGATCGCGCAGTAGGGCATAGTTATCTTGAAGTTGGCGCAGTCTGGTGACAAATTGCGAACTTTCTTGAGTGAGGACGCTCAATTGGCTCAGTTGAGATTGGAGACGGTTGGAAACGTTCGCCACCGCGCGGGCTGTGAGTAATGTATCTACTACTTGTTGGGCCGATCGATCCAGTCGTTCGAGGGGTACGGGAATCGAAATCCCCCGTTTAACTTCTACCGCCGCATTAGTCGCAATCTGAGGATCTGCGGCGACAACTGGATCGGCAGCGACAAATAACTGGTCTTCAATTAATGCAATTAAATCGAATTCATCTAATTCGGCTGGTGGTGTAATACTGTCCGAGCTAGATGTTTCTGACTGGATCGATTTAGGTAGATCGACTTCAAAATCTTCATCGATAAAGAAATCATCTAATAAGTCTGATAAATCCTCATTAGGTTCGATCGCGAGTAGCGTAGTATCGAAAATAACTGGCTCTATAGTTGCGGCAACTGAAGATATTTTTTCATCGAAGAAGTCATCTAATAAGTCTGACAACTCTTCGCTAGTTTCGGTTTTTAATGATGTAGAATCGCCGATCGCAATCGGCTCCTCGATTGGTTCTACAGTTGTCGTAGCTGGGAATATTTCCTCATCGATGAAGAAGTCATTTAATAAGCCTGATAAATCTTCCTTCGATTCCATTGTTAAAGGCACAACATCGACAACGATTGGCTCTGAGGTCGGTTCTCCAGTTGTGGCAACTGGGAACATCTCTTCATCCAGGAAGAAATTATTTATTAAGCCTGATAAATCGT
>NZ_JANYJC010000227.1 GCF_025361915.1 Chamaesiphon sp. GL140_3_metabinner_50
TGTCCTAACCGATATAGCAACTGCCATACATTCAAAGATATCTTTGTGGCTGGATTCGCTCTATAATATGAGGCTTAGATTTACTTCAATCTTCTGTTAAATAGATATTTTTAGCTGTAATTATTAATTTTTCAATATGTCCGATTTTTTGTTAGAAGTTGGTACTGAAGATTTACCCGCAGGCTTTGTCGGCGATGCGATTCGTCAGTGGGAAAAGATGATTCCAGCCAGCTTGGCGGCTGAAGCTTTGAGCGATAGTAATATTCAGATTTACGGTACGCCACGCCGTCTGTCAGCAATTATTACTAATTTACCCGATCGGCAGCTCGATCGGGTCGAAGAAATTAAAGGCCCTCCAGCCGCAGCCGCTTATAAAGATGGCGTACCAACTCCCGCAGCGGTAGGGTTTGCTAAAAAGCAGGGTGTAGATGTTGCTAGTCTTGAATTGCGCCCCACAGATAAGGGTGAATTTATCTTTATCACCAAAACGATCGCGGGGCGAGATACCAAAGATATTTTGACAGAATTAATCCCGCAGTGGATTTTTAAATTAGAAGGTAAAAGACTGATGCGCTGGGCGAATGGAGATCTAAAATTTCCCCGTCCGATTCGCTGGTTGGTAACATTATGGAATGATGATATTTTACCGATCGAGATTGTTAATGGCGAAGATGTAGTTAAGAGCGATCGCATTTCTCAAACTCATCGCGTCCTTCATCCCGAACCAGCTTCCGTCGTTTCAGCCGCTCAGTATTTAAAAACCTTGGCTTATGGGTTCGTCCATATAGACCAAAACCAGCGCAAAACCGATATTCAGCAACAGATTCAAGCTGCGGCGACCAAAATGGGCGGAGTCGCCGAAATTTATCCCGATTTACTCGCCGAAGTAGTCAATCTAGTCGAATATCCCACCGCCGTAGTCGGTAAATTCGACGATGAATTTCTGAATTTACCACCCGAAGTAATTACCACCGTAATGGTGACGCATCAGCGATATTTTCCAATTTTTACAGATAGCACCAAACAGAAATTATTACCAAACTTTATCACGATCTCCAATGGCGACCCGGCAAAGTCAGACATTATTGCCGCAGGTAACGGGCGCGTCGTGCGGGCGAGATTAGCCGACGGACAATATTTTTATAATGCCGACTTAGCTCAACCATTAGCCGACTACTTACCCAAATTAGAAACCGTCACATTCCAAGCCGATTTAGGATCTGTCAAACTTAAAGTCGATCGGATCGTTACTAATGCTAACTCGATCGCAGCTCAATTAAATTTAACTCCCCAACAGTCTCAAAATATCTCCCGCGCAGCCTTACTATGTAAAGCCGATCTCGTTACCCAAATGGTCGGCGAATTCCCCGAACTCCAAGGGATAATGGGTTCCAAATATGCGATCGCCAATGGCGAATCGATCGAAGTAGCTACTGCAATTGTAGAGCATTATTTACCCCGCAATGCCGAAGATAGCCTTCCCCAAACCTTAACCGGGCAAATCGTCGGCATAGCCGACAGGCTCGATACATTAGTCTGTATCTTTGGCTTAGGCATGTTACCCACAGGCTCATCCGATCCATTCGCCCTGCGACGTGCGGCAAATGCAATTATTAATATTGCCTGGGATGCAAACTTAGGCATCAATCTAGAACAATTAATCGCTAAAATTGTCACCGAATTTAAACAAATCCGCACCCAAGTAAATACCGCCGAACTCATCCAACAATTACAAGACTTCTTCATTCAAAGATTGCGAAATCTCCTCCAAGAAGACAAACAGATCGACTACGATCTTGTCAACGCCGTCTTAGGTGAAAACGATCGCGAATATACCCAGCGCGCACTCACAGACTTACTCGATACCCGCGAACGCGCCCTATTTCTCCAACAAATTCGCGATAACGGCACCCTAGAAAGTATCTATCCTACCGTCAATCGATCGAGTAAACTAGCCGCCCAAGGAAACCTCGATACCCAACAATTAGCACCCACTCAAGTAGTCCAAACTAGCCTCTTCAAAAAACCCTCAGAGCAAGCCGTCTACGATGGTTTAATTGCCCTAGAACCCCAAACAAAAGCCGCTCAAGCCTCCCGTAACTATCAACAGTTAATCGACGCTCTAGCGCAGCTTACACCCGCAATTAGCAGCTTCTTTGATGGCGAGGATAGTGTATTGGTAATGGACTCGAATCCAGAGATTAAAACCAACCGATTGAATCTATTAGGATTGGTTCGCAATCATGCGCGGGTATTGGCTGACTTTGGATCGATCGTCAATTAGTCAAATTGTAGGTTGGGTAGAGCAATAGCGAAACCCAACGAAAACACCAACATCTAGAAATGTTAAATTTCATTCTTTAACCCAACTTACCATCTAACTCAAAAAACAAATTCTGATTTTGTAGTTATATAAATGAGCCGACTATTATTTTTCATAACGCCTGAAGATCTCTTTTCAGTTCTTGAGAAATTAAGAAGTATTAACAATATATTTGTCGTTTTTAGATGCTTCCTGTCTGATAATGCAGAAGCAGGATTTAAAATTTTAAATCCTGAAGATAATCTACATGCTGCATACAAGACAGGTAATTATAAGCAGATTTATATATCTATGGATGGATTGCCTGTACATGCTCAAGATTGGCAATTCACTGATAGAAGTGCTGATAATTTAATTGTGATAGATGGAGGTAGAGTTCAAGGAATTCATCTTGAGATGTGTGAAGCAAGAATATTCTCAAAGACGACTAATGCAAAATCAATTTTCAATAAGCTAAGAAGACTTGTTATTAAAATATGTTCTGCACAAGGTTTGTATACGAAAACAGGACGGTTGTACAAAAATATTTATTATGACAATAGAATCTTAGATTACGAATTTCATTTCGATCTTATTCATGAGGATCGAGCATACACTCTTGTCAGAGAAGTCGATCTATATATTGTCGAGAGCTAAATTACAAATTTGCAGAGCTGTAGCGATCGAACTTATTTAGTATTTTATGATAAAGCAAGTAGCGATAAACTATCATCCTCATAAAATAATTTAATCGCGTTAAAGTCCCGACGCAGCAAATTTTCGACTTGTAATGTCGAACAATTTCCCAGACGCAGCCAAATAACTTTTGGTGGATTTCCAAATACTAAGCTCAGGTCGTGCATGTCCGCGTCTTTTGAAACAATCATCAAATTATTGTCTTTTGCATAATCCCAAACGATGGGATCGATTGTTGCTTTCATCCCGACATCTCGAACGTGAAGTGAATCTGGGAAAAGATCGCTTAAACGATTTGGCAACTTGGGTGACAAGTTTTCGTCAAAAAGTAGTTTCATGCAGATAACGGAACAGTTATAAACCGACGTTCGCGGTCAGCAGCATAAGCAATACAGGCTTTTAAATCTTCTCGTGTCAAGTCGGGAAAATCATCGAGAATTTCTGCTTCGGTCATCTCAGAAGCTAGGTATTCAAGCACTTCATAAACTGTAATTCGCAAGCCACGCACACAAGGTTTACCACCACGTTTATTTGGTTCTATTGTAATGTGATTTCGATAGTTCATAATTAAAATAAAGATTGTTTTACTGGATTTATAATATCTACCAGCTAATTCCCTAACACTAAATACCAACGCCCTGCATATAATTTCAATTCACCCTTACTTTGATATTCGATCGCGATCGAGTCATCAAATCTTCGCTTAATCCCCGCCCGATCGATATAATTACCACTAATCTTGGCATTCCAGAAAGTGGGCTTAGATTTGGTATATTTAACCTGACGATTTTTGACTTGATGCCCACCAATTTTAGCAATTTTAGCTCGAACTAGTTGACGCTCGGCAGGAGTATGTTCTGGTATTAATCGGAGCATTGAAGTTTCGTTTCGATTTTCCAGCGAGATCAGATATTGTTCGATAACTCGATCGGGTGTAGCGGCACCATATTTCTGATGATGCGTTCCGCAGGATTGTAGCAAAAATCCCATCGCGAGTGCTACGATAATTAAGATCGATCGCCAATAAATTGAGGATTTACTAGATAATTTTAGTGCCTGCATATCAACTAACTCGCATCCATAAATATCAATTCGATAGCAGAGCGATCGTTTAATTTCTATCTCTTATCTCTTATCTCCGAACTCCGAACTCTCTTGAAAAGGTGCTCTACTTGGGGAAACCCCAAGACCGCACTTTTCGCTCCGATCTCCCATCTCGATTGCTATTTTCTCTTTAAGGTTTTAACTTCAGCACTAGTAAGATCTCGCCAAGATCCTAATGATAAGCCCTCAAGGGACAGTAACCCGATCGCGACCCGAACCAATCTTAATGTGGGGAAACCGACGGCGGCTGTCATGCGGCGGACTTGGCGATTTTTGCCTTCGGTAAGGGTTAATTCTAACCAGGCGGTGGGGATATTTTGGCGATCGCGAATTGGCGGATCGCGTGGTGGTAAAGTTGGTTCGGCGGTTAATAATTGAACTCGTGCGGGTTTAGTGCGATAATCTTGGACTTCTACGCCAGTCGTTAGCCGCTCTAAGGCTTCATCGTCGGGAATCTTTTCTACCTGTACCCAATAGGTGCGTGGGTGTCCGTACTGAGGATCGCTGAGTCGATGCTGTAACCTGCCATCATCGGTTAACAATACTAAACCTTCGCTATCCCAGTCTAATCTTCCGACTGGATATACATCGGGGACGGGGATAAAATCTTTAAGTGTCTGTCTGCCATTCTCGTCGGTAAACTGGCTGAGAACGCCGTAGGGCTTGTAGAAAATGATATAACGCATACGTCTAAGATTAGTCTATTTAGCAGCTTGAGCGACCAACCAGCACCCGATCGCGAGTCCGATAAAATTGGGCAACCAACCAGCTAAAAATGGTGAAATAATTTCAGCTTGCCCTAATGCTCCGCAAACAAACATTACTAGATAATAGCCAAAAATCATCAGCACGCTGACTCCAAAACTAGTGGCTTTACCAGTGCGTTGCGGGCGAATTCCCATCGCCGAGCCGATTAGGCTAAAGACGATACAGACGAATGGTAATGCTAATTTATTCTGAATTTTGACAGCTACCGAGAGAATTTTTTTATTATCGCCGCTGAGTCTAATTTGCTCTAAATAATCCATCGATTCAGACACACTCATATCGTCAGGGTTTTTGTCTGGTGCGGCTAGTTCAAATGGAGATTTAGGTAATTGAAGTTGTTGGTGTTGGAAGGTGACGATGTTCCGATAGGAAGCATCGGGAGAAACTAAATAAATAGTGCCGTTACTAAAGTCCCATGTATTTTTCTCGCTGTCTAAAACAGCCGACTCAGCGTTAAGAATTTGGCTGAGTTTGCCATCTTGTTGCGATCGATCGACGATCGTCAAACCAGTCATCGTTTTACCATCGAATTTTTCGGCATAAAATAACCGTACCAAAACCTGTTCTTTATTACCATTCCGAACGACTTCTTTATATTCAGGAACGATAATATTTTCTTTTTTAAATGCTGGCTTCTCTTGTTTTAAGGCTCTAGTGAGTGTCGTTGTCGCGCGTTGGCTGGCGATCGGTACGACTAGTTCGTTAAAAAAGAAGGTAATTCCTGTGACAATAAAGCTTAAAATTACCGCAGGTAATATCAAACGATAAACACTAATGCCGCAACTCCGAAAAGCAATAATTTCACTCGAAGCCGAAAAACTGCCATAAGTCATCATCCCCGATAGCAGAATCGACATCGGGAAAGCATAAACTATGTACTGTGGCATTTTTAGAGCCATAACTTCGATCGCAATAGTAATCGGTAAGCCAGCCTCAGCTACTTGTCGAACGAGATCGAATAAACTCCCGACTGCTAGTACGATCGATGAAAATGCACCAACCCCAAATAAAAATGGCATTAGTAATTGAGTGATGATATATCGATCCATCACTGAAATGCCTGGAAGTAAAATTCGTGATAAACTGAAATTATTCACTATTACCTAAACTTGAAAATTACTACCTAAATAATATTGACGCACCAACGGGTTAGCATACATTTCTTCACTACTACCAGAGGCAAATACTTGACCTTCGCGCATAATATAAGCTCGATCGGTCACTGCTAAAGTTTCCCGCACGTTATGATCTGTAATCAGAATTCCCATATTTCGATCGCGTAATTTGGCAATAATTTTCTGAATTTCTGCGACTGCAATCGGATCTACTCCGGCAAATGGTTCGTCTAAAAATAAGAATTTTGGCCCATCGATTCCTGCTGCTAACGATCGGGCGAGTTCAGTCCGGCGGCGTTCGCCTCCCGATACCTGGTTGCCAAGTGTATGTATCACCTTTTCTAGATTAAATTCGGTTATCAACTCTGTGAGTTTGCGATCCCAAAGCTTGCGCGGTACTTTAGTTTGTTCTAGTACTAGCAAAATATTATCGAGCACGGTTAAACCCCGAAAAATACTTGCTTCCTGTGCTAAATAGCCAATTCCCAACCGCGCCCGCTGGTGAATCGATAAACTGGTAATATCTTCATCATCCAGCCAAACTTTGCCCTGATTGGGCTTTTCTAGCCCAGTAGCGATATAAAATGTGGTGGTTTTTCCCGCACCATTAGGGCCGAGCAAACCCACAATTTCACCCTGCGCTACCGACAGACTGACACGATTAACAATATTTCGCTTCCCGTAGGATTTATGAATGTTTTCGAGGATAATCTTCACGGGATACAGTATTGACGATCGGGTAAAATTACGCTCTTTACTGACTGCTATTTTTGTCGGGAATGACATAGATAGATTGGACGGGGATGCCCGGTTTTTGCTTGGCGACAAATCGCCCTTCTTCAATTAAATAGGTAATGGTATCGCCCTGGAGACTACTGCCATTTTGCACCACCAGCACATTGCCAGATAAAACGATTTGGTTGCCCTTGATATTATATTGCGCCGTATTTGCCTGTGCTTGGAGCTTTTTATCGGGGTAGCTGAGTCGCACGTTCCCGCGTGCGGTGACGATTTCGGTTTTGGTATTGGCTTCTTGAGTATTCGCGAGGATCGTTAACCCTTTGCCGCCCTGTTCGGGGATGATATAGTTGCTGCGAACTTGTTGCTTTTCCTTAGGATTGGCGATAAATTTACCTTCATCGATTAGATAAGTCACGCTTTCGCCTGCGAGAGTATTCCCTTGCTGCAAGATGGTGACATTACCCGTCAGGATGATGCGCTTTTGCTTGATATAGTATTGCGCCAGATTTGCTCTAGCTTGAATGTTGCGACTGGGGTAGCGCAATTGGACATTACCGCGTGCGGTAACTACTTGAGAGATCGAATTTGCTTCTTGAGTATCTGCTTGGATCGATAGTCCTTGCGGATTGGGCTGCTGGGCTTGAACGCGGATTGGTGGCGGTAACGAGATCGTGCCACAAAAGACGATCGCAGACAACAGCAGTAGTCGTCGCCAATCTCGGTAGCGGTTAAAAGTGTGAGTTAAGCGTTGCATGTATTAAATCTTATCTGGATTTGGCAGTCCCGATCGCTCGGATGGCAAAAATTTCCCGATCGCACTCGCAGGCGAGACTAGCCGGAATATTTAAATGCTCGACTTCCTTGACGCGCTAGATTTATGATTAGTTTCGATCGATCGTCATCGGCGATTACCAAAAAAAACAGCCCCGACTTATACCTAAAGTCGGGGCCAATACGGTTCGGTTAGCTTCGTTTGAGATCCAAATCCCCCAACCCCCTTAAAAAGGGGGCTTTAAAGTCCCCCTTTTCAAGGGGGATTTAGGGGGATTCCAACCTAAGCCGGAGCAATTAGAGCGAGATCTGTTCTTAACCGAACCGTATTGAAGTCGGGGCTGTTTTTTGGCAACAGAGGTTAAATGCCCTCATCCCCAGCCCTTCTCCCTGAGGGAGAAGGGAGAAGGGAGCCGGAGCCGGAGCCGGATTCAAAGTCCCTCTCCCTGAGGAAGAGGGATTATGCGAGACAAGACAGGGTGAGGGTTATTTAACCTTCCATCGGGATGCCATGAACGAGATTATTGAGTAGAGATTCGATATTTTGCATCGCCTGTTGACTTTCGGGTTGATGTTCCGATCGATCTGCCAATCCTGCTAATTCTTGCTTAAAGGCATCGATCCGATCTTGTAACGGTTGCATTAACTCTTGATATAGAGCCACCTTCGCCACTAATTCAATCGATACCTGCGTGAGGAGTTGCTGTTGGCGTTCGAGTGCTTGGACTTGTTTTGACTCTTGGAGATAAGCTTCGACCTGACGTTCGATTTTAGCTTTAGTTTGGTCGATCGTGCCTCGGAGATTATCGAGATCTGCGGACATCTGAGTCAGTTCTGACTGCTGTTGTTGGCGTTGGCGATCCAATAGTTGTAAAACTGCTTCCCATTCGACCTGGGAGCGATCGGCAGCCTCTGGGGGATGACCTTGACGGTGACGGAGGACGCGATTGTGAATTTGCAAGAATGTCTGACGTTCTCGCATGGTTTGGCGTTGACCGTCGAGGGTACGATCGAGCATACTATAGCCATCGCGTTCGTCGGCGAGATCGGCTTCGAGCTTGAGTTTATCGAACTCATTTGCGACAGTAATCGCTTGTTGGAGTTCGTCGATGGCGACTTGTTTTTCTTGGAGTTCTTCTTCCTCTAAATGGACGAAATGCACCGATCGATCGACTTCGGTTTGGAGGTTTTCGACGATCGTTTGCAATTCGCCAATCGGCATTGATTCCAATTGTGCGAGATCGATTTTATGGGTATCCCCAGTATCGACACTACCACCTTTAGACATTAAATAAATCTTTTGGTAGTTTTCTTGCTCTAGTTCGATCCGGATTGCCAAACGGCGGACGTATTCTTGCTGGGTACTCAAAGTATGTTGCTGAACTTCCCAGGCAGTTTGCGTTTCTTCGAGGGCAGTTTGTAGCTCTTGAAGTTGCTGATTGCGGCGATCGATTTCTTGGTGTTGGCGATCGAGTTCGGCTTGGGTTTCGGCGACTTGTTGTTGGTGATGGCTCAGTTGTTGCCAATGGCTGTTGAGGAGATCTTGTTGAGCTTCAACGGCTGTAGCGGTAGTTTCTAGTTGCTGAGGATCGAGAGCGCGTGCGCTAGAGCCTAATTGATGCAGAGCCGCCCGAATCTCATCGACTTGCTGTTCGCTCAACGAAGTGCAGATCGATTGCTGTTGCCGATCGAGATGTTGTTCTTTAACTTGCAATTCTTCCCATTTAGTGGCTAGTTCTTGACGTTCGCGTTCGTGTTGTTCGATTGTTGATTCGATCGCTTGTGATTCTTGAGTCAACCTGTCAAGTTCGGAACGAGTATTTTCTAACTCGACTTCGCGTTCGTAAATTTCTTCTTGGCGCAACTGTAATTGTTGAGTTTGTAAGCTCAACGATTGTCGCCAACTTTCAATTTCGTCACCTTCTTTCTTGTATTTTTCAATCTGACGCGAGAGATTTTGGAGAATACCAACGAGCTGTTTGCCAGCATCGCGTAATTGCGATTGGATTTGCCGATTGGCATTCATATCGACCAATACCAAAACGCCGGGATTGAAGTTATTTGCCTCATCCGGCGCGGCGACTAACTCTTCGCCAGGGATCGCACTCCAATTTTGTTCGGTACGCTGACACGCCAATAATTTGAGTTCGGCTTTAGCTCTACCGCTAATATTGAACCCAGATTTTGGTTTTTGGATTTCTGCTAGATACAACACGTTAGTATTCCCTTGTCTTATATAAATAAATTTAGGTTTTTGCCGAGCCTACAGAAATTGAATAAGTTAATCCATATTATAAATCTGAGCCAACAGAGAATTTGCGTCGTGTCAAACACTACTCGACATTAGGTGCTAAAGATAAATCCGATCTGCTTCCTCTCTAGAGTAGATCTCATTTGGGAGAAGATCGAACTTCGTCAAGCTATCGTTACGCGCAAGGCGCGGCGTGCTACTGAGATCGCAGTTGTGCTGGTGGCACGGTTTATTTAGCTACAGCAGCCATCTGGGGAGGGTGTTCGCCACAGGAGCAAACTAAATCGACTCTTGCCTCAAGTAGGGCAGTATTATCGATCGCCACTATATATACACCGACTGACGACCCTCATCAGCATAAAATTTAATTGAATTTTCGATCGATCTTGGAGATTGTGAAACAAATTAGTGAATGTGTGGGAAAACTGAATGTAGCGGACATTAATGCAGATCGATCTTGGCTGCTGTTTTACCTCAACAGCACCGCACGATTTCCACCGCCGAGCAGTCTTGCTGCTCCGGGCTCGCTGTCCATCCCAGTCCTCCCTTAGGACGAGATGGAACTCTCGTCTACACACAAGGCAAGCAGCAAAGCCGTACCGCCCAGTCTAGCGCGTTCTATAAGTATTAATTATGAAGTTTCTATTTTATGTTTAGCAATTACTATAGACTATTGACATTTACCAGCTTAGTATCCATCTACCCTATCGATTAGCAGATATATGAAAACAGTTCTAGTTGTGGATGATAGTACCGCTCAGCGGGAAATGATCAAAGAGCTACTCCAAGCTAGTGGAATGACAGTAAATGTCGCGACCGATGGCGAACAAGCTGTAGCAGTCGCATTGGAAATCGTGCCAGACATCGTAGTGCTCGATGTGGTCATGCCCAAAATGAATGGTTATGAAGTGTGCCGCACGCTGAAATCTCATCCCAAAACCCAAGATGTACCAGTAATTTTGTGCAGTTCTAAAAGTGAGGATTTTGATAAACATTGGGGAATGCGTCAAGGTGCGGATGCTTATGTCTGCAAACCATTCGAGCCAGTAGAATTGCTCACTACCATCAAACAGTTATTGCGAAATTAGGATCGGTCTAATGCTCAATTTAGATTTTCTCACCAGTGAAGATGCGCCCAACTCTAATGAGGTGAGTGCAGTTAGTCAAGATGGCGAACTATGTTTGCGCTTCGATGTACCTTCTGGAAATGAGTTCGCGCTACCTGCTTCTGGCGTGCGCGAAGTTATGTCTGTTTACCTCGATCGAATTACGCCAATTCCGAATGCTTCACCTTTTTTATTAGGTACGTATAATTGGCGCGGTCAAGTAATTTGGGTCGCTGATATCGGTCAGTTTTTAGGCGACTTAGTATTGGTTAATACCGACCAAAACGAAGTTACCGTGCTGATTGTCGAAGAACAAGAACTAGTAATGGGGTTTGCCGTCCGCACGGTGGCAAATACCGAATGGTTGGATGTCGATCGAATGCTGGCGGACGATCCCCAGATTCCGGCGGCGATGACTGGTTTTGTCAAAGGAATTTACCCTGCGACTAGCCCTGATGCACCCCCATTACATTTACTCGATCGAGTTGCCATTCTCCGCTCTTCGCACTGGACGATCTAATCGTTACCATTGCCAATTAAGAGTTTTATTGCGGAGATTTAGAGCTAATACTTCGATAAAGATCGTGCTAATCGGTCGAACCCCACTCGCGATCGATTAGAACTACAGCTATTTTCGTCATTAAGACTGACAGCAACGCCTAAATTTACTGCAACCGCAGGGTGCAACTATGCTCGGTCGGCGAATAAAACTTATAAAAATCCATATTTCATAAAATTAGCTAGTTATTGACACAGAACCAAAATGATTTCTAATGCCGATCGTATGCAAGACTATACCCAAGATTATCAATTAGCCGAAGCTGCTTATCTTCAAGGTAACTATGAAAAAGCTGCCGCCATCATCGACTCGCTAGTTACCAAATTTCATGACGATCCCAGCGTCCGCTTATTGCGCGGACACATCTATTGTTATGGTCTCTATCAATATGAAATTGGCAAGAAAGAGTACGAATACGTGCTAAAAATTGCCACAGATCCAGAATTTATTCAGTTTGCCAATAGTGGCTTAGAATATGCCACCTCTTGCCTGAGCCAAACGAGTGCGTCGAGCGTGCAAGAAAGCTTTAATGGTGGCGATTCTGGCGGACATTATCGCGATACGAGTGCCGATTCAGCCGAGTTACTAACTTGGAGACAACCAGAAGATCTCACGGCTGATGAAGATTTCGATCTGGCAGCACTCAACTTTAATGTCGATATGTCGGGACAACTGTCTCCCAATCAAGGCACCGACTTTTTTGCGATCGAAACTAATGCTCCCAGTCAAAAGCCACCACCAGTAGCCACCGGATTTTATAATAACGAGCAAGAAACGCTCACCGATGCCTTTGCTTTTGGGTACGATCGCACCGATAATCCTAGCAACCAGCTCTTTGAAGATTTACCCTTAGCGGCTACCTCTGAAGCCGCAGACGATACGGGCTTTTTCAATATTTCACCAGCCGCACATCGCGCCTTTGCAAGCTTCGACCCCGATCTGGCTGATGAAAAAGCTACCGCCGTTACGCCGCCAGTTGCCGAGCCATTAGGAGTTGCCGAACGACCGACATTAGTGACCCCCGTTCATCATGCTCCCGCTCCAGAGCAAGTGGAGTTTTCAGTCGAAGATATTTCGGATGCGCTGAATGAGATTAGTGGTGCCTTACCAATGGCTTGGCCCCCAACCGCTCAGTCATCATCCGAAACTCCCAGTTGGATGAGTGCCAACTCTATCGCCGACAATTTTGACAGCCCGCGAGTTCAAAACAATGACGCGGCTCTCGATGGTTTCGATTTAGCAGTGGCGCAAGTTTTTCAAGATACATTCCAACCCGCCGCCAACATGTCAACTAATTCGCCCGAACCGACACCCAAGCCCCAGTTTACGGGGATCGATCGGCAGTTAGCATCGATGAACGATGATGGCCCTCAATCTGGATTCTTCGACATCCCAGATAATTTTCTCGAACAGCCAGTCCCATCGGCAATCGTCTTGCCTAAATCCTCTGGCATGTTTGACGATAGTTCGACATTTATTAATGGTGTGTCGATCTCTGGCATTAAAAATCAGCCCGGTGGCACGATTAGTAATATCTATCGAGAAGATAGTCCGAATATGACTAATCTCAACCCTTCACAAGGCATGTTTGCACCGTTTGAGAATGCCTCATTCCAGAAAAAGCAATGGCTGATTTCTGGTGCGGCGGGATTAGGTGCGGCTGTGGCGATCGCTAGCGTGACTTTTGCCACTAGTATGGGTCTGGCTCCGAGAGATCCCGCTCGCGAACCGCTCCAAAAAGCGGGCGCGTTAATGATGCTCGTTGGCGGTTTGACTAGTTTTGGGATCACCAAAATTTTGACTGGTCGTTATACCAAGCAAGTAAGTCGCAGTGTCAGAGATCTGCAATCCAATTTCGAGCAAGTCGCTCAGGGCAATATGGGCGCAAGAGCGTCGGTATCTTCTCAAGATGAATTGGGTCTATTATCTTCGTCTTTTAACTACATGTTGCAGTCGGTGGTGACTAGCAACTCTGAAGCCCAGCGCAAGGCTCGCGAAATGGAATTGGCTAAAGATGAACTCCAACGCCAAGTAATTCGCCTCTTGGACGATGTAGAAGGCGCAGCACGCGGCGATCTGACCGTGAAGGCGGAAGTTACCGCCGACGTACTCGGTGCGGTTGCCGATTCGTTCAACCTCACGATCGACAGTCTCCGCCAAATCGTGCAACAGGTACAAGTTGCCGCCGTTCAGGTCAACCAAAGTTCGACCGAGAGCGAGGCATTCGCCCGACGGTTATCATCGGATGCACTCAGTCAGGCTGAAGAATTAGCCGTAACGGTAAACTCGGTGCAAATGATGACCGCTTCGATCAAACGGGTAGCCGAAAGTGCCCGCGAATCGGAAGAAGTCGCTCGGACGGCATCTTCGACCGCGCTCAAAGGTGGGGAAGCGGTAGAACGGACGGTAGCGGGTATTCAAGAAATTCGCGAAACAGTAGCCGAAAGTACCAGAAAAGTCAAGCGTCTGGCCGAATCTTCGCAACAGATTTCGCAAATCGTTTCGGTAATTTCGCAAATTGCCTCGCGTACCAACTTACTCGCGCTCAATGCCAGTATCGAAGCAGCCAGAGCCGGGGAATCGGGGAAAGGATTTGCGATCGTTGCCGACGAAGTTCGCCAGTTAGCAGACAGAAGTGCCAAAGCACTTAAAGAAATCGAGCATATCGTACTCCAAATTCAAAGCGAAACCGGGCAAGTAATGGCAGCGATGGAACAAGGAACCCAACAGGTAATCGCAGGTACCAAACTCGCCGAACAAGCCAAACGATCGCTCGACGATATTATCCAAGTATCCAATCGCATCGACTCACTAGTGCGATCGATTACCTCGGATACGATCGAGCAACGCGAAACTTCTAAAGCAGTCACCGAAGTTATGCAATCGGTCGAAATTCAAGCTCAATCGACTTCTCAAGAAGCCCAAAAAGTATCTTCATCGCTCGAAAATCTAGTAGTCGTCGCGCGGAATCTGCTTACTTATGTCGAGAGATTTAAAGTCGAGTAGTTGAGGGAAGTGGATAGTGGATAGTGAATCGCTATCCACTATCCCCCAATACGTTTCGGTAAGCTTCGTTTGAGATCTAAATCCCCCCACCCCCATAAAAAGGGGGCTTTAAAGTCCCCCTTTTTAAGGGGGATTTAGCGGCGGTTTTATTCTGGGGTTCCCCCAGAATAAAAAACCGACAAGACAGGGGGATTCCAACCTAAGCCGGAGCAATTAGAG
>NZ_JANYJC010000244.1 GCF_025361915.1 Chamaesiphon sp. GL140_3_metabinner_50
GGCATCGAAGAGCGGATGCTATTAGATCGATTCGGCGATGAATATCAATCTTATTGTCAGCAAACAAAACGATTATTTCCATACGTCTACTAATATCTATCTCCACTCAAAAACGTTTAGATCGAATTGAACTGCCAGAAAAATCCCCTCCTCGGAGGGGTGCCCGTAGGGCGGGGTGGGTAGATCTATGCAAATCGGCAACCCCTCGACGGTAAATACTACCGTAATAACACCCCACCAGGCGCGATCGAGTAGCTGATAATTAAAGTAGTAATTTAGTGCCGTCACTCCCCCAAGATCGTGCCACAATCACCAGAATCATCCTCAACGCCCCAGCATACACCAACGCCTCCCGCACCCAATGGTTGGGCGCAGCGACTGACAGGAAGCTGGCATCGGGCGACAGATAAAGTGATGCAAATTTTGCCTGTAGATAAGGCTGCACAAACAGTCAGTAATTGGTTCCGGGTAGATGAAACTCAAGTTGCCGAAATTTTGGCAACAGTGCGCGCGCAATTACCCACTACCGAAGCCTTATTAATTGGCAAACCCCAAGCAGGTAAAAGTTCGATCGTCCGGGGATTGACGGGGGTATCAGCAGAAATTGTTGGGCAAGGATTTCGCCCGCATACTCAATCGACAACTCGCTATAATTATCCTTCTAGCGAATTGCCATTATTAGTATTTACAGATACAGTCGGATTAGGCGATATCGATCGAGATACTAATACTTTAATTCAAGAACTTGTCGGCGATTTAGAAGCCGAAACCAGTCGCCCGCGCATCATTATTTTGACAGTTAAAATTAATGATTTCGCGATCGATACGCTCCGCCAAATTGCCAGAGAATTACGTCAAAAATATCCGCAGATTCCCTGTTTATTAGCAGTTACCTGTCTACACGAAGTTTATCCCACCACTCAAACCGAGCATCCAGACGAACCCACCAGCATCGCAGCAGTCGATCGTGCTTTCACAGCTATCCAACAGGCGTTTGTCGGGCTATTCGATCGGGCGGTACTAATCGACTTCACTTTGGCAGAAGACGGCTACACGCCCGAATTTTATGGCTTAGAGACGATGCGAACGACTCTTGCCGATCTCCTCCCCGAAGCCGAATCGAGAGCGATGTCGCAATTACTCGACAGTGGTAAATCTACCAGCGATGGCGAAAGTGACAAACTCGGCAATATCTATCGCGATGTCGCTCGTCGCTATATTCTACCCTGTGCGATCGCCGCAGGTGCCGTCGCCGCAATTCCGCTACCCTTCGCCGATTTACCCGTACTCACCGCCATTCAAGTCTCGATGGTAGGCTTATTAGGTAAACTATACGGGCAAACCCTGACTCCATCTCAAGCAGGCGGCGTAGTTAGCGCGATCGCAGGTGGCTTTGTCGCCCAATTAGTCGCCCGACAATTAGTTAAATTTATCCCTGGGTTTGGGAGCGTGATTTCAGCCTCCTGGGCGGCGGCTTATACAGTAGCATTAGGCGAAGGTGCTTGCGTATATTTCGGCGATTTAATGGGTGGTAAAAAGCCCGATCCGCAACAAATTCAAGCAGTGATGGCAGCAGCTTTTAGTAGTGCCAAAGAACAGTTTAAGGTTAGTTGAGGTCGCGATCGAATTAATTGCTAAAAATTAGGGTAGGAGCAATTCATGAATTGTCCCTACCCTAATTTCAACTGTAATTGAGTAAGATCGATCGTTAAAACGATCGCATCTGATAAGATGCGTAGCTAAATACCTCCCTAACTGTCGAATAGAGATCGCGCAATTCAAAAAAGTTGGCATGTGCGGTATAAACAGTCTTCACGCCAGATTTTTCGAGTGCTAATTTAGTGCGGGGGAGATGAAAATACTGAGAAATTGCGATCGCACTTTGCCACTTATGCTCGCTCATCAATCGGGCGGTATTATTTGCGGTGAGGTAAGTATTATTACCTTGGCTATCTACATAAATCTGCGCTGTCGGCAATCCATTCGCAACCAGATATTGTTTCATTACCACGGCTTCATCGAAACCCTCTTTACCCACCCCACCACTGACGAGCGTGTTTTTAAAAACTCCTTGCTGGTAAAGTTCGATCGTTTTATCCAGTCTCGCTTGCAATCTCGCCGAAGGTTTACCATTCCGCTCAACGGTATTTCCCAGTACGACAGCAACATCCGCCGGGTAAATATTATCGATCGATCCGGCGATCGAAATAGCCCCCGCACCGATAATTAATAAGCCGATCGAGCTAATGCCCGCACGAGTTAAAATAGTGACAATCCGGCGACGATTAAAGATCGATTTATAGCTAGTCATTTTCTTCCCAGCTCACATCATGCAGGTATATTTTCTGACTTGCCTAATTTTGATTCGGTTTAGAGATATTGACGCTAACATGTTACTCTCGATTGTTTCATCTTCATCATATCGCGCGATCGCACCAATTGAAAATCTTACCGCCGACAGACATTCAGACTGGAATCGATCTTAGCTACGATCGAGGTAGATAGATTACAATTGGGTTAGGTTTATTCCGTTATTATCATGACAATCTCGCTCTTACCAAAATTATGTTCCTTCCCTCAAAGTTTACCGCTCGAAGGTGCAGTCAGGATAGAATTAGTAGAAGGCATTCCCATCTTCCGAGCCGCTAGCATCGTTCAAAATCGGATTGAGGCTTTACTTACCAAACAACAAGATGACACTCTCAATTCAGAGGAAGAAGAAGAGCTAGATTGTTATGAAGATATCGATGACTATCTTATCTTTGTCAATCGGATGGTGCGGAATGCTTCACTTTCCCAGCCAGAAACGAGTATCTAGTCATGTCTCGTAATAAAATTTCCGAGAGTATTCAACAGCAAGTTCGATCGAGAGCAGATTATTTGTGTGAATTTCTATTTTGTCATAGTTATTAGATGAAGCATACAAACGTTCGGGTCGGGTTCACTAGCTTCGTTTATCAACCGCCCTCGATTGAAATCGGGGCTAATAGCTAAAGTCCACTGAAGTGGACTGCAAGAAGATTACTGGTTTAGAGAGTTCATTGAAATGAACTTTAGCACGTTAGCCCGTTGGCGTAGCCTTTCGGAACGAAACAATTCTATTTCAGGGCGGTTGTCGAACGGAGCAAGTCGATTGGCGTTGAATCGATTAAGTACAAACGACTCGAAAACCAAAATAAGAACAGCGATAATTCGGCTGATAATAAGTCCGAAACGCGCTGCGACAGTAGCTTAATTTACTATACCAAGAACCGCCGCGTAAGACATTAGTTCGTTGGCGGAGCCTCGGCTTTGCCGAATCGATATCGCTACTCCAGACGCTACCATCTGTCGGCGCATCGTGATAATTACCATGATAATTATCGGCGCACCATTCGAGGATATTACCGTGCATGTCATCTAGCCCAAAATTATTGGCAGGGAAAACTCCGACCACAGTTGTCTCTTCTTGGCGATAATTAACGATGGCATTATTAATCGTCTCGCCAAAATAAAACGGAGTAGTCGTTCCCGCTCTACAGGCGTATTCCCACTCGGCTTCTGAGGGTAATCGATATTGTCGCCCGGTTAGGTTCGATAATTTCTCGCAGAACTCGATCGCATCATGCCAGGAAACGGTCTCTACGGGTCGATCGCCGCCCTGAAAATATGCGGGATTACTCCCCATAACTGCGGTATATTGCGCCTGTGTAACGGGATATTTGCCCATGTAGAATGAACTAATGTTAACGCGATGCTGCGGTCGTTGGTAATCGCTACTACCTTCTTCTAATTCTGGCGCACCCATCATAAAATTACCCGCTGGAATTGCTACCATTTGGAGTGCGATACCACCGCCTAAATCTTGAAAAAATTTATAGCCAGAACCCTGAGATTTTTTGATGACAATTTTATCTTGTCCCCATAAGTTTTTCTGAGTAACTAATTTAGCGGTTTCAAATCTAAATGGTTGAATTGATAGAGTTTGTTGGCGTGCTTTGACTTCATTCAGTACGAGTACTTTTTCGGCTGGAGCATTGGTAGAATTAGTAGATTGACGATCGATATTAATTGTTAGTCGATCTGTAGCTCGTTTGAGTGGGGCGTTCGATCGATCTTCGGTTAATGCGGCTAGTACTGCGGCGGCTGACTGATAGCGTTGCGACAGGGCATTATTAATCATTTTATCTAATACTTTACCCAATCGATCGTCTACGGGGTTATCGACTAAATAATCGCGCCATGCCCAAGTATCTTGACTCAAATCGAATAAATCAAATGGTGAAACTTGGGTGAGTAAATAGATACAAGTTACGCCTAAACTATAGATATCGCTAGCAAATGCTGGTTTGCCTCTAGCCTGCTCCGGGGCTACATATTCAGGGCTGCCGATGACTGTCCCCGTTTTTGCCAGCATCGTTTGAGTTGCCTGTTTTGCTGCCCCAAAATCTACTAAAACTAAACGGCGATCGCTCCGCTGTCTAATGATGTTGGCAGGTTTAATATCGCGATGGATTACTGGAATCGATTGGTTGTGTAAAAAGTCTAGAACTGGGAGTAAAGATAATAATAATTCGCGAACTTGATGTTGGTTGTACGAGCCTGATATTTTTAATTCCTGCTGTAAATCTTCGCCATCGATAAATTGTTGGACGAGATAAGGTTGTCCGTCGAGATCGAAGTAGGCAAAAAGTTCTGGAATCTGGGCATGTTTGCCTAATGCGGCGAGATGTTTTGCTTCTTCATAAAACAAATCTAGAGCCGTTTGCCTAATTTCGGAATGTCGATCGCCAAACATAAATTGTTTGATGACGCATAATGGTTTACTCGCTTGATATTCATCTACTGCTTTAAAGGTTTTACCAAATCCACCACGTCCTAATAATTTCTGCGCGCGATAACGATCTTTAAGAAACATTTCTGCGCCGCAAGACATACAGAAATTAGTATCCGGGCGATTATTAGCGGGTGCGGGACAGTTGGGATTGATGCAGTAGCTCATGGCTGCGGGAGTGGGGAGTAGGAAGTAAGAAGTAAGGAGTACAGTGTCGCAGGGCGAGGCTACGCCAACGGCTATCGCTCACTGACTGGAGTGAGGAGTGCGGAGTAGGGGTGATTCGTTACCCCTTTAAGCTTTACGCTTTACCCTTTATCCTTTAGTATGCCCTTGGTGGCTCGATCTAGTGTCAGTGGGGCGTAAGATCGTGGTAGATGAGGGAGCGATCGAAATTTGCTGGGGGTAACAGGCTACAATTGCACTAATGCAAAATGTGAGAAATTCTCGATCGTCTGCCTCGATCGATCCTTTATCCTCTATCCAAAGATCGAAATTAACCGATCGGTTGAAGCAAGATGAGATCGTAAAAATACCCCGATTATCTAGTTGAATATTAGTACTTAATTATGAACTCTCCTGCTGAGACTGCCGAACTCCCGCCGATCGAGAAAATGAATTTTAGCACCAAATTTGCTTATGGTGCGGGAGATATTGGTGGCGCGATCGTGGGAATCTTACTACTATCCTATCTTTCCCCCTTCTTCACCGATGTCGCCCATTTATCGCCCGGTTTAGCAGGGGCAACTCAGCTAGTAGTCAGAGTCTGGGATGCTTGCATCGATCCGTTTATTGGGATTACGAGCGATCGCGGGGATGTATTTGGAGCCAAAATTAAGGAAAAATGGGGTAGACGCTACCCCTGGATGCTATTTTCAGCAATTCCATTTGGCATTTTGTTTATCTGTCAGTGGTTGATTCCGTTCCCGGCAACTAATCAATGGGGTTTATTTGTTTTTTATACATTTATATCGATGCTACTGGGGACATTTTTCACGATGTATAGTCTCCCTTATACTGCACTCACCGCCGAATTAACTGAAGATTATAACGAACGGACTAGTTTAAATAGTTTTCGATTCACCTTCTCTCTGGGCGGAAGTATCGTTGCTTTATTAATTGCCAGGACTGTATTTCAACAAGTAATAGATCCCGCGCAACAATACCTGACGATCGGGATTATTTGTGCAATTATTTCAGTAGTACCGATTTTTTATTGTGTCTGGGGCACCCAAGCCAGAGCAAAACTCGTCAATCAATATCAAGCCGCCAGAGTTGAGAACCCCGATCCGCTACCGCTTAAAGATCAATTGCGATCGGTATTTACCAATCGGGCGTTTATGTTTGTTGTTGGTATCTATTTATGTTCTTGGTTTAGCCTACAACTTACTGCGGCAATTATTCCTTACTTCGCTGTTAGTTGGATGGGCTTACAGCAAGCAGATTCACCCCTAATTATTCTCGCGGTTCAGGGTACTGCATTAGGGATGTTATCAGTCTGGAGTAAAATTAGTCAGAAAGTTGGTAAAAAAGCAGTTTATTTCATGGGCACAGGGTTTTGGATTATCTCCCAGGCGGGTCTATTCCTACTCCAACCCGGTCAAACTGTGATGTTATACTTTTTAGCCATGTTGGCAGGATTGGGGGTGTCTACGGCTTATTTAGTACCGTGGTCGATGCTGCCAGATGTGATTGAATTAGACGAACTGGAAACCGGACAACGCCGCGAAGGACTATTCTATAGTTTCATGGTGTTTTTACAAAAAATTTGTCTGGGTGTTGCTCTCGCCGTGATTTTACAGAGTTTAGAATGGACTGGTTATATCAGTCCGACGGCTACAGTTCTCGCCCCAATTCAACCCCCTGCTGTCTTACTCGCAATCCGATTCGCGATCGGCCCAATCCCTACCATATCGCTAATTGGTGGCTTAATTCTTGCTTATTTTTACCCAATTACCCGCGAACGTCACCAGCAAATTTTGTTGCAATTAGCCGAACGTCGTAAGCATCTTGAGAACGATCGCTAATCGAATCGTTACATAACAGACAATTAAATAGATAGAGATCTATTACAATTGAGATCGATCGAGAGCGTTTAGTGCAATTATTTAATAATATTCCAAATCCGATCGTTACGAGTCACTTAATACCTACTTTATGACTTATTGTTTGGGAATTATTTCCGCTCACGGATTGGTAATGGCTGCTGATTCTAGAACTAATGCCGGAGTCGATTACATTTCTACTTATCGGAAGATGTTTGATTTTTCGGTAGTGGGCGAGCGGACGGTTTTATTATGTACGTCGGGTAATTTATCGATTACCCAATCTGTGATGACGAGTATCGATCGAGATTTAGCAAGTACAGATGTCGAAAATCTTCACTCTCATCAGAGTCTTTATGAGATGGCTGATTATATAGGTCAAAAATTGCGTCAGGTACAGGCGCGAGAACGAGAATGGTTGGATAAAGATGGCATCGATGCTAGTTGTAATATCTTACTGGGTGGGCAAGTTCGGGGACAAGCGACGGAGTTATATATGCTCTATAGTCAGGGCAATTTTATTAAAGCAATGCCCGAAACACCATTCCTCCAAATCGGTGAGGTTAAATATGGTAAGCCAATTTTAGATCGAACTTTAAAATACAATACGAGCGTTGAAGATGCCGCTAAATGTGCCCTACTATCGTTTGATTCGACGATGAAATCGAATGTTTCGGTCGGCCCACCGATCGATTTGGTGATGTATCATCATAATAGTCTCGAAATTCGCCATCAACTTACTCTGCATCGCGGACATCCCTATCTATTACAAGTCCGCAGAGAGTGGGAATCTTCACTTAAAAATGCGTTCGATCGCATGTCATCGATCGATTGGAACCACAGTCAAAATTTAGAATCAGAACCGCACGATCTTTCAGGCTTTTTGAATCATTAATCGATAGCTCATTTCCATGCCAATATTACCGATCGTTTGTAACTTACCCTCAACGGGGGTTGTTTGCGCCGGGAAGGGGCTAGAAACGATCGCGATGTGGCTGTCAGCAACCAGTAAACCATGAGTGGGGTCATAGCCCCGCCAGCCACCGCCAGGAAGATATATTTCCGCCCAAGCATGGAGGTGTCTGTCGTCGGTTTCAGCTCCAGCTTCATAGCCGCTGACAAATCGCCCCGCCAAGCCTACCGCTCGACAAACTTCGATAAATAATACGACTAAATCTCGACAGGAACCGGAGCGATTTTTCCAGGTAATTCCAGGTGGAAGTGGAGAGCCAGCATCGCGGAGAGCATAAGTGCAGGTGTGGTAAATCTGCTGATTGAGTTCGCTAAGAAAAGCCAGCGTATTAGCATTGACACTCTGCCAAATTTGCCCCGCCAATTCTATGGCAATTGGATCGATTGAGTGAAATAAATATCCAGTTAAATATGGTTGCAGTTGTTGAGCCAGCCAGCGCGGATAATCGATCGGTAATTGTGTCGCCCACGGCTCTAATAGGTAATTAAAAGGATCGCTCAGATTGGTATAAACTGTGGTTTTAGCGTGAATTTGCAGGTTGGTAGCCAAATGATTATCGAACCAAGCCACAATTTGGTTATTGCCATCGAGATCGACAGCTTCGACGAGTTTATCAGGGGTAGGCGAGATTGAAAGATCGAATTCTAGCACTGATTGATGGACATTCGATCGCGGACGCAATCTTAACTGGTGCGGCGCAAAGTTTACTGGTTGACTGTAGATATAATCGATGGAATGCTCGATTTGGTAAACAGTCATATAGCAATCCTATTTTATTGGTGAGAATTGAGAGCTAGATATTTTGAACCGCAGCGATTTGCGCTCTTCGGGTTTCCCGACGGTTTACGAGCGATCGAGACAGAGGGCGCAGAGAAGAAAGAAAGAAAGATATTCTTGCAACTCATTTAGAACTGCTATATTACTACCTGTGGATCGAGCGTCAAAAAAGTATCGCTAATCTCTTGAGAAACGCTATTGAGCCGACTTTGGGTACGATCGAGAAATTCATGCAAGCCGATTTCAATGATTTCTTCGATCGACATAAAATCTAGTTCCGATCGCAGTTTACCCAATTGATGCTCGGCAGAATTGCACCAAGTATCGCTACGACTACCGCTAATTAGATGCAGACATTTTTCCGCAGAGTTGAGGCAATATTGAATCGATCTGGGGAACTCGCGATCGAATATCAAAAACCGTGCGATATCTGATGGGTTAATGCGACGATAAGTTTTGCGGTACATTTCATAAGCACTCGCCGACTTTAATAACGAGATCCACTGTAATTCATCTAATGCCGAGCCGACACCATTAGGTAAGATAATAAAATATTTTACATCCAAAATTCGCGCCGTTTTATCAGCCCGTTCGATCGATCTACCGATCTGCCCAAAATGCCAAGCCTCATTATGAGACATCGTTGCATCCATCACCCCTGCAAACTGATGACTAGCCATCTTTACAGCTTCAAAAAATCCTGGTAAATCTGGTTTAATCTTCGCTGATGCTGCCTCTTTTACCATAAAGTAAAAACTATTTACCTGTTCCCAAGTCTCCGATGAAATAATCTCGCGTACCGATCGAGCATTATGCCGCGCGGATTGGAGACAGGATAAAATCGAATTGGGATACTTTTCATCGTAAGTCAAAAACTCCACCACATTTTGCGCCGTAGCCGCTCCATAACGACTGCGAAAAATATCTAAATCGCCAGTAGTAATCACGATCGGTTCCCACTGCCGATCGTCTACAACTACACTATCAAGTAATAAGTTGAGGTTGACATCGACAAATCGAGCGATATTTTCGGCTCGTTCGATATAACGATTGAGCCAGTAAATTGAGTTAGCAACGCGACTTAGCATAGGCTTTAGGCTTTAGGTTTTAGACTTTAGGGAATAGGGAATAGGGGATAAATCCCCTCCTCGGAGGGGTGCCCAACGGGCGGGGTGGGTAGATCTCTGCATCAAATCGAGTTGTAGAGTTGTAGGCTGGGTAGAGCAAAAGCGAAACCCAACATTCACAAATAGCTACTTTCAATGCTTGAATGTATAATATTTGAGTCGATATTAGATTGCTCCATGAAAGTCAGAGTCGCTACGCCTAACGATGTATCGCTAATTGCCTCATTCATCCACAAGAAATCTGAATTCGATAGAAACATTGGTGCTTTCTCTGGTATGTTGCAGGTATCTGAAGATAAAGTAAGTAAAACACTTTTTGGGGCAATTCCTTTTGCTTACGTTTTGTTCGCAGAATCGTTAGATATTGAAATTGGCTTTGCACTCTATGAATTCAGATATTCGTCATTTATTTGTCAGCCAAGTATCTGGCTTGACGATCTATATGTAGATGCCCAAATGAGAAGTCAAAGTGCTGGCGCAATGTTAATGGATGAACTAGCTAGAATTGCCAAGGTAAATGATTGTAGTCATCTGGGATGGAATGCTGATGCTCGAAATACTCGTGGAATCAGTTTTTATCATCGGTTAGGTGCAGAAATTATAGAGCAACATGGCAATCGATGTTTTTTTCAATGGATTCCATCGTCGTAGGTTGGGTTGAGCAAAAGCGAAACCCAACGCACAAATAGCTGGTTAGGATCGCCCTAGTTTCATTCTTTAACCCAACCTACAGATTTACTAACAAACCACCCATGTATCTTTGGTACCGCCACCTTGAGAAGAATTTACAACCAAAGAATCCTTTCTCAAGGCTACTCGCGTCAAGCCACCGGGATTGATATAGATATCCTTACCATTGAGAATATAAGGGCGTAAATCGACGTGTCTGCCATCGATTCCATCTGGGAGGAGGGTAGGTACTCGCGATAGACATAGAGTGGGTTGAGCGATGTAATTGCGGGGATTGGCGGTAATTTTGGCGGCAAATTCCTCCCGCTCTTCAGGGGTAGAGCGAGTACCGATTAACATGCCATAGCCGCCCGATTCGGCTGCGGCTTTGACGACTAATTTGTCTAAATTTGCCAGTACATGCTCGCGTTGCCCATCGTGCCAACATTCATAGGTAGGCACATTGGGAATAATTTGCTCTTCGTCTAAATAGTATTTGACGATCGCGGGTAGGTAAGCATACACCACTTTATCATCAGCGACTCCCGTCCCTGGCGCATTGGCGATCGCAACTTTTCCCGCCCGATAAACATCCATCAATCCGGGCACTCCCAGGGTAGAATCAGCCCGAAAAGTCAGCGGATCGATAAAGTCATCATCGATCCGCCGATAGACGACATCGACTTGCTGTAAGCCTTTTGTCGTCCGCATTTGCAAGAAACCATTCGCAATCGTCAGATCTCTGGCTTCTACCAATTGCACACCCATTTGCTGCGCCAAAAAGGAATGCTCGAAATAAGCTGAGTTATAAATCCCTGGAGTCAATACTACCACTGTCGGATCGAGAGTAGATTCTGGTGCTAAATACATCAAAGTTTCTAGCAGCCGACTCGCATAATCTTCGACGGGGCGAATCTGCATTTTCTCGAATAAGCGCGGAAATGTAGACTTCATCACTCGCCGATTTTCTAACACATAAGAAACTCCAGAAGGGCACCGGAGATTATCTTCTAACACATACCAGCTCCCATCTCGATCGCGAATTAGATCCGTACCAGTAATATGACACCAAATGCCCTGCGGCGGTTTTAAGCCCATACACGGTTTGAGAAATCCACTCGCTGAATAAATCAACTCTTTGGGGATTACCCCATCGGCAATAATCTTTTGCTCCCCATAAATATCGCTCAAAAACAAGTTGAGCGCGTGGGTGCGTTGCTTTAATCCTCGCTCTAACTGCGTCCATTCGCGATCGCAAATCGTGCGGGGAATGATATCAAACGGCAGAATTTTTTCAGTACCTAGATCGTCGCTATACACGTTGAAAGTTGCACCAATTCTCAACAAAGTACTTTGCGCTAACTGTTGATACTGCTGAAGTTCGCTCAATGACAGACTACCGATCTTCTCGGTGAGCGGCGCAGCAATCGATCGGGGACTACCATCGGGTAAAAATAATTCATCATAAAATTCACCAGGCTGGTAACTACTCAGTTCCATATCATCACACTAGGCTAGACAACTATTCGGTACCTTCTATCAATTAACTTTTCTCACATGAATTAACTGTATAAGCCTATACCACACTCACTATTGGTACAATTAGTGTGAGCGTGTAAATCCTTGCTGGCAGCTCAATCGAGCTAAATTTAGAGATCGATCCCGATCTATCCACTATCCACTCTTCACTCACTGATGAAGATGCGATCGATTTAGGAGCAGTACAATGAACGATTTTGCAGAACATTTAATTTGTCATCATACCTTCAACGCCCAAAATCTCATCGAGTCTTATCCCCCAAAGCTGCGAAATGCTAACAAAAAGGTTGTCTACCAAATTGCCTGTTCGCCTAATATCTCCAGTGGTGAATTGGTATTTTCCCGATGGCGGACGGTGCCCCTAATTTATCCCAGTCTAACCGATCGGACAGAGATTGAAGAGCAAAAAGGTTACTTTGAATATCCAGAATGCGAAGTCGTCAGCCAGCGAGTTGAATGGCATCTTAATTTTGCCCACTCGGATCTTTTTTGTGCCTATGGAGAGCGGGTATTCGCTCAAGATGAAATGCAAGTTGCCGAACATCCCGCACTGGCTTCGCTCCGAGAAGCATTGCTAAGTTTGAAGATCGCACCATTCACCGTCGAAAATGGCGAACCAACACCCATATTAATCCGTAACGTCGAGCGGCGATGTGCGATCGCCACCAACCCAGATCCAGGATTAGGAAGACCGTTCGGACTCTATGGTAATAACTTTGCTAAAGCTACAACGGAAGCAATTATATTAGCAACGAAACCATTAAATCCGCCCACATTTACTAATATTATTGCAATGGAAGCTCCATCGGGCGGTTATAACTTTTATGAGTATGAAATTATTGAATTTATTCTCGCCACAGCATTCACCGGATTTTCAGCGGCAAAAGTCGAATCTCAGTTACAATTTACCGACCCGATTATCATTATTCATACTGGCTTTTGGGGCTGCGGTGCTTATGGCGGCAATCGAGTTTTGATGGCTCTATTACAGCTCTTAGCAGCACGGTTGGCACAGGTAGATAAAATCATATTTCATACAACCGATGATGTGGGAGCGAAAGCTTTAGCAACAGCTCGAATGCTTTTAGAACGAGATTTAGCGATCGATGGTGCCAATGTTAACGATCTGTTAGCAAAGATTTATGCAATGTCGTTTAAATGGGGTGTCGGCGATGGAAATTAGCAATAATATTTTCAGCTTAACTAATTTTCCCTAAGTACCGCTGAAGATAAGGCGAAAATACCTCATAAATTAGCGTTAGTGGTTGACCGTGATGCCAAAATAAATAATGACGACCCCAAAATGGCCCCGGTTCTCCAAACGCCTGTGCCAACATTGGTGAATCTCCATAATAAATGCCCTGCACATCTCGATATAGTTCGGTGCGTAATTTGGCTAAACTCGCCCAAATCGGCAAAGATTTATTCTCTAGATATTCATCGATATGTCTGGCTTCCCACCAAGAAGTTGCATAAGCTAATCTTTGTCCCGAAGCAGTTTTTAGCCATACTTGTCGCCGAACTCTCGGCCCCGGTACTACAGATAGCGAACTCGGCGCGCCGTCTTTATCCATGCCAATTGCCGACATGTCGATCACATCTACCTCTGTGGGTTCGCCTGTAAGTAGTTGGAGATGTCGAGTCGGTGAGCCATCGCCGAGTAGTAAAATCTGCCATGCAGGGGCTAGTTGTTGATGAGGTAAGCCAGTTTGAACTAATTCAGATCCCCCTTGCCAGATTGGCTCCAGCGCATTCCAGCTAGTGGCGATTATCGTTCCGTTCGCGTAGCGTCTGCCTTCGCAGAGAGGCTCCGCCAACGAACCATCGCCGAGGTCGGTCGTAATACTCAAAATAATTAATAAATTTTAATACTCTTTGTTAATATCATAATCAAAAATGCGGGCAAAAGTCGATCGCCAGCCGCCGAAAAAGCGAGCGAGATAGCTAGCCCGTTGATGTCTGCTAGCAACAGCAGCTATCGATCGTTGCGATCGATCCTTTAAAAAAAGCTCGATCGTTTGCTATGATAAGAAAACCTTTGTATCAAATATCGATCGGTCTCGGTTCGGCAAGAGCCATTTATTTATGACTAAAAAACGGGTTTTATCTGGCATCCAACCGACTGGTAATTTACACTTAGGTAATTATTTAGGCTCGATTCGCAACTGGGTCGAACATCAACATAATTATGAAAATTATTTCTGTGTAGTCGATCTTCATGCGATTACGGCTCCTCACGATCCGCAAACTTTAGCCGAAAATAGTTATACGATCGCGGCTCTATACTTAGCTTGTGGCATCAGTCTCGAACATGCGAGTATTTTTATCCAGTCGCACATTCCCGCGCACAGCGAGCTAACTTGGTTGTTAAATTGTGTCACTCCGTTGAACTGGTTGCAAGACATGATCCAATTTAAAGAAAAAGCCATCAAGCAGGGCGAAAATGTCAATGTGGGACTATTGGATTATCCGGTATTAATGGCTGCGGATATCCTGCTGTACCAAGCTGATGAAGTTCCCGTTGGTGAAGATCAAAAACAACATTTAGAACTGACTCGCGACATTGCGGCGAGATTCAATCATCAATTTGCTAAGAAACAACCCGTGTTTAAATTACCACACGCGCTAATTCAAGCCGATGGCGCGAGAATTATGAGCCTTACTGATGGCACCAGAAAGATGTCCAAATCCGATCCGTCAGATCTGAGCCGAATTAATTTATTAGATTCTCCCGATCTGATTGAGAAAAAAATCAAAAAGTGTAAAACCGATCTCGAACGCGGATTGACGTTTGAAGCGAGTCTCCAGGGGAGAGGCTCCGCCAACGATCGCCCTGAATGTCGGAATCTACTAACCTTATACATGCTAATGTCTGGTAAATCCAAAGAAACCGTCGCTGCTGAATGTCAAGATCTAGGCTGGGGGCAATTTAAACCGTTACTCACCGAAGCGACGATCGAACATCTCCGCCCGATTCAAGCCAAATATCAAGAAGTAATGACCGACAAAACCTATTTAGCATCCATCCTTGAGTCTGGCAGAGATCGCGCCGCCACAATCGCCGATCGCACTTTGGCGGAAGTTAAATCGGCTCTGGGATTTTCGCAGGTAGGGAGTTAGGAGATGGGAGCGAAAAGTGCGGTCTTGGGGTTTCCCCTGTCTTGACTCACCTCTTTTGACGGGGAACCCGTCCAAAGGTGAGTCGCTGTCTTGTCGTTTTTTTATTCGGGGGGAACCCCCGAATAAAAACGCCGCAAGTAGAGCACCTTTTCAAGACAGTTGGGAGTTGGGAGTTGGGAGATATTTAATTCGATCGTCAATTTAGGACAATTAAATTCAAATAATTTCTAACGAATTAGTAGACTTAGTTAGTACGACAGATCTATAGTAGTTATATATTGAATTTGAGACGATCTTCTAATGGAATTAACTAAAGCACAACAGGAACTCTACGATTGGTTAGTCGATTATATCCGCGAACACCAACACGCACCTTCAATTCGTCAAATGATGCAGGCGATGAACCTTAAATCGCCCGCTCCCATTCAAAGCCGATTAGAACATCTACGCAGTAAAGGTTTTATCGAGTGGGCGGAAGGTAAAGCCCGCACCATTAAAATTCTTAAATATGCAGCTAGTGGCGTGCCCATTTTTGGGACGATTGCCGCTGGGGGATTGGTAGAACCTTTTACCGATGTTACCGAAAAATTAGATTTATCGCCAATTTTTCATCAGTCCGATTATTTTGCCCTGCAAGTTATGGGCGATAGTATGATCGGGGATTCGATCGTCGAAGGCGACATGGCAATTATGCAGCCTGTCAAAGATTCGGGTGAAGTCAAAAATGGTACGATCGTCGCCGCCAGGGTTGAAGGTCAAGGTACCACGCTCAAACGCTATCATCGTCAAGGCGAACAAATTACCCTTCAAGCAGCCAATCCTAAATATAAACCGATCGAAGCTGAAGCTCATTTAGTTCAACTCCAGGGTGTTTTAATTGGCGTTTGGCGCGGTTATCAGTCCATGAAACGCTAAATCGACCCGATCGACACTAATTGCCACAAAATAAAGGAGTAGAGGTAGTTTATGAATTACCCCTACTCCTTTGTCGATCTCACTAAATATGCTCTCAATTCGATCGATCGACATCCTTGCATCAGACCAACAGCACCACCTAAAATTTAACTGTTACTCCTTACTTACTTCTTACTTCTTACTCCTTACTCCCCTCCCCATCTCCCAACTTCCTAACCGATGAAACTAACATTTATTATCGACCCGATCGCGAAACTAGATCCCACCCACGATACCAGTGTGGCATTGATGGAAGCAGCCGATCGACTGGGGCATCAGGTGTGGATTACCCGCGCCGAAAAATTGAGCGTAGTCGGAGGGCGGGCGTGGGGATTTCTTCAACCAGTCAAACTTACACCCGTACAGCTCCAGGATGGTCGCTGGGTGGCGCAGCAAGACTGGTATACGCTCGGTGAGGTAGTCTGGCAACCTTTAGACGAAATGGATGCCGTCTTCATGCGGACAGATCCACCTGTAGATGTGCCGTACTTGTACACCACTTATATTCTCGACTGTATCGATCCGGGCAAAACTTTGGTAGTAAATAATCCAGCCGGGTTGCGCGCCGCTAATGAGAAAATGTTCGCGCTCCAATTTGCCCAATGGATGACTGCTACGATCGTTTCGCGCGATAAAGACGTAATTCGGCAGTTTGTCGAAACTCACGGTGCGGCGGTATTAAAGCCGTTAGGCGGCAAAGGTGGGGAAGGGATTTTATTTCTAACACCAGACGATCGCAATTTTAATTCGTTAATTGAAGTCAGCACCAGACAAGATCGCGAACCGCTGATGATTCAGAAGTTTCTCCCCGCCGCTAAAGATGGCGACAAACGAATTATCTTACTCGATGGCAAGCCTTTAGGTGCTGTCAATCGCATCCCGACTGGTAAAGAATTTCGCGGTAACATGGCTGTCGGCGGACGCAGCGCACAGGTAGATATTACCGATCGAGAGTACCAAATGTGTGCAGAAATCGCACCCAAATTACAAGCGGCTGGGTTATATTTTGTCGGCATCGATGTCATCGGCGGTTATCTGACGGAGGTAAATGTTACCAGTCCCACCGGAATCCGGGAGATCGATCGACTTAACAATGTCAGTTTAGGTCAACAAGTTATTGAGTGGCTGGGTTCTAGGCTTTAGGTGTTAGGTTTTCAGTGTGCCTACGGCAGGCTATCGCCAACGGCTGTCGCTCACTGTCCGGTTTTAGACTTTGGAACTGCGTTCTTTAATTTACTCCTTACTCCTTACTCCTTACTTCGGTCAGTGAGCGATAGCCGAACTGTACTCCTTACTCTCATCTCCCCGCTAATTAAGATTTTTTGCTAAATCTAGAAATCGACCGAAAATTTACCGGAAACTGAGTTAAAACTGGTGTAGATATTTGTAGATAAATCTTTTAACATTACTTCACGGTCGATATTATTATGCGAAACCATCATCACTTAGCGGCATTACTGACTGGAACGGCAATTGTGAGTGCGATCGTCATCACACTTCCTAATGCTGCTAGCGCACTTCCCGGTACAAAAGTGAATGATATCGCGCGCGAAGTTACAGTACTAATTAGAGGTGAACAGGGACACGGTTCTGGAGTAATTATCCAAAAAGTTGGTAATACCTACTATGTTTTGACAGCCGAACATGTCATCAGACAAAAAGATAACTTTAAACTCGTAACCGCCGATAAACAGGCATACGAAATCGATTATAGTAAAATCAAACGCTTGGATGGAGTCGATCTGGCGATCGTCAAATTTACTAGCGATAAAAATTACCCGGTTGCCAAAATTAGCAACTCAAAAACCACTGAAGGGCAAGATGTATTTGTCTCTGGTTGGCCATCTAACGGAGCTGTAGGTAACGCGGCTGGTGGCGAATTAGTTCGCCAATTTACAAGTGGGAGTATTTCAGGATTTTTGCCCAAATCTCTGAGCGGCTACAACACGATTTATACAAATGTCACCCGTGCGGGGATGAGTGGTGGCCCGTTACTCGATACTGCGGGTAGATTAGTCGGAATTCACGGCATGGGAGACAAAGAAGATGCCCGTCAATTGATAGAGTCTGGTTTGAGTCAAGAAACCGCGATGGGGTTGGCAGCCAAAATCAAGCCTGGATTTAATTACGCCATACCGATTAGTACCTTTTTGCAAAAAGCTGGTAATGTGGGCATTGATACCGACACCCTCCAGGTCGAAAAATCTCCAGCTCCTGAAGCAGGTACGGCTTATGTCGCCAGCGAGAAAGTAGATCCTCGCGATAAAATTGATGATATTAAAGCCACTCTAAATTCTGTTCGTCAAGTTACCAATACAGTTAATAACGTCACGGATACAGTTAACGATACGAAAAGCTCTATTACTAATTTCCGCCGCTCGTTTGGTTTCTAATTAGATAAGTTCGATTTCAAAAGCAGCTCGATAATTATATTACCGAGCTGCTTTTAAATTGAGAGATCGATTAATTATGAACCGAAGAGTTGATATCGTCATGGAGGTCGATCGTCAAAATACTATCATTCACATGACTCATATTCATGGCATTAGCAGGTACTAATAATGACGAAGTATCGACGATCGCAAAGTCATACAACTGCGAAATTTCTTGAATCACCGATTTCATTTGCTGAGATTCAAAACTAAATAGTGGATTGGATGGTTTCGCGCCAGCGGTTACTACATCTAAATTATCCATTACTCGCCATAAAATTTGTTTGAATTCAGATTTGCCAGCTAATAGATCGCTCAGACCTTTTTCTAAGGGTAGTTTCCAGAACTGGTGCTGGTAGGGACTGCGCGTATCGGCATCAATTAATAAAACTTTCTGTCCCGCTCCAGCAATTGCTGTTGCTAAGTTGGCTGCCTTTTGAGATTTGTCTTCACTGGACAACGTACTCGTAATTATAATGACTTTTAGGATTTTTTCTGAATCGACAGATCTCAAATTAAATTGAATTATTTGGAACGTATCCGAAGATAAAGACTTCCGAATATCTCTGACTGTTACATCTAGGTTAGTTAACTCTGGACTGCTATTCCCTAAAGTATAAGCTGAATTGTTGTAGACTGGCATCGCGCCTAGCAATCTGTTTCTAAATATCTTGCTGTTATCTCGATCCGGTGCTGCAAACTTGTCTCGCATTTCTAAATAAGCAACTGCACTGGTAGAAAACAATGCGCCCATTAATACACCCAAGCCGACGACAATAGTTTTGGTAGTATTATCAGATCGTTCGGGAATAACAGCATTGTTAATAATTCGCGCATTCGATACACTGTTATTTTTTGCTAATTGAATTTCCTGAACCTTTTTTAATAAAGTTTGATATGTAGATTGAGATACCTCAAGCTGTCTTTCTAACTGGCGTTGTGTTTGCACCAACTGTGGCATAACGCGCACTCTTTTTTTGTACTCAGCCAGAGCCTTCTGAAGCGCAGCTAGTTTTTTTGTCGCTCCAGTTAGCTGCACTTCCGATTGTAATAAATCCTTAATTAAACTTTGTTTGAGTTCTCCCACTCGTAACGATCCTGGTGGTAGATCTACTTTACTTCCTGTCGTGCTGCGAATTTGCTGTTTCAGGAGGATATTTAATTTAACTTTCTTATCTTTAAGAGCGACAAGAATCGGGTTATTGTCAGAAAAGCGGCTACTTTCGATCGCTATCTGTCGATCTAGATCTTGAAGCTGAGTGAGAATTCCTTGAATTGCAGGTGATTGACTAGTCGCACTAAATGTAATTGCATCCTGCGAGCTTAATTTAATTTTTTGACGTAGTTCTTTATTTTGAGCTTTGAGATCTTCTAGTTGAGATTGAGTTGTCGTAATTCCACTCTCTAGAGTTCTAATCGTCCCGACGGCTGTTTTTGCTTCTTCCGATAAGTCGATGATGTTATTTTGCTGTTTAAATTTGCGTAATGCTATATCTGCTCGATCGACAGCTACTTTAGTTTGCGGTAACTGTTTGCCCATAAATTGGCTGGCTGCTGCTGCTTCAACTCGATTTGTCAGAATATCATTTTCTACATATACATTCATTAGTGTGTTGACTACACTAGCTGCATAATTGGGATCGCGATTCTTATAAGTTACTTGTAAAATATCCGCACCGCCGACAATTTTAATGTTTAGGTTAGATTGTAATTCGGTATTTTTGAGCAACTCACCGCGATCGTTTTTGAGGCGTAATTTGTCGATCGTTCTTTGTAATAATAGGTTTGATGATAAAACTTCAACCTGAGTAGCCAGCGGATTTTGAGTTGAAACTAGTGGTTTCAAATCCGCTGATTCTCCTCCTTCGATGCTACTAGGTAATAGATTAGATCCTAATACTTTGAAGGTAGAGTTTTTAAATAATAATCTTCCTTCTGCTTGATAAGACGATTTTAGTAAAGATGCAGCCAAAATACTTAGAATTACGCTAGAAGCAAAGATACTCACAGCAGGTATCCAGCGACGTTTTAAGATTGATAGATAATCACTGAAATTCGAGTCAATAGATTCTCTAGAGTCTGTAAAACTTTGCATGTAATCTATTATCAATATTTTATGTAGCCCATTATAGCAATTACATTGTAGTACTTAAATCAGTCAAAATACTGGCTTAGACCACGGTTGCCTGTAACAAATATATCTCAGTAACCTAAGAATTAAAACGATCGATATTGGTAGCTCTAACAATACAAGCGTTGCCTAGATTTAAATTTACTACTTCAGCGTAAATAAGTATTAATATTATTTATGTAATAATAAATTTTAGGATCCAATAAATCAGCATAAATACTTAGTAATGACGATTGCTAATAGCTGCGTAATTTTCCAGACAAGAATAAATTATTTTATACATTAACGCTATCGATCGCGGACGGAATTGGCGATCGAGCTACTGTAGAATTTAGCATCGGGATGAGTGCCTCGATGCTGGGCAAATCGTCTACGACTCTCGATCTTGCCACTTTCAATCGCATAGAGCGAATTTAGATGAAAAGTTTAAGCTTTTTTACCTTGCTAGTTATTCCCGGATTTACGGGAGCAATACTTTCTGGATATTGGGGCTATGCAGATTTCGCCAGACTGACAGAAGCCGAGCGCAACTTTCAACAGTTAGTCGTCAGTAAAGCAAATCAAAGAGAATTATTTATCGCCGCTCATCGAGAAAATATCCATCGGCTCAATGTGGCGGCTGAGGGTGTCTGGATTGGTTTGGGTTTAATTACTGCTGGCATTGGGATGATGGGTATAATTGGGCGTGACTGAGGACACAGCCGAATGTGGAGATGTTTTATGTTATAAATATGGGGATTATCTTCTTAAAATCCAGTGCCTCAAGTTTCTGTAGATCGGGCGATCGCTGCCGCACGGACGGGTAATTTAATTAGTTTTCCGACCGATACAGTTCCAGCATTAGCTACAATTCCAGAGCAGGCGGAACTAATATTTCAAGCCAAACAAAGAAGTCAAGATAAACCGCTAATTTTGATGGCAGGTGAAGTTGCCGATTTGTGGCAATTTGCCCAGGGAAGCGATCGAGAAGTGGCAATTTGGCAGACTGTAGCCGATCGATATTTACCGGGCGCACTCACCCTCGTTTTAACCGCATCTGAGTCGATTCCAGCAGTGATGAATCCACTCAGAAATCGGACGATCGGTTTGCGAGTGCCCAATTGCGATCTGGCGCGATCGATCCTCCGTCAAACGGGTGCTTTAGCAACGACTAGTGCGAATTTATCTGGACAGCCACCATTGCTGACGATGGCTGAAATTAGTGCCAATTTTCCACAAGTTTTTGCTCTCGATACCGAGTTAATGCCCATAGTCGGGCAACCCTCGACAGTAATTCAGTGGGATACTTCCGGCTGGAAACTCCTCAGACAAGGCGCGATTGCCTTTACCGATTGAGACTAATAGCTGACTGTAACGCACCTAGATTCAGGTAAATTGCTGATTGTGGTATTTTATGATACCGAGCTAGGATGAACGGTATTCAGACCTACATCCGTAGTCAATTGCTAAATACTGGTACATTTTCAGTTTCGTAGACGAGCAAAAATTAGCTACAATGAGAGGCTGGATCGTCATTTGACGATCGGTAACCGAGTAGGAGGTTTTTTATGTCTCGCGTATGTCAACTGACAGGTAAAAGAGCTAACAATGGGATGGCAGTTTCTCACGCTCACAACCGCAACAAAAAACTACAGCAAGTTAACTTGCAGTGGAAACGCGTGTGGTGGGCAGAGGGAAATCGTTTTGTCAAATTGCGCTTGTCCACAAAAGCAATCAAAACCTTAGAAATTAAAGGTTTGGTAAAAATGGCGAAGGATGCAGGTATCAACCTCAACAAAATCTAGAGAGCTAGACCCCCCGCTGGGGGTATCTGGTTGTTAATTTCATGCATACCCAGCCCCAGCGACTTCTATTATTTCATTATTATCGAGCCGATTCTGGGCACATCAACCGCTTACGGGTTGTGGAAGCAGGGTTTACCCTTTCTGAGGTAATTTTAGCCATTTTAATAACTACCCTGTTTGTCGCCGTTGGCTTGCAGGGGATGGTAGTAGCGATGCTGCTCAAGTCTAAAGCTTTGCATCTTGCCGAAGCCAGCCGCTGGGTACAAGCAGATATCGAGCAGATGAGATCGCAACTCACGCTCGCACAGGTACCTATATCTACCAATCGCGCCCGCTGTCGTCCGGCTAGTGCCGATCTGGGCTTTGCCGACCTAGTACGAGATAATTTAGCTGGGGGCAATGTGACGGGAGTCGCCAACTACCAACTAGCGGCGGTGGTAGCAACTAGCCAAACGGGTAAGACATTTCAGATCGATCGAATTGCGAGCATTCCGATTACACCCGAAAATACTCAAGCCAAAATACTCGGTATTGAATATACCGTCACTCCCCGCAATGGCGGGAGTTTAGAAGAGCCAATTTTACATATTTATACCGAGGTAATTCCTGATGCTGCATTCCAATGCCAATAAGGATCTCGGTTTTACATTAATCGAATCATTAGTCGTGCTGGCAATCGTCGGGATTGCCTTGGCGATGGCGATTCCTAGCTCCATCGCGGCAATAAATCGTGCCAAACTAGCACAATCGACAGATTTAGTAGTAGCTAGTTTGCAAGAAGCCCAAATCGAAGCCATCCGCCGCAACAAAAGTTGCACCCTAACTTTAGATAAAGTCAATCGTAAAATTAGCGGTCAGCAAGGCTGTTTGCTATCTGGAGATCGGATTTTGCCAGATCCGATCGATCTCGATTATACAGGTGCATCGGGTGAAATTAACTATGGAATTCGCGGCAATACCACTACTAATAAGTCAGTAATTTTAAAAGTTAGAGGCAACTCAAATAATGCTCGTTGTTTGACCGTTTCGGCACCACTAGGTATCATTCGGCTGGGTAGTTATGACAGTACAAGTCTCGCCTGTGAAAGACTCAATAATTAGATTTTAATAGTAAACACAAAAACATGAGCTGGTATTTAAAAACGTTTTTAAAATATTATTCAACAATTTTTAATGTCGATCGGAATCGTAATCTTCAAGCAGGATTTTCCATGCCCTTAGCAGTAGGGATGGGCTTGGTGATGATGATTGTCGTCGCTAGTACGATCGGGCGTTCTCAGAGCGATCGAGCGACTACTAATTCGCAACGCGAAACCAATCGATCTTTAAGTGTTGCCGAAGCTGGCGTAACGCGCTTTCAAGCATTTCTCGATCGGCATCAGTTATTAGCAACTAAAAATTTAGCCCAGTGGGTGAATATAATCGATTTTTTACCTTCACCCCAAGCAGGTTGTCGCTTAATCGATCGACCATTAGCTAGAAATAGATCGAACTTATTTGCAAATAAAATCTGGGTTGATTTAGATTCTAGCGATCGCCGCAAAGGTCGATATCAAATCATTAATTATGAATATCAAAATGGCATCGGCAAATTAACAATTGCTGGAGAAGTCGATAATTATAATAGTACCCAAACCAAATCTAAAAATACCTTAACAGTTAATATCCCAATTGGTAGTGAAGCCGCCAATATCGCTCCGCCAGCATTATGGACAAATACAGCCAATCTTAATCCCAATCAAAAAATTACCGGACAAATTCGATCGGTTACCTGCCCGCAATTACTAACGATCGATCTCGATGGTATTACTGGCATCGATGCTAGTAATATTGCTCTGGTAAGTGGTGTACCCAGCGGGGAAATAGTTGCCGATCCATTTACACCAATCCCCCCACCCAGAACGGCACCTGTTAATGCTATTTATTTACCAGCAATTACTAGTTCGATTATCTTACCCCGACCGAGTTCGAGCGATTCACCAGATGCTAATAATGAATATCATTATTTAGTAGATTTAGACAATCCTAGCTCAAATCACTCGATTAAATTACAAGATCTCGATCGGATCGAACTAAATGTAACCCCCGGACAAAAAGTAAATCTCTATCTCAAAGGTAATATCGATCTAGCAGGTAGTAAAACTGTCAATGTCAATGCTGCTAATCCAAATTTACGCATTCATGGTAGTGCCCAAACTACTAAATTATCTATTAAAGATACCGCAACAATTACAGCATTCATTCACGCACCATTCGCCGATGCTAAAAGTATTAGTTCTAGTCCTCCCAATCCTAGTAAAAATATTACAGGTGCAGTTTGGGTAAATAGTTGGGATTCTGTAACTAGTCTCAATGAGTTGCCAATTATTCAAGCAGGTAATTGGGCTGATTTTGGAATTACCAAGCTAGAACAACCATCACAAATAAATCCGATTAGTTATTGGCAGAGAATTGAAGGATAGGAGTAAGAAGTAAGAAGTAAGAAGTGATGAAATTTATTTTTAGATATATAAGATCGATTAGTTATCGCGATCGGTTGCAAAATGAAGCTGGATTTACATTGGCTGAACTATTAGTTGCTCTAGCAATTACTGGGATCGTTATTGGTTTGACAGGTAGCGGATTGTATGCATTAATGAAAGCCGATCGGCGCAGTCAAATCGAAACAACCGATCGACTAGAATTAGAGCGAGCATTAGCATTCATGACTGATGAAATTAAAATGTCTCAGCAAATTACAATCGATACTGAATCAGTACTTACAAGTACGATGAACTTTATGCCAGTACCAGGAAATATTAGCATTCAGCCAATTTTAGTGTTAAGTCCAGCTCCAAGTAGCGGATTAACTAAGCCCATTGTATATTATGTAGCCGAGCTTCCTAATAGTAGCGTCTGGCTGGGGCCGAGAGTAATTTATCGGTGGGGGCCAACTTTACTGCAAAATGGGAATTATAGCGATGGTAGTGGCCGCGAGGCAAACAGAATTCCCCGACCTTTACGGGTACAATACTATAACGAAGTATTAGTCGATGGAATTAGTGCTGTAGCTACTGCTGAAGCTGCTATTGCCTGTGAAAGTAGTTATGGTAATGCTGCGCCAGTTGTTGCCGATCGATTGGGTTTTTATGCCTGTATCGCACCAGACAAAAAATCGGTGAAACTCTGGATGTCCAGACAACCCAATCCATCTGCCACCGCAAGATCGATTAGTGCCCTAGTCGTCACCCGCAGTAACTAATAACTAGCGACTTGGGTTAATAGCTGTGATGATGATTATGGAACATTATTTAGGTCTATTGAGACAACCATCCTAAACCTACTTGAAAAGGGTAGCTATTTGAATCAGCACGGTGTTTGGTAGCCGAGTGCCATCATAGCAGATCGCTAGCGATCGAGAAATGCTATAATTCCTGACATTAATAAATACAAACACTCAGCCAATCTTGAGATTCGTTGTTGGAGGCTGTTGTCGATCTTTACCAGATCGACTGAAGGTATGCTCCCAGACAAGATCGAAATCGATCGATTGTGGAACGATAATTTTACTAAAAATCAGATAACTAATCCAAACACCATGCTCGGCAAGTATTCGTATCTAGGGATTTTAGGTGGGGTTACCATCACGGCGATGGCAGTAACACCATTAGTCATGGCACAAATTCTCACGCCTAAGCTATATGTCTCGTATCCCCCCGCCGATTATCAAACAGCGGCAGATCGGATATTTTTGATTGGGAGCGCGCCGATTGAAGGAAAAGTATCGATTAATAATAAATCGGTTCCACGCAGTCAGAGAGGACATTTTGCATCGATGTTCGATCTCAAAGTGGGTAAGAATACCTTCGAGATCGATTATAAAGGACAATCGAAAACGATCGTGGTGACTCGATCGGCAGCCGCAAAACAGGCGGTACCGACAAATAATTTTGCGCCTAATTCGCTCGAACCGCAAGACGATATCGCCCGGATGCCTGGGGAAATGGTCTGTTTTGGTGCAACCGCTCCAACTAAAGCCAAAGTAAATGTCAACGTGGCTGGGCAAGATATCAAATTACAAGAGCAATCTAATAGTGTCGATTTACCCGATAATAAAGCTGCACTGATCGATCGCAATCAACCGCAAG
>NZ_JANYJC010000247.1 GCF_025361915.1 Chamaesiphon sp. GL140_3_metabinner_50
TAATATGTTCGCGATCGATTGCATCACCATTTTTACTGGATTTAACTAAATTAATGATAACTCGATCGTTACCAATTCTATCTAGGGCATATGCCGCACTTTGACTAACTTGTTTATCTTCATCTTTCAGAGATTTTAGTAAGGCTGGAATCGATCGATCGAATTTAATTTCGCCTAATAACTGCACCGCGTCTTTACGGATTTGAGGTTTCTGGTGGCTTGAAATTTGAACGAGTCTATCTAAAATATCTCGCGGCTGTTGTTTTTTGAGAGCTGTGGCGGCAATCTGACGCATCCAATAGTCGTCATCTTGAAATGCTTGAAATAAAATCGGGATAATTGCAGTTGAATCTGTCTTAGATAATGCTTCAAGTGCTGTTTGACGAACTGTTGGATTTGGATCGTGGAATGCATCGGTAAATTTATCGATCGATACTCCTATTTTTAAGTTCTCCAATACTCTCAACACCATATTTCGGACTTGGTAATCTGGATCGCCGAGCATATTTTCTAAAAAAGGAATGGCTTCCTTCGCTCCTAACTTTTCTAGTGCGTATGCTGCATTTCTTCGGACATTTTGGTGTCGATCGGACAGCATGAGAATTAGATTGGGAATCGCCTCTGTCGCTTTCAAATGCATTAATGCTTCGATCGCACTGCGTCTGACTTTATCGATCGGATCTAATAATAATTCTATTAATAACGGAATTACAGATCGATCTCCCATTTTACCCAGTGCATCAGCCGATCTATTTCGGACTCGCTCATTTTTATCTGTTAACATGGTTATTAAAATCGGCACAACTGCGATCGTTTGAAAGTCGCCTAATATTACTGCTACTTGAGTGCGTACCCAGTCGTTCGGATCTTCTAACATGGGAATTAAAGCTGGAATAGTCGTTGTTAGCACCTCTTTAAACGAGCATCGATATCCAATTTTGCGTAATGCTTTTACTGCTTTAGATCTCACGCGACTGCTAGGATCTTGGAATAACTCGATTAAATTAGGAATAGCCGATTTAGCATCAAGATCTCCCAATTTATCTACAACTCTGCGCCGGATGAGAGCAGATCGAGATTTGCTGGCAATTAATAAAGCTGGAATCGAGCCAATTTGGGCTAAAGCTTCAACTGTTGCCCATTTAATATGGGTTGGTTTACATTCTATTAGTTCGAGTAAAATAGCAATAACTTGCGGTGTATTTATCTTGCCCAAAATCTCGATAATATCATCACAAGTATCTTCATCGATTGTTTCTAGAATCTTGACAACAGCAATTGGCGCAATATCTCGATCGCTATTATCGATAAAGTATAGACTATTCCATTTTGAGATAAGATGTTTTCTAGATGCGGCTGCTTTGGCAATGATAAAGTTTGTGAATTGAGGCTTTAAGGCAACTAACTTAACAATTGCAATCGATTTAACATTAATGGTTTGACTGTCGATCGCTTGTAATAGTAAGGGAATATCTGTTTCTACGCCCATATTAATTAGAGTGTCTACAGCATCATTTCGCACCTGCCAACTTCCATCTTTAATCCGCTGTGATAACTCAGAAATAGCAAACTTCGCTTGTGTTTGGTAAATGAGTTGTTGGCTCAACCATTTTGGCACATCTAGCTGTCTGACTATTGCTATAGATTCAGTTCTCAACTGAGGCTGTACTGCACCAGCAAGTCTCGCACCTAGCATCCAATCGACATCTACTGCCAATCTCACGATTCTTAATACCTGTTCTCGATCGGCTAAATCTGCTAGCATCTTTGCGATCGGTTCTGTCCATTCTAGCTGATTGAGATAGAGATGTTGAAAACGGAGATCTTCGATAAAATCAGGATGTCGATCGGATATTTTGGTTAGTAATTCAGCTACTGTATTCATAGATCGATCGACTAAAAATGCCCTGTATTTATATTTTAAGACCTATTCTATCTCTAAGCTTAAAATTCATAAATTTACTGATAGCTGACCTAACGCTATTGAAACATCTGAGCTAAAATTGAAATAACTAGAGTACCAGATTGAAAGGTATCCCATGACTGCGACTATTAGCACCGCACCACCTGTAATTGTCAAGCGACTCTACTCGGCTACTTGGTTAGACTACCTACACCATGTCGAAAACACCAGTAGTCACCTAAAGCGCGTCTTTTTTCATCTCGGAGTAATGTGGATTGAGGATATGGGTAACGAAGGCATCAGCCATGCACGATTTAATAAGCTTTTTACAATGCTCTTCGCTTTCTGGTTTGCCAGAATAGAAGAGATCGAATTTGACTTACTGGGGGGTTGCGTCATTGAGAAACCCCAAAATCAGGGGGCTGCACCAGATGAAGTGCTGTATATTGGTGAGGATTCGCCTCGGTATGTAGAGGGTGAACCGCGTCGTGTAAACCTGAGTGAATCGCGCGTCCCCGATTTGGTAGTAGAGATTGCCGATACTACTCTGGCTAGCGATTTAGATGAAAAGAAACAACTTTATTTAGCATTAGAAATTACTGAATATTGGGTAGTTGATGTCAAAGGAAAGCGGGTAATCGCCTTTCGATTGGTGGATGGCAAATATCGAGAATGCACCGAATCAGTCGCACTGACGGGACTACCAATTGAGTTACTAGAACAAACGCTAAATCGGATGGATAATACTAATGGTAATGCCGCACTGTGGTTTGCAGCCCAAATCGCTAAATTGCCAGTAGGAGCGATCGAATAATGGCTACATTGGCGGCTTTTCGGTAGTTCGATCGATCTGGAACGGGAATATTCAGATAAATTCGATCGATGAAATTGTACAGATCGCCAACTAATTCTTCTAAAATGTTCGTATGAGGGAGTGCCCAATTCTCGATCGTAATATCCTAAAGCTCAACGCTCCCGCTCGTTTCGATCGCAAACTGACATTATGTAGGAAAGCAGCCATGCTCGAACTAAATACTATTGCCGAATTTTCTCGATCTCATTGCATAGAGATTTGTGCATTTTTAGTGCCCATTAGTCTGTTATTGACGACGACAACCATGTTGTTAGTCGGATTGGATCGATCGTCACGGCTAATTTACGCGAGTATCTGCGTGGCAATTTTACCCCCGATCGTGCTATTTTTGCATGTAGCGACTTGGTGGTCGATCGGAGTAGTGATGCTACCGACATTTATCTTACCCGTACTAGCGACGATCTGTTTGGCGACAAATGCTTATGCACTAATCGCACCCAAACACATGCGAAATTTACTCATCATAATCTCTAAATTTTCAATTGCTAAATATCAACAATTAGTTGCCAATTAATGATGTTTTTCGGAAATGGTTAGTTGAGAATCAATGGCATCAATTTAATTTCAAATGCGATTCTCTTTCAGAGAGGCTGTGCCTACGGCAGGCTTCGCCAACGCCAACGATGTCGGTGTTTTATTGTCTAATTACCTAATATCGCGATCGTTAACTTTAGTCATAGTAAAACTTGCTAAGATAAGTGCGATCGTTTATTATCTCTACTTATACAACCCTCCTCGATCGAGGTCTGAAAATTATGGTTAAACGTCGCTCATTTTTGGGATATTTTAGTGTTGGTTGGTTGGTTAGTTGCTTCCCGGTAGTACTAGCAGCTTGCACGCCGAATAAATCTGAGTCTCAGGCTACCGCCAAAACTGAGGGACCTGTCGCAGCAGATAAAGATAAAACTAAGCCAGTCGCCAAGAAAACGGCTGATGGTTACATCGCGATCGGTTCTGTCGCGCAATTAGAAAAAGCTGGATATTTGCAAACAAAACAAGTTGCGGTATCTAGGGATCCGGCAAATCCCAAACAACTAATTGCCGTTAATCCCAAATGCACTCACCAAGGTTGCGATGTCAAATGGGTACCGGGCGAGAAAAGATATGAATGTCCGTGTCATGATTCGGATTTTGCTGCCGATGGCAAAGTGTTAAAAGGCCCTGCCACCGCACCTTTGGCAACTTATCCAGTCAAAATTGTCGGCACTCAAGTTCTCGTCAAGGTTTAAGATCGATTGCCCCGCGCCAGAACTTTGATGCTGATGAACTTCCAAACTGCACGAACTTATACATATTTGTCGATTGCGGCGGCGGTGGCGACGATCGCGCTCAAAACCGAAGCCTACTTCCTCACTGGCTCGGTGGGGTTACTCTCAGACGCAATGGAATCGGTAATCAATCTTGTGGCTGCGCTGGCGGCATTCTGGGCATTATCTTTTGCCGCCACCCCCGCCGATGAAGATCATCCGTTCGGGCATAATAAAGCGGAGTACTTTTCCAGTGGATTGGAGAGTATTTTAATCGTCATTGCCGCGATTGGAATTGCGGTAGTGGCTTGGGGTCGGTTATTTTCGCCCCAACCTTTAGAGCAGATCGGCTGGGGGCTAGTCTTGTCGCTGATTGCTACCCTTATTAATGGTTTTGTGGCATGGGTGCTGTTGCGAGCTGGGCGCAGACTGCGATCGATTACGCTCCGGGCAGATGCTCACCATTTACTCACAGATGTGTGGACTTCTGCGGGTATTACCGCCGGAATTTTGTTAGTCAAGCTCACAGGTTGGCTGATTTTAGATCCGATAATTGCCCTACTTGTTGCTGCTAGTATCCTCGTGTCAGGTGTGCGGCTGCTGCGCGAGACTGGTGCGGGATTGCTAGATACGGCACTACCACAGGTCGATCGCGATCGAATTACGAGTATCTTTAGTGTTTACGAGCAAGACGGAATCCGTTTTCACGCCCTCAGAACGCGAGTAGCGGGTTCGCGGGGGTTTGTGAGTTTTCACCTGTTAGTACCAGGTGAGTGGACGATCCAACGGGGTCACGATTTGTGCGAACGAGTGGAACAGGAGATCGTCGATGCGTTACCCGGTACCAATGTCATCGCCCATATGGAACCACTCGAAGACCCCAAATCATGGGCGGATTTGGAACTCGATCGAACTTTACCTTCTTAGAGATGGGAGTAGGGAGTAAGAAGTAAGGAGTAATATGATAAAAGCGAACGCTTATTGCTTGATATTTATTAGCTTTAGAAGATATGATGCAAGCAGTTATATTAATGGGAATTCAAGCTTGTGGAAAGTCTACTTTTTATCACCATAAATTTGGACTCACGCATGTGCGAATCAATCTCGATATGCTCAAAACCAGACATCGCGAATTGCGACTATTTGAGACTTGTTTAGAGATTCAACAACCATTTGTTATCGATAATACCAATCCGAATAAAGCCGATCGTCAGCGATATATAGAGTTAGCCAAACAGCATAAATTTCAGATTGTTGGTTACTATTTTGAATCGCGAATCCGAGATGCAATCGAACGCGATCGGTTGCGCCCAGTAACACAGCAGATTCCTGAAAAAGGGATTGCGGGTACTGCAAAAAGATTAGAGCTACCAAATTACCTAGAAGGATTTGACGAACTATATTACGTGAAGTTATTACCAGAAATGAAATTTGCAGTGGAGAAATGGTCGGATGAAATTTGACGAATTAGATACAAAAATGCGGGTGTTTGAAACCACCAACGATCTCTATGTGTTGCCGGGAATCTTTATGGTGGCTAGAGTAGATGGTCGTAGCTTCACTCGATTGACTAAAGAAGTGTGTAAATTTGAAGCACCTTTCGATCCGATCTTTCGCGACCATATGGTCGCAACGCTCCAACACTTGATGCAATCGGGTTTTAAAGTAGTTTATGGATACACCGAAAGCGATGAAATTTCCCTACTATTGCACCCAGAAGACGTGACATTCGAGCGGAAGTTACGCAAACTCAATTCGGTATTAGCAGGTGAAGCAAGTGCCAAACTTTCGAGTTTATTAGGTACCGTAGCCGCCTTTGATTGTCGGATTTCCCAGTTACCCAATATCGAGCTGGTAGTAGATTATTTTCGGTGGCGCAATGAAGACGCTCATCGCAATGCTTTAAATGCTCACTGCTATTGGATGCTCCGCAAACAAGGCGTGAGTGGTAGATCTGCCAATAGCAAAATCGAACACTTGTTAAAATCTGAGAAAAATGAGCTGCTATTTCAAAATGACGTTAATTTCAACGATTTACCTGCATGGCAAAAGCGGGGTGTCGGTTGTTATTGGGAAACATATCTCAAAGAAGGTTTCAATCCAATCTCTCAAACGCAAGTATTTACCGAGCGTCAGCGGATTAAAGTCGATCTAGAATTGCCAATGCAGGAAAAATATAGTGAGTTTATTCGCAATTTAATTGAGAAAATCGAGGTTGTGAATGGTGGCTGTTAAATAGTTAGCAATCTGCCACAGCTAATTGAGCTAAAGCAATTCATGAATTGCCCTAGCTCAATTATCGACTACATCACGATCGAAACATCATCGCCTTGCTCGGCGACATTAAAAGTTTTCAACCCCTGCGCTGACTTGCCTACGCTGAGAACTTTGTGCGACCATTCGGGTAAAGGTACGCCCACAAATGAGTCTACCCACTTGACATTTGCACCAGTTGTCAGATCGAAAGCCGCACCATGCCACCGACAGGTAACAGCGCGATCGCAAACTTTCCCTTTAGCTAAAGGCATTCCCAAATGCGGGCACTTATTTTCGACTGCATAGACCTTACCATCAATTCTGGTCAACATGACCTTTTGGTTCTCGACTGCGACGGCGAGTAATTCACCTTCTTTAACTTGGCTGGATTTAGCGACAGAAATAGTTGTCATAGCTTAATGATAAATATTTGATAGTTAAAACTAGATATCATTAAGCCTACCAGACGGGGGGACGGGAAGGTGTGGGGGGTTATGAGATGAAACTAGCATCGTGCGGTGCTGCTTCCCCGTAACAGGCATCGTAGAGACGCTCGCAGGAATAACGTTCGCTCCAAATTTTACGATAGTCGAGCCTTAGCCGAACGGGAATTACTCGGTCTGTTAGCAGTGGCTTTAGTTACTACCAAATATAACCCCGCCCGCACTTGGACACCGGAAAATCATATTTAAAATTATGGCGGAGTCAAGAATGAAACGGTTACACCACCAATAAAACTATTTCAATCTATGCCTGCTGCTGTATTTACTTCACCTTGACCATTAAATAACCGCTCGATCCGAAAGCGATGATAGTTAAACATTAGTTGAGGAAAAGGTAATACAATCCGATTGCTATTTCCATAAAGTTTTGAGTGGAGTGCGGGTAAATCGTGCCACAGACAACTCATATGATGATGGGCATTGTGATAGCCAAAATTGAGCAAGAGCAGATTCAGCCACGGATATCGAACGGATATTAAATTAGAAAAAGTGTTGGCTTGTTCGTATGCGCGATCGCGTTTAATTAATTCCTGTCCCGGCAGTGCGTACTCATAGGTGTGCTGAAATGCGTCCACAAACCGCATCACATTTACAAAGCAAATATAAGCCAGAAAATAAAGCAAAACAGCTTTCCAAGATATTCACGCCAAGATTCCAAATGCCAAAGTCCGATAGAGCATCAGTAGCAGATTTCGGCTCGATCGCGATCGTTTATCCACATCCAGCCAAGGGTCGAGAATAATTTGCCAGCGCAGATCCATCTCTAGGATGGGAAAGTACAACCACTCCAAAGCTACATAAATCGATCGCAGCCCAGGATGGAGTTGCTTCATATAGTCGATCGCATCCAATCTCACCACGTCAGCCCGATCTAGATGATGGTTGAGATGATAATCGCTCAAGTTTTCCCAGGGCGCATAGCAAGCTCCATTCAGATGGGTCATCAACTGCCCCCACCAAGCGTTGGCTGCTGGCTCTTTAAAAATGTTGCCGTGAATAAATTCATGCGCCAAATTGGTGGCGGTAACTAGACTGTGGGCGATCGCGATTACTCCCAGTACATTCAGTTGCCAGTATGGAGAGGCGATCGATAGAATGCCCAGAATATAGGAGGTGAAGGTATAAGCAATTGCCGCAGTGTTTTTAGAACTATGTGAAATTATCGATCGTCTACAACTGCAAATCAATAATTTCTACATTAGCATGTAGAGCCTAGTCGATAGTGTTCGCCAAAAACATTGTTTGCCTGGAACATCAAAACACCTGCCCGCCAAGCCCCAAAACTATCGGTTGAGAATCTTTTCAAATCATATCTCATCCGAGATAGTCAGCATTTAACAGTGCTGGAAAATGTCAATCTTGAAATCTTTCCTAGAGAATTTATTTGCTTAGTGGGAGCATCTGGCTGTGGCAAGTCAACTTTGCTTAATATTATCGCTGGCCTCACCCCGCCTTCATCAGGAGAGGTGTTAGTCGATGGTCGATCGGTCACAGGCAAACCCGGTTCCGATCGGGGGATGGTATTTCAGGGTTATACCCTTTATCCCTGGTTGACAGTCGCTCAAAATATCGCTTTTGGGTTGCAGTTTCAGCGCATGTCTAAATCGCACATCGCGAACTGGATCTCAAGCTCGCGCCTGAGTTTGTCGCCATCAAACGGCAGGTGCTTCAGCTCATGCGTCAGGAGTAAGGAGATGACAACCAAACAAGTCGGCGCTGGTTTGCCACACAACGGATTGAGGATGGGCTGTACCTGATTACCGAGCCTCACTACTATTGGTACAACCGCGCTAATCTGTGGCTGATTAAAGGGCGCGATCGCGATTTATTGGTGGATACTGGGTTAGGTGTTGCCAGCCTGCGTCAACATTTGGCAGAATTAATCGATAAACCATTACTGGCGATCGCTTCTCACATTCATTTCGACCATGCAGGGGGAATTCATGAATTCGAGCACCGCGCGATTCATGAGCTAGAGGCGCAAGCTTTACGGGAAGGAGATGCCCATGAAGCCCTCTGTGCTCAACCGGGCTGGGTACATCTAGACCATTTTGAGATGTTACCCCATCAAGGTTTTAGAGTAGATGAGTACATCTTTAATGCTGCCGAACCCACCCAAGTTTTGCAGGATGGTGACGTATTAGATTTGGGCGATCGGGCGTTGGAAGTCTTGCATTTACCCGGACATTCGGCGGGTTGTATTGCCTTGTATGACCCACGATCGCAAGCATTATTTTCTGGAGACGTAATTTACGATGGCGAATTGCTAGACGAGCTGCATTGCAGCAATATCCCCGATTATATTCATACCTATTGAATCTATTTCTCTTCCTACTCCCAAACCGCCAACCCGCCAACATCGCTACCTTTCCCCTTCGATATTTTGGAGTATCCGCCAGGGATTTCCTCAGCGGTTATCGTGGTTATTAGTTGCCTTATCTTTGGCATTACCGTTGACGCTGTGGACGATCGTCAGTTCGCTCCAACTCGTGCCGCCGACTTTTTTACCTACTCCTTTAGCCGGATTATCAGCCGGGTTTACCATGTTCGCCGAAAACGACTTGGGTGGAGATGTGCTAGCTAGTTGCAGTCGGGTACTGGCTGGCTTTGTGCTGGCTGCTGTAATTGGCGTGCCTGTGGGACTGGCGATCGGGACTTTTACAGCATGGATAGCTTATTTTCGCCGATCGTAGTTAAAGAACAGTTGGGTGGGGTCAAGTTGTTCGATCTGGCTGCTAACAAGGCGATGGCGTTTGACAAGAGTAATCCTAAAAGTCTGATTGGCAATCTCGAACTGACGGCTAAAGCGGCGGCAGAATTCAAGATTATCCCGCAACCACTCAAACCAGAATCGCTCTACGACGACTCGATCGTCAAATCACTATAATTCATTGACATACTCGTGACTCAAATCTCGCCCGAACTCCAATCACTCAAATCCACCCTCGAAGCGCAGGGCATCAAGTATGCCCTCGCCAGCTTTGTCGATATTCATGGGATGTGTAAAGCCAAAGCAGTGCCATTGTCCCACTTCGGACAGATGATGCCAGGCTCGGAACTGTTTACAGGCGCAGCCTTGGACGGCGTACCGCAAGATGTCAGCGACGAAGAAGTTGCCGCCATGCCCGATCCGGCGACAGCGACCGTTTTGCCGTGGAAACCTGAAGTAGTCTGGTTTGCTAGCGATCTCTACCTCAAGGGCAAACCTTTTGATGCTTGCTGTCGGGGCATTTTGAAAAAGGTACTAGCTGAAGCAGCGGCTATGGGCTTTGGTTTCAATCTGGGGATTGAAACTGAGTTTTTTATGCTCAAGGAGACTGCCGATGGCAAACCGATCCCGATTAGCGATCGCGATGTCCTGGATAAACCCTGTTATGACATCCAAGGACTGCTCGATAATTATACCTGGGTGACAGAGATCGTCGAAGCGATGAATCAGATGGGCTGGGACGTGTATTCATTCGACCACGAGGATGGGAACGGTCAGTTTGAAACCGATTTTGCCTACTGCGATGCCTTAAAAATGGCCGATCGACTGGTGTTTTTTCGACTGATGGTCAAGGAAATCGCCCGCAAACACGGCTTTTTTGCCACGTTTATGCCCAAACCCTTTGCTAATCGCACGGGCAGCGGTGAGATCTGCACCTAGTTCGCGACTGCAAAAGCCTTCTGGATGACAAAAAGCATTTTGCATGTCAACTACAATCAGCGCGGTATGTTCTAGTTGCAGTGGGAATGGATGTCGATCTGTGGGGATCTGAATCGATCGGTCGTGTTGTTCTGTGATTAGCATCGGCATTCGATCGATTTTTTAAAATTTAGGCTAGTTAGATCTAAGACTATCATCAGTCTAGATGCGATCGTCGCGGGAGCTAACTCATGCCCTGTCTCATTAATTTTCAGAATCCTCCTTATCAAAATAGGATCGAAGATCGCGCCTATATTCGATCGATCTTAGCTCAATTAAAACCAAGCTTATTATTTTTTAAAAACATAAACAACGTAGATAATAAAAAATATTTAAGATAATAAGCGTCAGGTAACTGGCGATACAATTTTGATGCTTATAATGTCTTAATCTAATTTTATGAGCTAAAGAATCTTGCTCGGATTCAATAAAGCAGCACTAGTACTATCTTCAGTCTCAAAAATAAGAATAAGACTAGTAAATAATTAGCAAGAATTAGGATTGTTAATCATGTGTGGTTATTTAAAACGATTGGTTACTTTTACAGACCACTTCAGCCGCTAGATATCGAATAAAATAAACTTAATTAGTGGAGAATTATCATGTCCTACCACGGCGACATATCTTCGAGTACAGACTCAGTTGGAGTTGCAGTTGTCAATTATAAAATGCCACGCTTGCACACAAAAGCAGAAGTAATTGAGAACTGTAAAAAGATTGCTTTAATGATTGACGGAATGAAAATTGGTTTGCCAGGAATGGATCTGGTGATATTCCCGGAATATTCCACTCACGGCATCATGTATGACTCCAAAGAAATGATGGAGACAGCCGCAACTGTCCCTGGTGAGGAAACAGCAATTTTTGCCGAAGCCTGCATTCGGAATAAAGTTTGGGGGGTATTTTCACTCACAGGTGAAAAGCATGAAGCTCATCCCCACAAGGTACCTTACAATACGCTGATTTTGATGAACGATCGGGGCGAGATCGTTCAGAAATATCAAAAAATCATGCCGTGGACACCGATCGAAGGTTGGTATCCCGGCAAGTGTACCTATGTCTCAGATGGGCCAAAAGGTCTGAAAATTAGCCTGATTATCTGCGATGACGGTAACTATCCCGAAATCTGGCGAGACTGCGTGATGCGGGGTGCGGAACTCGTCGTGCGCTGTCAGGGCTATATGTATCCCGCCAAAGAGCAGCAGATCGTGGTCTCGAAGGCGATGGCGTGGATGAATAATACTTATGTCGCTGTGGCTAATGCGGCAGGTTTCGACGGCGTATATAGCTACTTCGGGCACTCGGCGATCGTCGGATTTGACGGGCGGACGCTCGGCGAATGCGGCGAAGAAGAGAACGGGATTCAGTACGCCGCGCTCTCGAAATTTGCGATTCGCGACTTCCGCAAGAACGCTCAGTCCCAGAATCACCTGTACAAGCTCTTACATCGCGGCTACACAGGCACGCTCAACTCTGGTGATGGTGCCGATGGGATGGCCGAATGTCCATTTGAATTTTATCGCGATTGGGTCGCCGATCCAAATAAGGTCAAGGAGAAGGTCGAGGCGATGACGCGATCGACTCCTGGCACGGTCGAATGTCCGATCGAAGGTATCCCAAATCAGAAGGTTACTACGCCGCCAGTGGTGGTAGCACCCGAAACGGAAAAAGTCTCAGTCTCAGCTTAACTTTAGACTGGCTGGTGGTGCAGAGCGATCGAGTGTTGGATCGATCGCATCGCTAGGCGATTTGAGTTGCTGCGGAGATCTGACCCACCCCGCCCTACGGGCACCCCTCCGAGGAGGGGACTTTTAGGAAGATCTTTAAGGCTACGGTGCATATATAAGTCGGCTAGGCTTCGTCTCTAGATCTAAATCTCCCAAACCCCCTTAAAAAGGGGGCTAAGATCCGGTCAAAGTCCCCCTTAAAAAGGGGAATTTAGGGGGGTTCCCACCAATTTCGATTAGTTCTAGAGATGTGTGTACACTGTAGCCTCTGAGGATGAAATTTTATCAAACCACTTGTGAATAACGAGATAGAGACGACTCTGACAAATTAATAATTTGAGAGAAGATTTATCATGGTCGATCCGCAGGAAATGCAGCGCATCAGAAAGCGATTGGAAGCCCTGAAGCGGGGCGGAGTCCATCGCGTCAAAGATCGAGATCCGATGCCTTCATCTATTCATATTATTGGCATTGGCAAGGCGGGAGCTGAATTTATCGCCGAAACGATCGAGCAGGCTCCAATCGACTTTCTGAGTGACGATCGTCAGCGATTTACGGCTCTGGCTGTGGATATTGGCGATGGTGACTTGGCGGGAGTTCGGGCGGTGGCAGACAGCTTGCCGAGCGACAAGGCGCAGGTACGCACACTTGCGCTAGAGGTACCCAGCCGCGACGAATTGTTTGGATCGCTCGGACGGTATCGGGAATATCTCAAGCTGGAGTATCCCCGTTATTATTGGAATCCCAACTATGAGCCGTGGTTGCCAGATGCGATCGCTATCCCCAAAGCTGGCGAACATTTTCCCCGCGCGATCGCCAAAGCGATTTATGGTAAGGCTTACTACGAAGGCGACAGACCGCTCGATCGCGAGTTAGAGCTATTTGTCAACAGCGTCGATGCGACTACTTGTCAATCGATCGTCTGTGTCGTCTTCGGCTTGGGTGGCGGTACGGGTAGCGGGATGGTGATGGATTTGGCGCGACATCTCACCAATGTCAAATTTGGGCGACGAGCGTTGGTATTGGGCGTGGGAATTGCCCCATGTGAAGGCGATCGAGCCGAACACAAAAGTGGCAGCATCTTCCCCACGATTAACGAGCTAGACTGTATGCTCGACCAAGAGAAGAATCAGGGCGTGGTTCAGGTTTGGGGCGATCTTTATCGCAATCCCTTCACCGCTGGATTTCTGATGGTGCCGCAAAAATCGGTCTGGCAGGAAACAGGCGATCTGAGTGCTACCAATCAGCAGATCGATCGGGAGTTAGTTGCTTTCTTGACTCGCGATCGGGGGCTAGATCTCTACGAGACGCTCCGGCTGCTCAATTGGGTGGGGGCACCGCCGAGCCAGCACATGGCTGCTCGGAGCCAGTATGGGGCGCGTTGGGCGCACATGTTTGGCTTCACCACTCTAGAGTCGGATAACGATAATGTACCCGATCGATTGGGGATTAGAGCGGGGACATTTAACCCCGACTTCTTCGAGATTCGCGCCTCCACACCGCCGACAGCCCAGCTCAGAGCCAAGCTCGATGACTTGGCAATGAAGATGAACGCTTCTTTTGCCCCCATCTTGGAGCCAGAGATCGCTCGATCGTTCATGGCAGGATCGCCAACCGCTAGCACCAAGTCCTACATCCAATTCGTGATTCCTGGTGCTACCAAAACCGCCCTCGATATCTTCTATGAAGCGCGGTTGGCATACGACAGGCAAACCTGGGAGGAGAAATTGCTTCAGCATTCCTGGCTGCTAGAACTCGGTGTCATGCTCTCCGAGCCAGCGAGCCGATTTGAAGGGATGGCTGGTGAATGTCTATGGGGCTGCGCCTGCCGGATGGTTGTTCCCTACAGTGCTATTCGCGGGGAAGACTTGGAGGAAATCAAGTTGAAGCTGGAAGAAGTGGTTAAAGCCTAAATGGATTAGATTTGTAGGTTGGGTTGAAGAATGAAACCCAACACACCCAGCCAAAGTCTCTAAAGTCTCTTGTGCTGCGGCGGAGATCTACCCACCCCGCCCTACGGGCACCCCTGTCTTGAAAAGGTGCTTCACTTGCGGCTCACCTTTGGTTATTTTCCACCTCAACCTTTTTGAGGAAGAGGGAGAAAGGAATTTAGATAAATCAGATCTTCATTTATAAGGAGGTAAATATGCCATTAGATTGGGCTGTAGTCAGCCAGCGGTATGGCAACGGAGCCGATGTGCCTACCGTTGCCGGAAACAAGATCCTCCACATCACTGGAGTAGATGAAGAAAAGATCCATATCAAATCACCATTATGGGTCGCCAGCCTGAGTCGATCGAACCTTGAAAAAGGCGTAGCACTTATCGAAGAAGGCGTAATCGATCGACAGCCAGGTCAATTCGTCGAAGACTACAAAATCTATGTCGCCGACGAACGTGCTACTTCAGCCGCACACATTCTCAAAGATTTGGGATTCCTGACTGAAGATCGCGGTTACTATCCAACTTGTTGAATTAGTCAATAGCGATCGAAATTTTTGAGCTACTGCGGAGATCCACCCACCCCGCCTTACGGGCACCCCTCCTTGGAGGGGATTTTCTACCACAATTACTGGACAGGGGGGATAAAAGCCTCTCTTTGTGAGGGAGTTGGGGGGTAAGGGTAAGTTCTTTGCACTAGAAATACCCGCAGTAACGACCACTAATATTCATCTCCACCCACACTCAAAGGAAATAAAATCATGTCGAAATCCATGTATCACAGTGCATCCGGTTCCCAATCTCCCCACTGCATCCACTTTCTCGGCATCGGCAAAACCGGAGCAAACATGCTCGATGCCATGCTTCGCCAGGGCGATCTCGAAGACCAACTCGAAGACCCCCGCGCCCGCTTTACCGCCTTGCTAGTCGATATCGGCGAACAGGATATGTTCCAAGCCAAAGACTATGCTGAAGGCTTTCTCAAGCGGTTAGAGGAGCGAAATATTCCACCCGATCGCGCCCAGATCCGGTTCGCATCCCTAGTAGTGCCAACCCGCGACGATTTATTCATATCCCTCCGTCGCTATCGCGAATTTCTCAAACTCGAATATCCCCGCTACTACTGGAATCCCAACTACGAGCCGTGGTTGCCAGATAACGTCGAAATTCCCAAAGCTGGTGAATACTTCCCCCGCGCCATCTCCAAAGCGATCTACGGCAAAGCTTACTACGATGGCGATCGACCGCTAAACAAAGAACTGGATGATTTCGCCAAAAGTATCGACAACACCAAACTCCCTTCAATGGTGCTGTGCTGTTTCGGCATCGGCGACGGCACGGGTAGCGGCATCGTCGTAGACATAGCACGTCACCTGTCAAATGTCAAGCTCGGACGACGCATTCCGGTAATTGGTGTTGGTGAAATGCCCTGTAGCGGCGACCCCGAAGCCTTCCGCGATGGTAGCTTGTTCGCCACTATGAACGAGATCGACTGTATGCTCGATGACGACAAGAATGCAGGTGTTACCACCGTTTGGGGCGACTTATATCGCAACCCCTTTACGGGCGGCTTCTTTGCCCTCGCCACCGAGAACTCCTACCAACGCCTGTCCAAGTATACCGATACTGGCGTACCCACCGAACGCGATCGGATGCGGCTGCAAGTGACTCACAAATTCGTCGCCGATGCCTTCATGCGGATTGCCTTAGATGACTATGGGCGCACCATCTTCAAAGCCCTGCGCCTCGTCGGGCAAACGACAGCACCCCATGAAGCGATTAGCACCAAAGCCCGTAACTGGACGCTCTACGACATCGCCAAATTCACTCACCCTGCGGTGCAAGTCTTACCGGGCGAACCATTGAGCAAATGGCGGAGCGTCATCGCTGAATGGATCGAGCATATCCCCGACTACGCTGGCTTGAAACCGGGCTTCAAGACTGACTATGCCGAATGTATCATCCACGCACCGCGCGAAATGTGGAATGACAAGCTCGATGACAAATTCAAATCGGTCGTCTCGACATTCCTCCTCGATTCTGAAGATTCCGCGCTAAATATCACCCACCGCGAATTCTTCGACCACCTGACGGCTTTTGCTGACATTATGCTACCAGGAGTCGCCAAGGTGGACTTCGTAGACTTCTTCAAGAGTCGCGATCTTTACGACACGCTCACTTGGGAGCAAAAACTACTCCACCACTCTTGGCTGATGGATCTGGGCGTGATGATGTCCGAGCCAGCAATCCGGTTTGAAGGGATGGCAGGTGAATGTCTGTGGGGTTGTGCCTGTTGGATTGTGGTGCCCTACGACCAACTGCGGGGCGATGCACCAGTACCTGTCAACCGTCGGGATATCCTCGCCAATGGGATCGCACCGATGACTGGAACTGTGGTGAAAATTCCGGCTTCGGCTCAGGCTGTTAGTGCGATTTGAGTGGCTCGATCGGCTGTAATTTGTGTGGTGGGCAATGCTCGTCCTACATTTTAATTCAAAATTATTACACTATTTATAGGGGCGGAGTCATAACTATGGTCATGGAAGTAACTCAATCGACAAATATAAATTCAAATCCTAAACAACAGGAAAAGATTCCAGTTACCGTTATTACTGGCTTCTTAGGTTCGGGAAAAACAACTCTAGTCAATCATATTCTCCACGAACAACACGGTCGTAAAATTGCTGTAATTGTTAACGAATTTGGTGAGATTGGCATCGACGGACAAATCACGATCGCAGACGATCGTGAACAAATTGTCGAATTCAATAATGGTTGTCTGTGTTGTACCGTTCGAGGCGACTTGGTTCGCACCCTAGAAAATTTAAGCCAACGGGAATTGGATGCGGTACTAATCGAAACGACAGGACTGGCAGATCCCGCGCCAGTGGCTTCGACATTTATCGTTGCTGATGAGATTAAATCGAAGTTTAGTTTAGATGCGTTTGTAACAGTTATCGATGCTCGAAATTTGTCGCAAAATCTCAAAGATAGTCACGAAGCACAAGAACAAGTGGCTTTTGCTGATATTCTACTGATTAATAAAATCGATTTAGTTACTCCAGATGAAATCGTCAAAATAGAACAGCAAGTTCGGAGCCTAAATCCGATCGCCAAAATTTACCACGCAGAACATAGCTCGATCGATCTATCTCTGATTTTAGGTACTAAAGCCTTCGAGCTAGAAGCAAAGTTAGAAGTAGATCCATCATTTCTCGAAGACTTATCGCACGAACATGATGCCTCGATCGGCTCCTTTGCTGTAACTTCCGATCGACCGATCGACATGAATAAATTTATGTTGTGGATGAACGATTTAGCACAAGCAAAAGGTGAAGATTTATATCGCACCAAAGGCTTATTTTATGCCCGAGGCTTTCCAGAACGGGTGTTATTTCAAAGCGTGCGAATGTTGACATCGATGCGCCGAGACAGGCTGTGGAAAGCAGATGAACCAAAATTAACGCAACTTGTCGCGATCGGCCGCAATCTCGATCGTGAGGAGTTTGTCAAAGGATTTGAAAAGTGTGTGGTTTAAATAATTACAGTTTTTAGGGGAGAGAAGTCTATGCAAACTAAACTCGAACGGGGTAATGCCGTTGCATTCTTCGATAGAGGTGTAGAGCAGTTTCGGACTGGAGATCTGGCTGGGGCGATTTCCAGTTTCGATCGAGCATTGCCGTTCGATCCTGACAATGCCGATACCTATGGCTATCGCTGTGTCGCTCGTCATCGGGCGGGCGACACAGCCGGAGCGATTGCCGATTGCCAACATGCCGCCAACCTATACCTAGAGCAAGGAGACGATCGCGAGTACCAATACGCGATCGACATCTTGGACAAGCTACAAGATCTTAGTACACCTGCGGCATAAAGTTATGAATCGACATGTTTTGTCTGTTTGTACGAGTTGTGAGAGTGCCCACCGGATGAAGCAGGCGATTCGCAAGAGTGGTGGCGAACGCTTATTGGAGCAATTACAGACACTCGTTCGAGCTGCACCGATCGAGGGACTGTCGATCGAACCTCATGAATGTCTGGGAGCTTGCGATCGAGCTTGTGCGATCGCTTTCAATGCACCTGGCAAATATATCTACCTATTCGGCGATTTACCTGTAGACGACGAGCGATTGGAGTCAACAGCCACGGCGGTAATGACGTTTGCCACTCAGTACCACGCCAAACCCGATGGCACCATCTCCTACCTCAAGTGTCCCGAACTCCTCAAAAAAAGGGTCGTCGCCAGGATTCCGCCATTGTGACTGGCAGATTATACCAATTTGAATAGTCAGCATCCCCTCATAACTGCGGTGCATACACAAGTTTCTTAGACTTCGTTTCGAGATCTCAATCCCCCCTAGCCCCCCTTAAAAAGGGGGGAATTAGATCCGGAAGTCCCCCTGCTTGGTGCGCTTTCACTGTCGGGGAACAAAGGACGGTGCGCGCGTCCGGTTTATGTCGGTAGCCTTACAAGAACCGCCCAAAGATTTCGTTCTGGCTTATCAACCGGGTGATGCGATCGATCGGCAGGCATTTATGGTGCTGATGGACAATGCTACCGCCAAAACTTATGAAGCGAAAGCTGCCCCGATGGGACCAGCAAACCCCTACGGCAACGCCTTTTACTCCACCGCAACATTGCTAGCAAATGAACTATCCGCCCAGCGGATCGTCGATCCATTTGCCGGACGATACTGGAAAATCATCAATCCCGATCGCACCAATCAAATGGGCGAACCCGTCGGCTACAAATTGATGCCGGGTGAAAATATTCTCCCCTTTGCCCATCCCGAAGCCAGCGTCACCAAACGCGCTGCCTACATGACCAAGCATCTGTGGGTGACACCCTACAGCCCCAAAGAATCCTACCCCACTGGAGACTATCCCAACCAACATCCAGGCGGTGCAGGTCTGCCCGAATGGACTAAAGCCGATCGCTCGATCGCCAACACCGATATCGTCGTCTGGTACACCCTTGGCAATCTCCACATCCCCCGCGCCGAAGACTGGCCAGTCATGCCCGCCAGCTACCTCGGATTTATGTTGAAACCTGTCAACTTCTTCAACGAAAACCCCGCCAACGACGTACCAGCCTCTACTAGCAAGCATAAATGTCATTTGCGATCGCCACCCTCGGATTAACCTTCGTTGGCATGAATATCAACCAATTTGCGCGGAGATCGGCAG
>NZ_JANYJC010000276.1 GCF_025361915.1 Chamaesiphon sp. GL140_3_metabinner_50
GAAATTTCAACAGACTTTGAGCGAATTCGCCCATAAGTGCCTAGAAGTCGAACATCTCAAACATTTAGTCAGAATCGATGCCGAGGCAGATTTAGCGGCGATTAACATGTCGTTGTACGAACAAATCGATGCGATTCATCCTTGTGGAATGGAGAATCCCGATCCGGTATTCTGGACGGCAAATGTTCGGGTTGTCGAACAAAAAATTGTCGGTAAAGGACACCTGAAATTTATCGTCGATACGCCAGAATTTCCTCAAGGTATTAAAGCGATCGCGTGGCGATTTGGCGATTATTTTCCATTACCAAAATATTTAGACGTTGCTTATAAGCTTAAAGAAAATAACTGGAAAGATTCAAGAAATATCGAACTCGAAGTAATTAGCGTTCGGTTACCAGTAGCTGCACAGACTTATAAGTTTAATTATCAAGAGCGCGATTATGATTGCAGTATGTCTGACGATAAAGAACGTCTGACGATCGTCAATGCTCAGGGTCAGGCTTTGGTAGTAAATAAGGGTCAGAAGGTAGGGGAATTAGTCAGTAGTGTCGCACCAATTCAAACGATCGATATTACTAAGACTTATTATTTCGATCTGATTAAAACAGCGATGCAAGTATTACCAATTAGTTGAACTTTAACAGCTTACTGCCCTTGATAAAAAATATAGCATCTGAACTATGATTTATGTGATTAATAGATAGACTAAGATTATCGGATAGTAGTCCATCAAAATCCATCAAAGTCCATCAGGCAATCATTTTAATCGTAGTTCAGATGCTATTAGGGGAGAATTATGACCAGAAATCACCTAAAACCTAACACCTAAAACCTAAAACCTAACACCTAACACCTAGATTAGATCGATCGAGAAACTGTCACAAGCTGTAGAGAGCGAATGGTAATACTAAGGGAGGATAGTAAGTAACCAGCAGTCCCCCGTCAAAAATTATGCCGCGATCATCAGTCAAGTCGATGTGGTTGGAGTTGCAGATCGACCCTAACGACCCCGAATTATTAGCTACTCTAGATCGGATGGTGCGATCGGGAATGCTCGATCGATCGCAAATTCTCAAACTCGCCCGTGAGTGTCTGAGCGAACAGATTCAGCTAGAATCGTTACCCACAATCGTTCCGGCGATTGTGCCCGAAATTTACACTCCACCCGCACCCCCGCGCACTCCACCGCGCGCGCAGCAGATGTGGCAAAACCTCAAAGATGAATTGAGCGTGCGCTGGCTGTTATTTTTGGGCGTATTTTTAGTGGTGCTGTCGTCGGGAGTATTGGCGGCGACGCAATGGTCGTTATTTCCCGCATGGGGACAGTATGGCTTGTTGTGGCTGTATACGAGCGGGTTTTGGGTGGTGGGAGGTTGGGCGCGGCGACAAGAGGGGCTGAAACTGACGGCGAATACGCTCCAAATCGTGACTCTACTGTTAATTCCGGTCAATTTTTGGGCGATCGATTCGTTCCAACTTTGGCAGCAACCGCTAGAATTAGTCACCGCCATCCTCGCCGGAATCGGTCTGGGAGGCATCGTTTATCTTAAATACCGTCAGGGGCGCGGAAAAACTAATTTACAGCACTCTGGCTGGCTGCTAGCGGCTTATCTGGTGCTGAGTGGTCTGCAATTAGGCTGGCAAATTCCTTATTGGTCGTCGATCGCGATTTATATTGGGGCGATCGGGGTGGCAATATTATTACAAAGAATGCGCCAGATTGAGGGTGGCTCTCTAGCTATTTATGGGCTGGGAATACTGCTGTTACGCGGTTTACTGGTAGAACATTTACCGATTTATAGCTTTGGTTTGGCGATCGGGATTATTGGGTGGTTATTTACTCAATGGGGGCTACAAAAGGCGCACAGGCTGGCGCATCTGGATCGGTTTAGTCAGGTTTATGGCGAATCCACTCGGCTGGCGAGTTATCGGGTGACATTAACCTCCATCGCGAGGCTCTATCAACGAATTGGAGCTAGTTTGCTGGTATTTGGCTGGTTACTGGCAATCGGCGACTTATTGAGTATCCCCAAAAACAGCTCGTGGCAAGCCTTTGCTGTTAGTAGTCTGGCTTTATTGTGGCTCTGGCAACGTCTGAGAGCTTACCAACAACAGCGCGAAGTCACCGCTCTATTTTTTGTCGGACTGCAAACATATTTAATTAGTAACTTACTGTGGGCACCCCTGGCAACTGGGGCGATTTTTGCGAAGGTTTTACCGTTTTTATTGTTACTATTCGGACAAAATTATCTATTCGCTGGTTCGCTGCTAATTTTTCCCTACTTACTACTCTGGGTATGGCTTACCGATTGGTTCTGGAAACGAGAATGGTTTGCCCTGACGCGGCGGGGTGAATCGCTGATTTTGGCGACTGGGGCGATTTTACCGATAATTAATCTCGCCACACCCTTGAGTTTACTCGTCGATTTACTAGCATCGACCGCAATTTTGGCACATCTGACACTCCGCTATCAGCCAGTCAGAACCAGCTATGTCTATCTCACCCACCTGAGTGGCTTGGCGACGATTTTTGCCGCCCTCGCCTATCGGTGGGATTGGTGTAGATCTATTGCCCGTAATTTTGTGGGTAATAACGAGCAAATTCTCGATTTAGCCGTACTTACGATCGCCCTGAGCGTCATTACTGTCGCCGAATTATGGATTTCTGCTCAACCCGTGCGCCAGAGAACGGATGCTTGGCAACGCAGTAGCTGGAAGATCGGCTTAGGAAGCACGATCGCGACCGGATCGTGCTTTCTGCTATTAGCTACCTTCCCCACCGCACGGGCGATCTGGCCGTTATGGTGGTCGATTATCCCGATCGCGTTTACCTACATCGCCATTAAAAAGCCACCCTTACAACCTTGGCAACTTGCCAACCAAATTCCCGCTGCTTGGTATGCGATCGCCGGATTGGGTGGCGGATTATTACTAGCAGCCGATCGTACCGAATGGCGATCGATCTTGCTAATAGTGGCTGTGGGCGTAATGTTTCCCCTCGTCAAACGACTCGATCGAATTCTCGCCGCATTCGTTCACATCGGCTTTGGATTGGGGTTGGGCGTAAATTTACTAGTCGA
>NZ_JANYJC010000314.1 GCF_025361915.1 Chamaesiphon sp. GL140_3_metabinner_50
CCATCGAAATTGCCGATTGCCAATAGATCGATCGACTGAGTAAAAAACCTGTCGCGCTCTTGTTCGGCGGATAGTCGCGCTGCTTCTGAGCGTTTGCGATCGGTAATCTCTTGCACTATCGCATTGACCCCCATCACTCGACCGCTGAGATCTGGTTGCGGGTAGTAGGAAGCTAGCCAGTACCGCTCCACTCCAGGCTCGGCAGGAGTGCTACCACTCACTTCTAGATCGAAAATTGGCTGTCCCGACTCCATCACTTGCCGATACAGTGGCTCGATCGTCTCTACCAATTCTGGTAAAATCTCCCAAAAAGTTCGCCCGATATGCTCGGCAACACTCAAACCATTGATTATTGCCAATTGCTCGTTGATCCGCACGTAGCGAAAATCGGTATTCACAAAGCACAAGCCCACTGGAGCCATCTGATAGATCGATTCGATTTCGCCCAATTGCTGCTGAATCGTTGCTTGCTGCGCCTGGAGGAGTGCCGTTGCTTGCTGGCGTTCGCGCAGCGCGGCTTGCCGTTCGGTCAGATCGCGCGAAACCGCTAAAATTTGGCTGACCTGTCCATCGGCAGCGAGGATCGGTGTCACGATTACTTCCCACCATTTCAACGTACCTTTACAAGTCGCACAATAACCATCAAACCGACCGACTCCCCCGACTAAGGCAATGCTAAAAGCAGTTCGAGCCGCATCTCGGTCGCGACCTTGCCAGAAGTCGAGCCATTGACTCTCAGCGACAGTCGAGAAGTCATCAACTTCCATCAGCAACTGTCCGTAATCGTTCATATAAATCAACCGACCTGCTAAGTCCACAACTTTGATGCAGTCGCGATTGCTCTCCAAGATGCGGCGGGTTAACTCTTCACTCTGGCGGAGAAGTTCTTCATCGCGCTTCCGTTCGGTGATATCGTGGGCATTGGCATACAATAACTGGCGATCGAGATCTGGCATCACACTCCACGATAGCCAGCGATAAGATCCGTCTTTGCCACGATAGCGATTCTCAAAATTAGTCGCTACATTACCCGCAGTTAGATCCGCAACAACAGCCACTGTTGCCGCTCGATCTTCGGGATGTACGAACTCCAGATAGTTTTGGGCCATCAGTTCGGCACTAGTAAAGCCCAAAATTCGTTCGCAAGCTGGATTCAATCGCAAGAAATAATTATCTAAATTGGCGATCGCTAGTAGGTCGAGTGATATCTCGAAAAAGCGATCGATCTCGCGTTCGACGGCGATTCGCGCTAGTTCATCCCGCTTGCGTTCGTTAATGTCCTGAAAATATATCCCCAAGCCGACATCTGAGGGATAAGCATGAATCTCGAACCAAGTGTCAGTTGGCTGATAAAACAGCTCGAAATGTACCGCCACTCGATCTGCAACAGCTCTTCGATACTCCTGCTCAACAATACTTCCTACTGACGTGGGAAACACTTCCCAATGAGTTTTGCCCAAATATTCTGCGGGTGTTAAACCACTCGTCTGGCAAAATATTTCAGTTGCCGCAGAGTTAGTATAGACGATCCGCCAATCGCGGTCGAGCGTCACATACGCATCGGTCATACTTTCCCAAATCGTCGTCATCTGCTGGTTAGCTACTTGCAGACTGAGATCTTCAGACTGTCTCAATTGCGATCGCAGGTGGCTATTCTCGTTAGCGTAGCCTCTCCCCTGGAGAATCGCACTGCGGAGCGTCGCGAGTAATAGCTCTGCTGTCAGGTCGCTCTTGACTAGATAATCTGACGCACCCAGTTTGATGGCGCGAACGGCAATCTTTTCGTTACCCTGCCCCGATAGCACCACTACAGGCGGACTGTTACCATTACTTTGCACCGACAATCGATCTAGAAAATCCAGCCCATTGCCATCGGGCAGCCGATAATCGAGCAACACAGCATCGATCGATCGCGTTTGACACAATGCTAGTCCCGCTGCTACAGATTCTACCTCCACAAGATCGTAGTCTTGACTAAGTGCGCGTCGGTATAGCTCTCGATCTGTCGCCAAGTCTTCAACCACCAGTACTGTGAAGGTTGGGAGGTTCATCATTATATTTACAGCAATTTAATGTGCTGCTACGATCGATTAGTCTAATTATATTGGACTAGTCGATCGTAACAAAGATAAATTACATTCTCAACCTAAAAAACGTTACAGATTATCACCGTCAGAATATTAATCGTTCCCTGCTTTGCCTCCGCTTTGCAGAATCAAATTGGGCGATCGAGTTAATTTAATGTTTCAAAAGTGATTTTTAAGCATTCAGTCTATGTAAATTGCTCGTGAAGTACCCTAACTCACGAGCCAAGTTAGGGTACTTTACTTAGAAATAGTTAACAAATTTTCGTCATAATTATCGTCGATACAAGCCCGAACCAAAAATTTACAGCCGTTGTTAGTAATAGCTGGTGGGTGAATTGAATCGGGATACGATCGAATGTAGTCGCCAGCGAAATAAACCTGCCCGTCGAGTTCGAGTTCTCCTGCTAACATATAGATTTCTTCAATCCCTTGATGTTGATGGAGCGGGTAAATAACTCCATCGGCTGCTTTGACGATCGCCGAACACATCCGCTTGTCAGGATCGAAAAATAACACGGCAACTTCGACCCCCTCTGCCTGGTAGGGTTGCCACGTTAGCTCTGAGGATCTAATCGTCACCATTGCTGGCGGCGGCTCTACTAGAGGGCTTTCTGGCTGGGGTGTGAGGCTGGTTTCGACAGGAGCTACATCTAACAAATCAGCTCCAGGATCGGCTAGACGATCGAATAATCGCGCCTTGAGATCTGCCGCCATCGGCACGGCGGGGGCACTATAGGGGAGAATACTCACCGCAGCTTCATAACTCGCCAATTCTGCGGCAAGATCGGCACAAGCTAACGCTTGAGCCTCTACCCACAGCCGTTCTTCAAGATCGAGCAGATCGAGTGCGTAGAGTGGAGCAAGTTCGCAAAAACATCGATGTTCGTTCATCACAAATTCAGACACGGGGAATGAGGGGGTTTATTGTTGCCCGATCGCTAGTTACAACTCGTTGTTAAATACTACCTTGAGTTTACTCAATCCCAGCCGGAGTCGTGTTTTGACAGTGCCGATTGGCAGTCCCGTTTGTGCGGCAATCTCGACATGAGTTAAACCTCGATAGTAAGCCAACTCGATCGCTTGAAGCTGTTCTGGCGGAATCTGACTTAATGCGGCAAGTACTAATTGTCGCCGTTCGTCAATTTCGATCGCTTCAATGGGATCTACGCTGACAGTTGGAAAATCGATTCCTTTTGCCCCTGAAATTGCCGTACTAACTTTATCGAGCCGTTGCAGTTTCCGCAGCCTATCTATTATACGACTGCGTGCGAGGGTAAAAATCCATTGTTCCACCGAACCTTTATTGCGATCGAACTTGTCCGCAATCCGCCAGACTTGAGCAAATACATCTAAGACTACTTCTTCACAGTCCTCTACTGAATTGAGACTTTTCCAGGAGATCGCGTAAACGATCTGTGAGTAGCGATCGTACAGCGCGGATAATGCACTGCGATCGCCCAAGGCGATCTTTGCGAGTAAATGTGCTGCTTCAACCATTGACGCTAATGGACACAGAGTGCTGTATTAGCTTCAGTTTAGCTCACGAGCGGCAGAGATCTAGATCCACTTTAAGTTACTTTTATGTGTCAAAAAAAATCCGCTCGGTTAGAGATCCAATTTGAAATTAACAGCGTATACCCTATAGAAGCAGATTACGCTCCCAGCCGATCGACAAAAATTTCTTCGTCCTCACAATTTGAGCGATCGAATTTTAGATCGATCGGCTCGAAATTTACATGAATATCAGTTTTTTTTAAACAATGGAAGCCTAGTAAATTGATTTGCAAATTAAGTATTGTGGCTGATTTTTATTAAAACAATGCTGACGATAGAAGATCGATAAGATTAGTTGGGTAATATATAAATATGATTCTTTCGTTATATCTATATGTTTAAAACTAACAAAGCTACTTTCATCGGTATCAGTATTGCTTGGGGATCGATGGCGGCTATTTTTCCCATTGTTCCGATTGCTCAAGCTGCTACTTTAACTTATACTGAAACTACTGTCGGTAGTGCCGTATTCAATCGACCTGTTGACAATTTTTCTAGTCCGCCAACAGCAGTTGCTGGCCCCGGCGGCGGAATGGTTGGTTACAGTGTTTTTAGTTTTAATGTTACTGCTCCAGCTAGTTACGTTTTTCAAAGTACGGCAACTTCAACTAACTTTGATAATTTCACCGTTCTTTATCAAAACTCTTTTAACCCCATCGATTCAGTCTTCAATGCCATAATTGCCAACGACGATAATCCTAGTCTTGGCTTATCAGGATTTACGACAGCTCTCAATCCTGGTATTAATTATTTCCTAGTTACAACAGGCTTTGAAAATATTGATGCTGGAACTTTTAGCAATACGATCGCGGGTGCGGGCAATATCGTACCTGGAACGATCGCCGCAGTTCCAGAACCAGCAACTATCTTAGGCTCTTTAACGGCTTTTGGATATGGGATTTATTCCCGACGTAAAATTAAGCTCGCTCGCGCGGCGACTAAAAAAATCTGATAGTTTTATCTATAATATTTAATCTTCCACACAACTCCTTTATCGGGGTTGTTTTTTTAGATATTTCAGCCGAACTCTAGCGGTTGCTTCAGATCTGTCGTACATTACCAGGATGCAGGATTTTCAACTCGATCGGATAATAGGAGTAGATACCAGCTTCGTCATGCGAATTTTATGAATCTACTACCCACCATCAATACACCCGGTGCCATTCAGCTTTGGCAATGGATTACCGAACCGCTCGAATATATGCATAATTACGATCGCCAGTGTGGCGATATCTTTGCGGTGACAATGTCTGGGCCGTTAGATCGGGCGGTGTTCATCAGCAATCCTCAATCGATGCAAGAAGTATTAACTAACGATACCAAGCAATATTCGGCACCCGGATCGAGCAATCAAATTTTAAAACCGTTCTTAGGCGATCGCGGCATTATCTTACTCGATGGCGGCGAACATCGTCAACGCCGACAGTTATTGATGCCCCAATTTCACGGCGATAAAATTCGATCGTACACAGATCTGATTTGTCAGGTAACGCGAGATTTAGTGCAGCAGTGGCGAGTGGGTGAAACTATTAATGTCCGCGAGCAAATGCAGTCGATTTCGCTTTCGGTAATTTTGCAAGCGGTATTTGGACTGCATCGAGGCGAACGGTACGATCGGATTCGGGACAAATTAGTGGCAGTACTGGCATTAGTTGAATCGCCAGTTAATGCGAGTTTTCTATTGATACCCATTCTCCAGCAAGATTTAGGCGCGTGGAGTCCGTGGGGGCGATTTTTACGCGATCGTGCCGAACTCGATCGGTTATTATATGAAGAAATTGCCGTTCGCAAAGCGTCTCTTTCAGAGAATCGTCGTCGCGATTACCAGCCAGAACAATCGGATATTTTAACATTATTAATTGGTGCTAAAGATGCCGATGGTAATGGCATGAACGATGTCGAATTACACGACGAATTGATGACATTACTATTCGCCGGACATGAAACCACCGCTACCGCCATCTCCTGGGCAATTTATTGGGTGAATTATCTACCAGAAGTCAAGCAAAAATTACTAGCCGAACTTGCCACCATCGGCACCGAACGCGATCCGCTTACCATTAGCCGTCTACCTTATCTAAATGCCGTTTGTTCGGAAACCTTACGAATTTACCCAGTCGGGATGCTCACCTTCCCCCGCATCGCCACCCAACCAGTTTGCTTACAAGGTTACGACATCGAGCCAGGAACGATGATTGCGGGTTGTATCTACCTCACTCACCACCGCGAAGATCTTTATCCCGAACCGCATTTATTTAAACCAGAACGCTTTTTAGAACGTCAATTTTCGCCGTATGAATTTGTCCCCTTTGGCGGCGGTAGTCGTCGCTGCATCGGGATGGCATTAGCTCAATTAGAACTAAAATTAGTCGTGCTAGAACTAGTCACTAATTGTCAACTCGAACTCACTGGTAAGTTACCCGTCGAAGCCGTTCGTCGCGGAGTAACTTTAGGCCCCAAAGGTGGCATTGAGGCGAAAGTTCTGGTGACTAAGGGCTAGGTTAACAGCCTTCATCCCCAACCCTGTCTTGCTGCGTAGTCTTTTTACCCCACCCCAGCCCTCCCCTTATAAAGGGGAGGGAGCCGGAAAAGCCTCCCCTTGTAAAAAAGGGGCGCAGGGTGGTTTCATACAAGAAAATAAAAATGCATAAACCCTAGTGCTTAGTCTTCAACCGCCCTCGAATGAATTCGGGGCTAATAGCCAAAGTTCACTGAAGTGAACTGAAAGATTTTTCTTCCGGTGTATGAAACCACCCTGCCCCTTATAAAGGGGAGGGAGCCAAGAATTGTCCCCCCCTTTA
>NZ_JANYJC010000394.1 GCF_025361915.1 Chamaesiphon sp. GL140_3_metabinner_50
TTACAATTGCACGACATCTCCTAACAACAGAACTGCAATTACCATCAATAAAGCTCCAGCAGCGATATCTAACGTTCGCGGCGATAATACTTTCGCCAAATAACGCCCTAATAATACCCCCACCAAACTAGTCGCAATCAACGCCGTCCCCGCACCGAGAAAGACAATCCACGGCGATTGCGATTGGGCACTTAGCAACAGCGTCGCTAATTGCGTTTTATCGCCCATTTCAGCGAGGAAAATCGTGATAAATGTCGAGAAGAAAGTACTCCACACACTCGATTTTTGGAGACTTGTGGACGATTCAGTGACAATGGTTTGGACGACAATATCGTCAGATGAGGTTTCTGGAGTAGAAGGACTAGTCACTGGATAATCTGAACTTAGCTAGGTTTTCATATTCCTCTCATCTTCTCATACCAATCGCCAAAGGTCGAGACTTAGAGCAAAATTCCCAGTTCCGTATCAAATCGGATTGCTTCTAGACTCCGATCTCCATACACGCCTTCGATTTGCTCCCGACAACACGCGATCGCAAAATCATTCAAATCCGCTGGCTCGATCCCAAACATCGCCACGAAGGTATCTTCCTGTACCCGACAAAAAGAAGGACGATCTTCATAAATAGTACAGGCGCGGGTATCGCGATCGAGATTCACACACCAACCATCTTCCCCCACCATGCTCAGATAGATAGCTAGCTGCTCCGGTGGCAGGTACTCCTCTAAATCTGGTCGATCGCTCGGATCTAAGTTACAGCAAGCCCCACACTGCTTTATACACCGCCATGTAGACATATTTTCGTCAGTCAATTATTACTCATCTAGTCTATTCGTATCGATTGCGATTTACAACGCTCCCATCTCCCATCTCCCATCTCCCAGCTCCCATATAGTTTTGTAAACTAAATTAATTTAATCCCGCCCAGCGCGGATAAAATTGGATCGCCGATCTTGTTGGCTATATAATAAATTTAAGTTTGTTCGAGAGGAAATATGGATTTTTTGAGCGGTATTGTTGATGCTGTATTAGGTATTAACTGGGAAGTAATCGCCCAGCTATCGATGGTAGCAATGATTATGATTGCTGGCCCAGTGGTGGTATTTCTGCTTGCAGCCCTGCGCGGTAATTTATAATTGGTAAGTGGCTGGCGTTCTGCACATCCAGTTCCTAGCCGCTACACCGTTTGAGCTAATAACTCTATCTGTCGATCGATTATATCCACTCCTTCGGCTACATTCTTAATTTCCTGTAGCTGCGTACGGAGTTCTGAGGCACCTGAAAAGCCCTTGGCGTACCAAGTCATGTGTTTGCGAGCTTGTAGAATGCCACGTTCGCCTTTATATAAGTACAAGTTTTGTAAATGTTCTCTAGCACATTCTAATCTAGCGATCGAACTCGGTGATGGTAATAATTCGCCTGTCTTGAGAAAATGGTCGATTTCGCCGACTAGAAATGGGTAGCCGAGCGTACCGCGCGAACACATTACCCCATCGGCTCCAGTCTGTTTTAGACAAGCGACAGCAGATTCCACTGAAAAGATATCCCCATTAGCAATGATGGGGATAGATAGTATCTCTTTCACTCGCCGAATCCAGTCCCAGTTTGCCGTACCATTGTAGCCTTGAGCGCGAGTACGAGCGTGAACTGTGAGCATTTGCGCGCCAGCATCCTGCATCCGTTGGGCAAAATCTAGAATATTAATCTCATCATCCGACCAACCGATGCGGGTTTTTACCGTCACGGGTATATTAACAGCATTAACGACAGCTTTGACGATCGCCACAGCCGTATCTGGATCGCGCAGTAATGACGAACCACCACCATTTTTAGTAATTTTATTAACCGGACACCCCATGTTAATATCGATTGTTTGTGCGCCTTGCTCCACGGCGATTTGAGCCGCTTCACCCAGAAAATCGGGGCGACAATCGAACAACTGAATGCTAATCGGACGCTCATTAGCATCGATTTCCATGATGCGCGGTATCTCCTTGAGATGTCTCAAACTCGATGCCTGCACCATCTCGGTATACATCATCGAATCGGGGGCATATCGCCGCACCAAGCGACGAAAAACCAGATCGGTAACCCCAGACAAGGGCGACTGAAAAACACGGCTGTGAAGCTGGAGAGAGCCGATTTTGAGGGGGGTGGTGAGGTTCAAGGGAGGAGTAAGGAGTAAGGAGTAAGGAGTAAGGAGTAAGGAGTAAGGAGTAAGGAGTAGACTATAACTCTCGATCTCTTCCCTAAAGCCTAAAGCCTAAAGCCTAAAGCCTAAAAAGTCCCAGCATCCTGTAGAATTCAACATACCGCATCTAAAATTAAATTAGTGGCTCGAATAGATCGGTTTAGACTCGGTTGTTTATAGATCTCTAATATCATCGCAATGAAGCGTCGCCAATTTCTGCAATATAGTACTCTCACCGCCGCAGGTTTAACATTTGCTGCTTGTACTAATCAAGGTAGCACTCACTTTACTCAGCCAGCAGCCAACTTTGGGAAGTTAGAAAAAACCGATCTCCAGATTGGGATTGTTTCTAGTATGGACTGTCTACCGTTAGTAGTCGCTAAAGAGAAAGGGATGTTCAAAAAGTATGGCTTGAATGTCACACTAGTGAAACAACCGACGTGGGATAAAGGACAAGAGGAATTACACAGCGGTAAATTAGATGCCGTCCAAACTTTGTTTGCGATGCCGCTCTGGGAATATTTTAGTAGTAAAGGGGGCAAATCGCCGGAGCAAGATGAAGAGGCACCTAAATCGAACCGCCGCAGACGAAAAAAAGAGCGCGAAGAAAGTAAAAGTCAAGGTAATGCGAATACAATTGCCTTGATGGGTTTAAATATTAATGGTAATAGTATTAGTTTGAGTGAAACTGCGTGGAAGGCTGGGTTGCGATCGCGCCAAGCTTATAATAGTTTGGGTGAATTTCAAGAAGGCTATAATAAGTTCTTTCACGAACTCAAAACACCGCCAGAATTTGCGATCGCCCATCCCGCTGCGATGGCAAATTATACGACCAGATATTGGCTGGGGACGATGGGTATCGATGCCGAACGCGATGTAAAAATTAAAGTTTTAGCACCGCCAGATATTACCGCAGGATTAGAAAGTGGCAAAGTAATCGGTTATGCCACCGATGAATTTTTCAACCAACAAACACTTGCCGATAAAAAAGCATTTACCGCTTCGATCGATCGAGATATTTGGCACGGACACCCGGAAAAAATTCTTGCTAGTCTCGATACTTGGCTCAAAGACAATCCGATTACTGCTAAAGCATTAATGGCAGCAGTATTAGAAGCTTGTCAATTCTGTGATAACCAAGAAAATGTGACCGCACTCGCACCAATTTTAGGTAAATCTGAATATACAGATCCTGGCACTAATAAAAACTGGCAGAACATTCTCGCAGGTAGTTATAATTATGGTGGTTTCGATGCTAAACCTCAAATCCAAAAACTTTCTGACTTTCAAATATTTCACTTCCAATCGACCAAATATTTACAATCGCCCAACCATGCAAACTTTCTCTGGCACTCGCACGCTGTCTGGGTGCTGACTCAAATGGTACGCTGGAATCAACAGAAATTAACCGATTATCCTAAAAATGCAGATGGTATAATTAAACAGCTATATCCAGTTGAAGGTTATGCTGAAGTTGCCAAAGCTTTTTGGTTGAATATGCCCAAAGGTCAATTAAAAATTGAACAACCAGAAATGTTTGTCGATCGCATTGCCTTCGATCCAAACAAACCGATGGAATATCTAAATGGATTTGAGCTTCGTGCTTAGATTAGGCTTTAGGCTTTAGGGGAAAAGGGTAAAGGCGATTAGCAAAATACAATTACTCCCTCATCCGTGCTCCCAGGATCCAATGCTAATTATAAATAGTGAAAAAATAAGATGATTAAATTATATGGTGGCGCGCGGAGTCGGGCTTCGATCGTACGATGGTATTTAGAAGAGTTAGCAATTCCTTACGAATTCGTCCTACTCGATATGTCAGTAGGAGAACACCTAAAACCAGATTTTCTGAAATTAAACCCTTTTGGTAAAGTCCCGACGCTCGTAGATGGAGATTTTGCACTATCTGAATCCGGTGCGATCTTGCTATATTTACATCAAAAATATAGCGGAGAGATATTATCGATCGAGCAACAAGCTATCCTCACTCAATGGACATTATTTGCTAACTCAACTCTAGCTAACGGAATTTTTACTGAGACAAGTCGAGCAAAAGAATTACCTAAACTAATGGCTCCATTAAATGAGATGTTGAGCAAACATCCTTACCTATTAGGCGATCGATTTAGCGTTGTCGATGTGGCTGTCGGTGCGATTTTAATTTATATTCCCTTGATGCTCAAATTAGATTTATCGGCATATCCAGCCGTCGTTAATTATATTGAATCGATGTCCGATCGTCCCGCGTGCAAAATCGGCATGTCATAATATTAGTCGATTTCTACTCACTATCCACTATTCACTATCAACTATTCATGACCGATCGACCATTAATTATTGCAGGTAAAAGCTTTAACTCGCGGCTGATGACGGGTACGGGCAAATATCGCAGCATCGAGCAGATGCAACAGAGCATTATCGCCAGCGGTTGCGAAATTGTTACCGTCGCCGTGCGCCGAGTGCAAACCAAAGCCGCCGGACATGAAGGCTTGGCAGAAGCGATCGATTGGTCTAAAATCTGGATGCTGCCCAATACTGCTGGCTGTCAAACTGCCGAAGATGCCGTGCGGGTGGCGCGATTGGGTCGAGAAATGGCAAAATTATTAGGACAGGAAGATAATAACTTTGTCAAATTAGAAGTTATTCCCGAAGGTAAATATTTATTACCAGATCCGATCGGTACCCTCCAGGCAGCCGAGCAGCTCGTCAAAGAAGGGTTTGCCGTACTTCCCTATATCAACGCCGATCCAATACTAGCCAAGCGGCTAGAAGAAGCCGGATGCGTGACGGTGATGCCCTTAGGTTCGCCGATCGGATCGGGACAGGGGATTAGAAATCTTGCTAATATTCAAATTATTATCGAAAATGCCAAAGTCCCCGTAGTTGTCGATGCGGGGATTGGTACCCCCAGCGAAGCCGCTCAAGCGATGGAAATCGGTGCGGATGCTCTATTAATTAATACCGCGATCGCCTGTGCGGAAAATGCCCCGATGATGGCTCAGGCGATGGGTTTAGCCGCTGTTGCCGGACGATTGAGTTACCTGGCTGGGCGAATTCCCGTTGCTAAAATTGCGATCGCCAGTTCGCCCCAAACCGGGACGATTAACTCCTAAGCAGCAATTTGCGATGAAAATTGAGACTAGATGTAATGCTGGTTTTTAAAAATAAAACTCTTAAAACCCGCATTTTGCCGTTATCGATCGCTAAGATTAAAGCGATAAAATAGCGTCAGAGTTTTAAAATGAGCATTGCTGCGCAAGAGTCCCTATCCCAGCTATCGGTGCAGATTCCTGGGTAAAATAGATCTAGCAGCGATCGTGATTGAGTTTAGTGTCGCTGCTGTGAGTATTAAATTTTGCCAGGGATAGCCATGTCTAACGCCGAACAGCCAGAGAAAATCCATTTACCTAAAACCAGCGAATCGGAAACCCTCAAAAAAATTAGACACACCACCTCGCATGTAATGGCGATGGCGGTACAGAAGCTGTTTCCCAAGGCTCTGGTGACGATCGGCCCGTGGATCGAAAATGGGTTCTACTACGATTTTGACAGCCCGGATGCCTTTACAGATAAGGATCTGAAGACAATTCAGAAGGAGATGATTAAGATTGTCAATCAGAAATTGCCAGTAGTACGGGAAGAAGTGACTAGAGCCGAAGCCGAAGCCAGGATTTCCGCCCTCAATGAGCCATATAAATTAGAAATTCTCGCTGGATTGCAAGAACCGATTACCCTCTATCACCTCGGCGATAAATGGTGGGATTTGTGTGCGGGGCCGCATGTCGAAAATACTGGCGATTTGCACCCCAAAGCCTTTAAACTCGAATCAGTCGCGGGTGCATATTGGCGTGGGGACGAAACCAAGGCGCAATTGCAACGCATCTACGGTACCGCCTGGGAAAATCCCGAACAACTCGCCGAATACGAACGTCGTAAGGAAGAAGCACTCCGCCGCGATCATCGCAAAATTGGCAAGGAATTAGGCTTATTTATTTTCTCAGAATTAGTCGGCCCTGGTTTGCCACTTTGGACACCCAAAGGGACAATTTTGCGGAGTATTCTGGAAGACTTCCTCAAAAAGGAACAGACTAAACGGGGCTATTTACCTGTAGTCACGCCCCACATTGCCAAAACCGATCTATTTATGAAATCGGGACACAGGCAAAAATATAAAGAAGATATGTTCCCAATTATGGCGGACAATCTCGAAGATATTGCGGCGGATAATGGCTTTGTAATGAAGCCGATGAATTGTCCGTTTCACATTCAAATCTATCAAAGCGAATTACGCTCTTATCGCGATTTACCGATTCGGTATGCGGAATTTGGCACCGTTTATCGCTACGAACAATCTGGCGAACTCGGTGGTTTAACTCGCGTGCGTGGCTTTACTGTCGATGACTCACACCTATTTGTAACTCCAGAACAATTAGATGAGGAGTTCATGAATGTGGTGGATTTGATCCTCTCCGTATTTGAAAAACTCCGCCTAAAAAACTTTAAAGCACGCCTGAGTTTCCGCGATCCAGCTTCTGATAAATACATCGGGACTGATGACGCTTGGAACAAAGCCGAAGGAGCAATTACCCGTGCTGTTGAAAAGCTGGGCATGGATCATTTTATCGGCATTGGCGAAGCGGCTTTTTATGGCCCTAAACTAGATTTTATCTTTAGTGATGCCCTCGATCGCGAGTGGCAATTAGGTACCGTTCAAGTAGATTATAATCTGCCCGAACGATTCGAGCTAGAATACATCGACGAACACAGCAGCCGCCAACGTCCTGTCATGATTCACCGTGCGCCGTTTGGCTCCCTCGAACGCCTAATCGGGATTTTAATCGAAGAATATGCTGGCGATTTCCCCGTCTGGATGGCTCCAGTTCAAATGCGCCTGGTTCCTGTCGCTCAAGACTTTATGCCGTTTGCCAAAGAAGTTTGTGCTAAATTACTCGCCCTCGGCGTGCGTGCTGAAGTAGATACCAGCAACGAACGTTTGGGTAAGATGGTTCGCAACGCTGAGAAGGCAAAAATCCCCATTGTGGGCATCATCGGCGGTAACGAGGTGGAAAACAATACCATTAGCATTCGTACCCGGATTGAAGGCGAATTAGGTGCGCTTGGTGTCGATGAAGTAGTAAAACGGATTGTCGATGCGATCGCGAATTTTAGCGATTTCTAATGTCTTAACGTGGGACGAATTAAATTTGTCCCACGCTAGCGGATAATTTCTGTAATAGGATGTACCATCAAGAACTTGGTGGAAATGCGTTGTTCGATCGAGAATTAACAGAGGCAGGTATGAATTTAGGCAATTCTATTAGTGCTGGAGAATTTGAATCGATGTGGGATTTGTCGAATAAAAAATCAATAGAATCATTGGCTGCGATCGAAAGCAAAACACCTGTAAAAAACTAAGTAAACGTAAATACGATGCTAGCTACCAGTAGTGAGATTATTTATCCAGATAGTGATGGATTACCGATGGCAGATAATACCAAGCAATTTCGGTTGATTACTACCATTCATGGGAATCTAGATTGGCTGTTTCGCAATGAAGAACTAGTTTTTGTAGCGGGCGATTTGCTATGGTATCCCGTCGAAGGTAATCCTAAATATCGAGTTGCTCCAGATGTGATGGTAGCTTTTGGTAGACCGAAAGGTGACAGGGGTTCTTATAAACAATGGCAAGAAGATAATATCGCGCCGCAAGTAGTATTTGAAATTCTTTCTCCAGGTAACACAGAGGGGGAAATGGATCGAAAATTACAGATTTATGCCCGCTGCGGCGTGGAAGAATATTATATTTACGATCCAGATCGGTATATTTTAAAAGGCTATCAACGCAGTGAAGATCTCTATCTAGAACGCATCGATGAGATGACAGGCTGGACTAGTCCGCGTTTGGGCATTAACTTTCAGTTAAATGGCACCGAGCTACAACTCACCCATCCCGATGGACGAATTTTTGAAACTTTCGATAATGTCGCTACCCAACGCGATTCGATCCTTGCGGATAATCAGCGATTGGAGATAGATAATCAGCGATTAGAGATCGAGAAACAAAAAAGAGATAATAAGCTGCGAGAATTAGGCATCGATCCAGATACCCTCTAATTCTAGATTCGTTCGCGTAGCGTCTCTGAAAGAGAATCGAGCATTAATATGACGTTAGTCATAACTAATTTATGACTCGCGCTAGTAGTATCGGATCGACCATAGCAGTTATCCTCAAGGTATGAAACCTTATTTCGCGCTGACAATTTGCGGGCTAATGGCACTGATATCTAGCTGTGCAGCGGGTACCGCCGAACCAAATCCTAAAACGGTCGTTCCCGCCAAGCCAAATGCTGTGGTTGCATTGGGACGGATTCAACCGAATGGGGAAGTGATTAAACTCTCGGTGGCGAATGCTCAGGATAGTCGTGTCGATCGCATCCTCGTTAAAGAGGGCGATTTTGTCAAGCGTTCTCAGGTAATTGCCATTTTACAAGGGATCGATCGCAAACAAGCCGATTTACGCGATGCGCTAGCCGATGTGAATCTCCGCCAAATCGAGCTGGGGAGAACGACTCAAACTGATGTCAAGAAGTCGCAAATCGCCGCTCAGACGGCTGTAATTACTAAATTGCAAGCTCAACTCGCTAGCAGCCGCCAACAGCGCACTGCTGCCCTAAATTCTGCCCGATCGCAATTGCAAAATGCCGAAGCCGATTACCAACGTCAGCTACAATCCGATCGGGATGGTTTGGGTTTACTTACCGCTCAGGCTAAATTAACTAATGCGGAGGCTGAATATCGTCGTCGCGAAAAGTTCGATCGATCGGGTGATAATACGTTAGGGAGTCAAGCTAAACTCGCCAACACGCAGAGCGAATATCAGCGTAAACTGACCTTATATCGATCGGGCGGTATTAGTAAATCTCAATTAGATAAAGCTCAAGAAGAATTAACATCCGCACGAGCAATCGCCACAGAGCGGGGTATCGATACCAAAACCCAACTGGATAAAGCCACCGA
>NZ_JANYJC010000014.1 GCF_025361915.1 Chamaesiphon sp. GL140_3_metabinner_50
ACAATTTTCATCGTTTCACCCTGTCGCTCGATTTGGGTAATCGGGTACTTAGGATGACGAGTTTTGACACTATTTTCACCATTTAAAGCGGCTAAAGCGCGGCATTACGATAACGATCTTCAGGAATCGGCTCTAATAATCCATTGAGCCAATTACTAAAATTAGGTAATAGCCTGCCACGTTGACGAAGCTCTTCAGCCAAAGAATTGCGGAAATCTATCTTCATTTGTTTGACTGGCAAATCTGCCGGATTTTGACCCAAGAGGAGATATAGTAATGTCGTTCCTAAGCCATATAAATCGGTTGCTAACACCGCTTGCCCGCGAAATTGTTCGGGAGCCATATAACCGTAAGTTCCGACGATCGTACTGCCGCCTGTAACCGTGAGATGATATGTATCGCGCAGCGTATTATAACCATCACTTACATTAGGATCGGCACCGCGCTTGAGTAAATTTTCGACAATTTTATCTTTCCGCTGCTCGATCGCACAATCTAGCATCGAACCATTATAAAGATATCCAGAGGATCGTGAGGAGTAATTATCCCAGCTCTGGTTAATTTCAACAGTAGCATTGACACTCACCCCTCGATCGAGGTATCGATGGAGAGATTTCACATCACCAGTCATGATTGCATCACAAATATCGGTAACAGGTAAACCAAGTCTGGCGACAACAGTGTGGCGATATTCACAAATTAGCGGCACTAAAATCGATAAGATAATTGTGGCAACTGCACCATTTATCCAGGAAAAATTAAATCTAGTCTTGCGCCGCTTGCTAAACCAATGCTGTTTTTCTAAGTTACTTAAAGCTATACGAGCGGATGAAAATCTTGCCGATGTAGCTGGCTCTAGCATTGTCTCCAGCCAGTCAGCAAAATGGTGACTGATATTCACATGGCTGCGAAAATTCAGCTTCAATCGTTCTTGCGGTAGATCCGCAGGCGATCGATGAGTTAACAGGTATAAAATAATCGCACCCAAGCCATACAAATCGCTGGCAGGTACCGCAGCACCCCGAAACTGTTCTGGAGCCATATAGCCGTAAGTACCAGCCACAGTGCTACCTTTGAGCAGGGTATTGTTATACACATTCTGCACCGCACCAAAATCGACTAGAAACACTCGCCCATTATCATCGCGGATGATATTGTGGGGTTTGAGATCGCGATGAATTAGTGGTGGCGATTGGTGGTGGAGATATTGCAGGATTATTAGCATTCGACAAGCTCATAGCGTTTGTCGAGCGTGCTACCGATCGGTATTTTGGCACTTTCGATAACACTCCTCAAGAAAATCGCAGTCTACACCGATCCTCATGGGGATCGTCTCGAACATTTATGCACCAGCGAACTGCTAAATTTTAAACGTCGAATTTAACCAATTCAAATCGGCCCGATATCTTTACCTTGTTGTTGTGGCAATTGCTTGAGCATCGACTGTAAATAAAGAGCGCGCTCATCAGTCAGTTTAATCTTGAGAGCTAGCCCACCCTTGCTATTCACATAATATCGACTGTAAAAATTTACCTCAGCATCGCGAAATTTAATCCAGGCTCGATCGGCTGCCATTAAACGCTGTTTATCGAGAGAATTACTAATTTTAGATATTAAGTCTTGCTGCACATTATATAAAAACTCATCAGATTCTGTATATGCATTTCCCGGCGGAATTGCACTCACAGGAGAGCCAAATAATAAATAAATTGCTAAAACGATCGCGGTAAATAAAGCTAAATATTTTTTCACAAGTATAATTTAGATGGGTGTAAAGCCTCGATCGACGATCGCAGGTAAATGGCGATTCTCTTTCAGAGCGACGTTTTTATTCGGGGGTTCCCCCCGAATAAAAAAACGTCAAGACAGAGGCTGTGCCAACGAGTAAAATTAGATCGACAATCGGGGGCTGGATCGATCGCAAACCGATCGAAACCAACTATGATGTTAGCGGTACTTTTTATACCTCACACTCAAGTCAGGGGGCTACTTTAGATACATCATGGGACTAGTCATCGCCACTGTCAATATGAAAGGAGGTGTCGGTAAAACCACCCTCACCGTCAATTTAGCGGCTTGTCTTGCCAAATTAGCTGGGAAGCGCGTTTTAGTTGTCGATCTCGACACCCAGATTAGTGCTACCCTCAGCCTAGTCACGCCTCAAGACTTTGCCAAAATCCGCCGCGAAAAAAAGACGATCGCGTATTCGATCGCTAAAGTTCTCAAACCGAGTAGCCGCTATAAATTTGAAACCAAAGATCTCATTACAACCGATGTTTGTTGGGTTAAAGGATTAGACTTATTAGCTGGAGACATCGATATCTATGACGAGTTTCTAGTATCTGAAAAACTCCACCAAGAAACTCTCGAAAATCCTGATACTGACTTTATCGATGTTTGGAATGGATTTGAAGGTTCTTTAATTAAAGATATTCTCGCTCCAGTCATCGATGACTATGATTTTATCATCCTCGACTGTGCCCCTGGTTATAATCTTTTGACCAGAAGCGGCATTATGGCAAGTCATTTTTATATTATGCCCGCTCGTCCCGAACCGCTTTCGCTGGTTGGGATGCAGCTATTAGAGCGCAGAATCGCCAAGCTCAGAGAAGCGCATGATGGTGATAAAAATTGTTTGGAAAGTAGTTTATTAGGTGTGGTATTTATTTTATCGGGAAGTTCGTTATTTGCCCGTTACTACGATCGCGTTATGGAACGGGTAACTCAAGACTTCGATATTAGTAAAATCTTCCAAACTCGCATTCCAATGGATGTAAATGTCGCCAAAGCGATTGATAGTTTTCAACCAGTCGTCATCGAAAATCCCAGTTCTGCTGGTTCTAAAGCATTTATAAAATTGAGCCAAGAATTACTCGCAAAAGCCCAACAACTTGCAGGAAATTAATTAGGCTTCAGGTATTAGGTGTTAGGTTTTAGGCTTTAGGTGTTAGGTTTTAGGTTTTAAATAATTCCACTGCTTACTCCTTACTCCCATCTGTTTGCTAACTAGGTCGGGAAGGGATTATGATGGAAGCTAGAGATGAAAATACACTTCTAAATATAACTATGGATATTCTTACTTTAGGCTGGGTTGCGCTCCTAGTACTATTTACTTGGTCGATTTCAATGGTTGTTTGGGGTCGTAACGGGTTCTAATTGAAAATACCTACTATAGCAATCGCCAGGGTGGTTAGAACAGTACAACTAGGTTGCTACAAACCCGACTTTTCCAAAAAGTCGGGTTTGTGTCCTAACCGACATGGCAACTGCTATACAAACTATCCGCACATGAGAAAACCCAACAGATAATGTTGGGTTTTTGCGGATCTGGCGATTCTCTTCCACAGAGGCTCTCGGTCACGAGTAATTTATAGCCACAAGCAGATCGGTACTTTTACAAAGATCGCCGCTGCATATTATTTCTCTACCAGAGCAGCCTCTACGCCGATACTAATTGTCGATAATTTTGGAGAAACTTCTGAATTGAAGGATCTTTCTCAATCAGCACAGCCAACGCACCTAATTTTCCGCTCGATCGCATCAAGCCAAATAGATCCGACACGAATAATTGCACCCACTCGGCGGTAGCTGCCTGTGCCAGCCAGCTAAAAGCATGGTAGGCGCGATCGACATCTGCTGCTGCATGAACCGTCAAGCCCGTTATCGTGGCATATCGAGCGGAAGGTTCGCTAGGAAAAGCAAGCGAATCGCCGTTACCTTCTAAGATAGTTACCAAATCTGGCAACATCTGATAAGTAAGCACAAAAGCTTGAAATTCGGCACTAGCCGCCACACCGATGGCAGGTGTTAAATCTAGTCCGCGATCGTGTAAGGTACTTGCCATCATCCACGATCGCGGCGAACACCAAGCTGGTTGCTGAGGATCCATTTTGTACAACAAGCTAGGGCGAAAAGATAAAAACGCGATAATTTGCTCGTGAATACCATGCCCCATTGCATAAGCCTTAAAGCTCTCAAAATCTGGCTCTACCTGTAAATGTAAAAACCGATTAGCCAGCGGTGCGGGCATTTCAAACACCCCCGCGCGGTCTTCCTTACGATTTCCTGCCGCCCAGACAAACCACCCCTCAGGGACGATATACGACCCCACACAGCGATCTAAAATCAACTGCTGTGCCATCCCCTGCATGGCTGGTGGAGCCATATTAATCTCGTCGAGAAATAAAATTCCGCGTCCTTGTTGGGGTAAAAATTCTGGTGGAAACCACTTAGACACCCCATTTTCGGCAACGGGTAACCCCCGCAAATCGGTTGGTGCTAATTGACTCAAGCGCACATCGATAAATTCGAGCTGATGAGCGATGGCTACTTGCTTGACAATACTAGATTTACCAATCCCCGGCGTGCCCCAAATCATCGTACTGAGTTTGAGATTGTTGGTAATCAGACAATCGAGATAAGTTTTGAGATCGTTAGGATGCATTATTGGTAGCGCGCCAGAGTGAATTGATTTGGAGAGGACGATTGAGAAACTGGTTGAGCATTACCATTCCAAGAGCTTGCGTAATTCCTCACGCAGTCGTGTGGATGTACTAGCATTGCTCACAAATGAATCGTAAATGAGTCGATCGATCCCAGAGGATTGGGTACGAGCCGCTTGGATTTTATGCCAAATCAGATCGATTGTTTGATTTGATGTCTGTGGATGGCGGACGATCGCCAGTTGCAAGACATTCCAATTTGTGGCTGCTAGCTCGGTAAGCGTATCGGTATCTGTGGCGGGTTGTTTTGCCAGCCACAAAGAGTGAGCCGCCGATTCATCGGGTGCAAGCCGCATCTGCATTAGCAATTGCGGGACAATTGCCGGATGGAGTGCGACTAAAGTAGCAAATGTCGGATCGTTAGTTTGTCCGTATTTACGCAGAATTTGTTCCAGAATCGGCACTGGGGTATGAATATTTGTGGCGACAATTTGGGCGACGTTACCACCGATATCAATAATTTCTGCTAGCAGACGAGCTGGTGTGTGGGGATGTGCGGCAACTGCTCGGATCAATTCTCGATCTTGAGCGCGGGATTTACGAGCCAAATTTTCGAGTAATTTGCCGGGAGTATGTGGGTTGTATGCTACTGCCAGCCACAGACTATAATCTTGCTGGCTGACGGCATATTCCATAAACCCGCGCGGCACTCGTTCGCATTGCAGCAAACTAGTCAGTGCCGCCGCCGGAATTTCTCTGACTAGATGGGGTTGCTCGATTTGCAGTAGTTCAAAGATTGGGTTGCTGAGGACGACTTCTGGAAAGTCGATCCCCAATTGCCAGAGTAGATCGATCGGGGTATTCGGATTGCCTGCCACAAGTTGCCGCAGTTCCCACTCTGCTGCTGTAGCCAGTTTCCGCAATATTTGTGGTTTGGTGTTGGGGTTACTCGCTACCAGGGCGATGGCATCCCCATCTGTGGGCGGAGTAGTTTTTAACGCTACAGCCCGCTCTATATTTACTTTCATGCTCGATTCACCAATCTCTCGCGTACTCACTCTGAATTAGAGTACCCAATCGATCGTCGAAAGATAGAGGTGTTACCAAAAATTTAAAGTTAAATTTAGAGTCAATAGAAATACTCGTTCCCGTGAGCCTTTCTGCAACAGAATCACTAGTTTAATTCTAGTAATTTCAGTATTTTTGCTCAATTTAGCCCTCAGGTATAGTAATTATTTGTGGTGAAGCTATAAACTAGCAGTAATTACAATTCATGTCATCTACTCCTAAGTAATTTTCATGCTTCACTTAAATCGCACCTTTGGGCGATCTGGACACAATGATTAAAATTCCCTTCAATCGGTGTGTAATTTTGACCACACTGGACTACGCGCAAATTACAAATCGATTAGAAAGTGCAATTTACGATCCCAGCTTTTCATCACAGTCGGGTACCGATCGCGCCCCCAAGCGTCAGCGTTATTTCGGTCAAATTCAAGGATTTAAGTTTGTAGCAAATCGAATTATCGGTCATAAATACTGTCATTTACCAGCATTTATCACCCCGACAATCGCCGGAAGAATCGAGAGTTTGTATCGTGGTTATGAGATTTCTTTAACGATCGAACTCAACAGTATTACATTTGCACTATTACTAACCTGGCTGGGCGGACTATTTACGACAGTCTCCTCGGTTATCGATAATACTTTGACTGGCAGCAAAAACTATCAGTATTTGACAACAGTGCAAATTATCGCAGGTGTCTATCTCCTGATAATTGCCTACTTCTATTTTGAGGCTTGGCGCGCTACCAGCTATTTTAGGACTCTGTTTATTAAAGAGTTAGTCGGCTCGATTTCTAACCAAGTCGATCGATCGACGTGGAATAACGATTTTGACAACGATTTGCAATCGACAACTGCTCTACTCCGCCAAAATCTCCCCTCATTTCCCGCTCCCGCTTCAACCGATTTTCCCACCGAGAATGCTCGATCGATAACCACTCTACTTCGCCAAAATCTGCCATCTTTCCCCCACCGATCGACAGATATTCATCCAGCCGATCGCCCTAATTCTTCACAGTAATATCGTTCCGATCGACTTAAATAAAACAAGGTGCGATCTATAGATCGCACCTCGTTTTGTCTTAAAGTAGTGGGCAAGGAGGGATTCGAACCCCCGACCTTCCGGTTCGTAGCCGGACGCTCTATCCACTAAACTACTCGCCCAAGTCAACAACTAAGCATAACACACTTTCATATAATCATGCAAAATTTTTCCGACAGGATTGATGCTCCACTGACCGAACGACTCACGCATCTCAACGATCGAGGTGAGGCGATGATGGTTAACGTCACTGACAAAGCCATTACCAAGCGTACTGCTATCGCCGAGGGTCGAGTCAGCATGTCCGATCGCACCCTAGCCGCGATTTTGGTGGGCGATGCACCCAAAGGTGATGTTCTGGGGATTGCGAAGATTGCTGGCATTATGGCAGCCAAGCAAACTGCTAATCTGATTCCGCTGTGTCACCCACTCCCCTTGAGTCAGGTATTAGTCGATTTAACACCCGATCGGGAGTTACCAGGCATTATAATTCGGGCAACTGTCACGATCGAAGCTAAAACTGGCGTAGAAATGGAAGCCCTGACAGCAGTATCGATCGCGGCTTTGACGCTCTACGATATGGCTAAGGCATTAGACAAATCAATGCAGATCGAAAATATTCGGTTGATTAGTAAAACTGGTGGTAAATCAGATTTTGCCAGAGCTGCGGAGTAAAAAGGTAGGGGCAATTCATGAAGCGAAAACCCTAGAAATCCCCCTGTCTTGTCGTTTTTTTACATCACGGGGGAACCCCAGAATAAAAACGCCGCTGTCTTGTCTTGACGCACACAACTGGGAGGGAACCTCCTTTGTCGTATGCGTCGCTGTCTCGCATAATCCCCCTTCAAAAGCGGATGCGCGCACCGTCCTTTGTTCCCCGACAGTGAAGCGCACCAAGCGGGGGA
>NZ_JANYJC010000021.1 GCF_025361915.1 Chamaesiphon sp. GL140_3_metabinner_50
ATCGCTTCATTAGTGACTTGCTTTGCTTGTTGCTGCTGAACTTTTTTAATTTCTTGTGCTGGCTGTTTCCTGTTAGCTTGGCGGTTGGGATTATATCTCTGAAATAGCTCGGCTGGCGAAAGGTTAATTGTCTCTAATTTAGCTAATTTATCGTTTAAAATAGCTGGCTCGGCGATCGTATCTGGGTTGAGTTGCTGTTGGATGTATTTATCGATGCCGAGGCTCTGGACTCGATCGATATCGCCAGCACCGATGCCCAAACTTAGCCGATTCAAAAGATGAATGACTTTAGGATTAGCTGGTGCCGATCGAGCTATACTAGCTGACAACAGCCAGATTGAGATTGTCGCAATAATTAAATATCTTTTACGATTGTTCATCACGAAAAGTTTCAAGGATCGGGTTGAGATTCTAATTATGTTGTTTGGAAGTATTTTAATTTATATCAACAAACATCTGGTGGTAATGAAGATTTAGAATCTGGCTGGAGTTGTTGAGCAATCGAATCTTCTAAACTCTGACGCGAGATCTCTTTGCCGATATCTAAATTTTTAGAGTTGTTGAGAAATACCACGCGATCGATCTCTGGGATAGCTAGGAGGTAAAATAGTAACTGAATTACAGGAACTTCTACGGCTGATTGAGTCACTAAAGAGCCGCCATCGAAGTTACTAATATCCTCAGATCTCAGAAATGCGTAAATAACTTTAATTTCTAGATTGGGTTGGCGATTGTGTCGTAGGGTGGTAATTACCGATTCACCCTCCTGACTTTGACAGATATAATATGTCGTCTGGGGTAAAGTTGCCGCTACCTGTTGTAAGATTGGCGCGATCGCCATTACGCTCATGCGACTCTCAACATCTGGCGCACCGTCGATTAATTTTTGGACTTGTTCTGCTAAATTCATAGTTGGGAGTTGGGAGATGGGAGCGAAAAGTGCGTTCTTGGGGTTCCCCCAAGTGAAGCACCTTTTCAAGAGAGATGGGAGAAATTACGGTGCAGAGATTAGGTACTAGGGATTGAGGGCTTAGGTTTCAGGATGATTGCGTCCGCTTACAACTAAACCACATATCATCATCTCCCAGCTCCCAGCTCCCATCTCCCCTCTCTCTTAGTAGTGCTATCCCCACCCGAAGGGGGGATCGATCGGATAAAATAAGACCAATATTTGTGACAAATTTAGTCATACAAAGGGAAACAGCGGATGGGTAAAGTAGTAGGCATCGACCTGGGTACCACCAATTCAGTGGTAGCCGTCATGGAAGGTGGGAAACCAGTGGTAATTGCCAATGCAGAAGGTATGCGTACCACACCCTCCGTCGTTGGCTTTAGCAAAGACGGCGAACGCCTAGTCGGGCAAATGGCGCGGCGGCAAACAGAGCTAAACCCTCAGAATACCTTTTATGGGGTCAAACGCTTTATGGGGCGCAAATATGCCGAACTCAGCCCTCAATCGAAGCAAGTTCCTTACACCATCCGCAAGGATGAAGACGGCGGTATCAAAATCAAGTGCCCCAAGCAAAATCGAGAATACGCACCGGAAGAAATTTCGGCGATGATTTTGCAAAAACTAGCCGATGAAGCCAGTAGATATCTCGGTGAAGCCGTGACTGGTGCAGTAATTACCGTACCTGCTTATTTTAACGATTCCCAACGCCAAGCGACGAAAACGGCGGGGAAAATTGCGGGATTGGAAGTCCTGCGGATTTTAAACGAGCCGACGGCGGCATCTTTGGCCTATGGGTTAGATAAACGGCGCAGCGAGACTATTTTAGCCTTTGACTTAGGCGGCGGTACATTTGACGTATCGGTATTAGAAGTCGGCGATGGCGTGTTTCAGGTTAAGTCTACCAGCGGCGATACCCAATTGGGCGGCGTAGATTTCGATCGCAAAATCGTCGATTGGTTGGCAGAGCAATTTTTAGCGGCAGAAAATATCGACCTGCGGAAGGAACGGCAATCGCTCCAGCGGCTGACAGAAGCGGCTGAGAAGGCTAAAATCGAACTTTCTGGGGTGATGGTCACCGATATCAATTTACCCTTTATTACGGCGACCGCAGATGGCCCCAAGCACATCGAAACGCGGCTGACTCGCGCTCAATTTGAGGAGTTGTGTGGAGATTTAATTAGTCGGCTGCGCGGGCCTGTCAAACGGGCGATGAACGATGCTAAACTGACGGCTTATGATATCGACGAGGTGGTATTAGTCGGCGGTTCGACACGGATTCCGGCGGTGCAGGAATTGGTGCGGAGTTTTATTAATAAACGTCCCAATCAGAATGTTAATCCCGATGAAGTGGTAGCCGTGGGTGCGGCGATTCAGGCTGGAGTACTTTCTGGCGAAGTTAAAGATATTTTGCTGCTCGATGTCACGCCGCTCTCGTTAGGATTGGAAACTATCGGCGGGGTGATGAAAAAACTGATTCCGCGCAATACGACGATTCCCGTGCGGAAGTCGGATATATTTTCAACATCCGAAAATAACCAAACGATGGTAGAAGTCCATGTCGTACAAGGCGAACGCGAAATGGCAGCCGATAATAAATCTCTGGGTAGATTTAAACTAACCGGAATTCCCCCCGCACCGAAAGGAATTCCTCAAGTGCAAGTTTCGTTAGATGTCGATGCTAATGGTATCCTGCAAGTAACCGCGATGGATCGGACGACCGGACGGGAACAAACGGTGACGATTCAGGGTGCTTCGACTTTGGGCGAAATGGAAGTCCAACGGATGATTGACGAAGCAACCCAATTTGCAGCTAGCGATAAACAAAAACGCGAAAAAATCGACAAGCGCAACCGCGCCGAGGCGATATCTTATCAAGCCGAACGCCAATTACGAGAAGTTGCCCTAGAATTTGGAATGCAATTTGCTAACGCGCAACGCAAACAAATTGAAGGATTAGTCAGAGAAATTCGCGAAGCTCTCGCCGATGGCGACGAACGCTTAATCGACGAAATTAAAAACGAACTCGATGACGCGCTCTACGATTTTAGCCGTCAGGTGAAAACACTGACCGAAGAAGAAGATAAAGGCATTCTCGGTACGCTCAAAGATATCTTTGTCGGCGACGATGATGACTATAATTATCGCGACTATAATAACCGCGATGTTTATAATCCTTACGGCAATCCCCGCGATCCTTATTACGATAATCGCCCCAACGATTACCCCCAGTCTTATCCTAATCGCGGCGCACTACCCCCCCAAAATTACGATTATCCCAGAGATGCATCGCGCGATCGCGATTATAATAATCCCCAAAGAGATCCCTATAACGATAATTCCCAAAATCGCAATCGCGATAGCCGCAGCAATCCGCGTGATAATAATGATTCGACCCGATCGCCATACCGCGATAATAGTAATGACGAACGCTATACTCGCGACGATCGCTATCCCACTCGTCGCGACGATAATAGTAATACCTCAAACTCTCGCCGCGATGATAATCCCCGTCGTCCGCCCAATAATAACCCAGATCGATCGCGCCCCCGCCAGGATGATGACTATCTAGACGACGCACCCCAAGATTCTCGCCAGAATCGCTGGGATGAAGAGCGCAATCCTCCCACATCTCGTCGCACGGGCGACTCCCGCAGCGGTCAAAATTCGCCCCGCAGCAGCTCCAATCCACCAGATAGCCGCTCGATGAATCTACCCGCACCGCGCAATCCTCGCAATGCTGACGACTCATCAGCTCGTAACGACACTCGGCGTTCGTCAGGCAGCAATAACAATCCCAGTCGTCCCCCCCAATCTAACCCCAAACCCATCGGCGATGATTGGGATGATGACGATGAATGGTATTAAATTAGGGGATAGGGAATAGGGGATAGTGGATAGTGAATATAGAGGTTAGGCTTTAAGGTAAAGATGTTATTGGATTTTCCGCTTTAGTAGCAACCCTAATTACTAACTACTACCCCATATCTCTAACGACAGTGAAAATTCTACTTTCTATCCCCTATCCCCTATCCCCTATTCCCTTACTTAATACCTAAAGCCCAAAGCCTTCCATGCAAGACATTCGCAATTATTACGAGCTATTGGGTGTGAAGCGGGATGCTTCCGCTGATGAGATCAAACAGTCATTTCGACAACTGGCGCGGAAATACCATCCGGATCTCAATCCGGGGGATAAAAGTGCTGAAGATAAATTTAAAGATATCAGCGAAGCCTACGAAATTTTATCCGATCGATCCAAGCGATCGCAGTATGATAAATTTACTGGATTTTGGCGCAAAAATCGGACTAAACCCACAACTGCTAATAATAACCCACCCAGAGATCGATCGGATGAAGATGATTTTAGCGATGATTTTAACACCTTTATCGATCGCTTATTAGGTAGGAAAAAAGAAGCTAGTAGTGCTAATTATAGCAGCGAATCGTCTAAAACGAACCCTCAAACCGCCCGTGCCGACCGCGATCCCGAACGACGTACCCCCCGTAGCACCCAAACATCAGAACGCCCAGAACGCCCAGAACGCAGCACATTCTCCGATTCGCCACCGCCAACTCGCCCTAAAAATCTCGAAGCCGAACTTACCCTCCCCCTCGATAAAGCCTATTTAGGCGGAAGCGAACGAATTACCATTCAAGAAGACGGACGTTCTTTAGAAGTAGATATGCCCCCCGGCATGATTCCAGGGCAAAAAATTCGCCTGCGGGGACAAGGCATCGCAGGTGGCGATCTTTATCTCAAGATAAATGTTGCACCGCACCAGTTTTTTAGACTCGAAGGAATTAATGTTTATTGTCAACTTCCTGTCACTCCCGCCGAAGCAGTATTAGGCGGTTTTGTGGAAGTACCGACACTCGATGGATTGGTAAAAATCAGCCTTCCTCAAAGTGTCGCAACCGGACAAAAACTCCGACTGGCGGGGAAAGGGTTTCCCGGCGATGATGGCAAACGAGGCGATCAATTACTCGAAATTCAAATTGTCGTGCCTAAAAACCCTGCCCCAGCCGAACGCGAACTGTACCAAAAATTACGCGATTTAGAATCGTTTAATCCGCGCCTAGATTTAACCACAAATTGATGCTGTTAGCGCGAATTTTAGATCGAATTGGTGACTGGAATCCCCATTTGATGCGGGAGCTAAATTGTCGCCTTAATGGTATGAATCTGACAATTGCAACTGTCATTTCGATCTTTATCCAAGTAGCTGCATTATTTATACCCGATCTGTTCTTGAGTTACGGTAGAAACTATTCGTGCTTTACGCCTGAGTGGTGGGTACCAGTTTGCGAATTACTCGGTCGCGAACTGTGGCTGACGATGGCAATTGGTGGTACCTATTTTATTGCTCGCGATTTTGCTCGCGAGATGCGTAATGGCACTCTCAATCTTGTCAATCTCTCACCAGCCAAGCCACTAGAAATATTGCTGGGGAAGCTGCTAGGCGTGCCGATCTTAATCTATTGGGTCGTATTTTTAGCATTACCTCTACATTCTATTTCAATATTTAAAATTGCATCCGTGGCTCCAAATGCTTGGCTGTGGGATCTAGTCGCGTTCGCACTCGTCGGATTATTATATCTATGCTCAACCTTAGCGATTATTGTATTTAGAATTCAACCAATCTTACTATGTACGATTTTACCTGCAATCGGTTCGGCTGGATTGGTAATAATCGGATCTCGCCTGAATCATTACTCATACCTGGGAGTCTATTTCGCTGATGAATGGCTGTTACTGTTTTCAGCTAGCCTAGCTTTCTTCGTTGGTAGCTTTCCACTGTTAAAACTCATCCAGTCTTGGTACCCACGCATTAATTCATTACACGCACGCGATCGCTCTTTGTCAGTAGCAGTATTATTATCACAATATCCAGTCTTGCTATTCATTTATCTGCTGTTAGTGTGCGGAATGCCAGTAGCAACTTTATTAGCAACAATTGTCATCGCGATCGTCATTACCAAAACCAAGGCACTAGAATGATGCTCATGCGGTGATTTTGACTCGATTTAACCCCACCATTCCATAAAATCGATCGTAATTTGTTGATGTACCGCACCTAAGGGACGTTCTTCCCCAGCTATTGCCGAATAAGCAAAACCCGCTTCGATTTGAGCTGGTGAAATGAATCCAAAATCCCAACCTTCACCCAGTATCAATTTATCGATACTGACAGTCAGCGGCGCATAAAAAACATGCCTGATAACCCGATCGTCATTATAGCAGCCAAACTTTTGAGGCTTTTCAATTCGATAACCAATCTCCTCCAAAACTTCCCGCACTACCGCAATTTCTGGAGTTTCCCCAGCTTCGATATGTCCGCCAAATAAACCCCACAAACCTGGATAAAGAATGGTGGGAATATTATCTCGCAATTGCATTAAAAATTTGCCCTCGTAAGGTAAGATTGCGATCGCGACTTCGACAGGTACATCACCGCTCATAGAGAAATTGTATGTTGTTGGATATCTGCTAAAGAGACAAATTTAAGCGCAGCCTCATGGGTTGCCATTAAGTCTACAGGTGGAGCGACACCAGCGTCTAGAGCTTGTTTCCACCGCGATGCACACAAACACCATTTATCACCGGGATTCAAGCCAGGAAAGCTAGAGCCGGGAACGGGCGTACTCAAATCGTTACCTTCGGACTTGGTAAATGTCAAAAATTCCGTCGTCATCTGCGCGCAAACTACATGCGTACCACGATCTTGAGGGCCAGTTACACAGATACCAGTCCGAAAAAATCCCGTCATCGGGGACGTACAGCAAATCTGAAGTTCGGTACCAAGTACATTTTTATCGGTGTTGGGATTCATAAAGACCAGAAGTATCGATCGAATGTTGCATCTTGAATATACCCCAAAGATCGATATCCTAAAACCTAAAACCGGACAGTGAGCTACAGCAGTTGGCGTAGCCTGCCGTAGGCACACTGAAAACCTAGAGCCTAAAGTCTAGCCCCCACCAACGATCGTCACAATTTCTAATCGATCGTTAGTTTTAATTTCTGTCTCATCCCAAAACTGACGATGCAAAATTTCTCCATTATATTCTACCGCCAAGAGCCGAGGATTTAGCCCCATTTCTGCGAGTAGTTGGGGTAGACTTGTCTGCGGCAAACAGGTACGAACTTCACCATTTACTTGTAATTCGATCGATTCCATCATAAACCTAAAACTTAATACCTAATACCTAACCCCTACTACCTAACTGTGGAACTCGATTTAAGATTGCCAGACAAGATTGTACCGCTTGAGTGGGAGTATCGGAATTCATAATCGCCCGGACGATCGCGATTGCGGGTGCGCCAGCTTGGAGGACATCATCGATGTTAGTATTATCGATGCCGCCGATCGCAAACCACGGCACGGTAGCATTTTTGGCAGCATGTTGGACGTATTCTAATCCGGCTGCTGGCTTACCCGCTTTCGTTGGCGTTTCATAAACTGGCCCAACGCCGATATAGTCGGCACCTTCTTTAATTGCTTGAGCCATTTCTGAGGGGTTAGTGGTCGATTTACCGACGATTCGCTGCGATCCGAGGATTTGCCTAGCCAGCGCGATCGACACGTCTTGCTGACCCAAATGCACCCCATCTGCATCGACAGCTAGAGCCAGATCTACTCGATCGTTGAGAATGAATAACGCCCCATAATTATGACAGAGTTGACACATTTGCCGCGCGATCTCCAATCGATCGGTATCATTGGCTTGCTTATCACGATATTGAACTAAAGTCAAGCCCCCCTGTAGTGCGGCTTCGACGCGGGGGAGTAAATCTGGACTGGGAGATGTAACTAGGTATAATTTAGCATTCGTCAGCAGTTGGCGACGGCGGTAGGCAAGTAAGTTACTTTCTAAGGTGTATACCCGATAGCGCATCTGCTTGCAGCCGCTACTAAGGTTGAGCGAGTAGAGTTTGCCATATTCTTCGAGTACTCGCAATGCTTCTTGTACCCGACACAGATTGGCTTGGAGCAGTTGCTCGATTCCCGTACGCTGTTCTTCGCGCGGATGACTCAGTGCGGTACCGATATCCCCGGAAGTGTCCCGTGCGGAGCGAATTTCTGGCGTATGCCACATCCCCAATTCTTGCCGCATTTGCTTGCATTCACTTGCCAGCGCGCTATTGTTGAGCGCAAACCTGCACCATTCTTCAATAATTCGCAATCCCTCCCGCGCTCGATCGAAATTCGCATC
>NZ_JANYJC010000169.1 GCF_025361915.1 Chamaesiphon sp. GL140_3_metabinner_50
AGTTATGTTATTGTCGCGATCGTTTTATTAACCGTTCAAGGTAATATTTGGCAAACCTGGCTAGTAGGCATCCCCGTCGCCATCGCCGCCACCGCCATCGAATCGATCGCACAATGGGGCTTAGATAATCTTACAGTACCCTTAATTAGTGCGGGTTTGGCGTTTTTTGTCAACCAATGGAGATGGGAGTAAGGAGATGGGAGAACGGAGATGGGAGCGAAAAGTGCGTTTTTGGGGTTTCCCCAAGTGAAGCACCTTTTCAAGAGAGATGGGGGTGTAAAAAGGATAAGAGATTTGGAAAGTACAAAGAAGAGGTAAATTTCAAATCCTCCTTACTCCTTACTCCTTACTTCTTACTCCTTACTTCTTACTTCCCTCTCCCATCTCCCATCTCCGCCCTCCCATCTCCTAAAAAGAACCAAAGCCTCGTAAAATAGTTGAGACAAGGATCTCGAACCGATCGACGGTTGCGATCTCGCGCCCCACTTTCTAGCACCAATGACTAGCAACCAGGATTTAATCTCGACGATCGCCGCCTTCGATCTTAAAGCATATCTAGCCGATCGACAGCCTAAGGTAGAAGCGGCTCTAGATGCCGCTATTCGCCCCGGCTACCCCGATACAATCTATGCAGCCATGAGGTACTCATTGTTAGCTGGCGGCAAGCGTCTGCGCCCGATTTTGTGCTTGGCTAGCTGTGAAGCAGTTGGTGGCAATCCCGATGTAGCGATGCCGATGGCTTGCGCGCTAGAAATGATTCATACCATGTCGCTGATTCATGACGATCTTCCAGCGATGGATAATGATGATTATCGGCGGGGTAAATTGACAAACCACAAAGTATATGGCGAGGATATTGCCATTCTCGCGGGAGATGGCTTACTGGCTTATGCCTTCGAGTATATCGCCACCCACACGCACGGAGTCAGTGCCGATCGCGTCCTGCGTGCCATCGCTCATTTAGCCAGAGCCGTCGGTGCCGATGGTTTAGTCGGCGGGCAAGTTGTCGATTTAGAATCCGAAGGCAATGCCGAGATTTCGATCGAGACGCTGATGTACATCCACAATCATAAAACAGGCGCGTTGTTTAAATCATCGGTAGTTGGCGGGGCAATTTTAGCAGGCGCAACCGAATTAGAAATCGAAAAATTAACCAAATTTGCCCACAATATTGGATTAGCATTCCAAATTATCGACGATATTCTCGATATCACCGCCACCCAAGCCGAATTGGGTAAAACAGCAGGCAAAGATTTACAAGCTCAAAAAGCGACCTATCCTAAACTGTGGGGATTAGAAGAATCTAGACACCAAGCTGATAAACTGGTAGCTGAGGCTAAAACCATCTTGGCTGAATTTGGAGATCGAGCGCGACCGCTCCAAGCATTAGCTGATTATATTACCGATCGAAAAAATTAATTTAAGCGATTTGCCAAAGGCAAGGCTACGCCAACGTCAGATCGAGACCGACAATTTCACCTGGTTCGGCTTCTCGCTCCAGTCAAGTTGTTATGTCAATGTCAATGGTTGAAATCCAACTTGCGATTGGCATTTGCTACTATTTCAGTTCTCCTCTCAATTTAGGTCACTTGCGTGGTGAATAAAACAACCCCTCTCATTAACGATATCGGTCTGATTCTCGATAACCGAATTTTACTAGTAGCCATTGCTGCTTGTCTGATCGCGCAGGTACTCAAACTGATTATCGATACGATCCAAAATGGTAAGGTTAGTGCTAAAGTATTGACGACCACAGGTGGAATGCCCAGCGCGCATTCGGCATTAGTAACTGCTCTAGCTACTGGAGTCGGACAAAGTTTGGGCTGGAAAAGTGCCGAATTTGCGATCGCCGTAATTTTTGCAATCATTGTGATGTACGATGCGGCGGGAGTTCGTCAAGCTGCTGGCAAACAAGCACGGATTCTCAATCAAATGGTCGATGAATTATTTTCTGAAGATCATAAATTTAATGAGGAAAAGCTCAAAGAACTATTGGGACATACTCCCGTCCAAGTGATTGCTGGTTCGATCTTAGGCATCGCAATTACCTGGCTGAGTTTGCAAATACCTTAGTCCGTCGCTCGTTCCCTGCTCTACCTCTCCTTCACGAGAAGACCTGCCTTTGGCAATCGGTTCCGTGTCATAGTAAGGTAAGACATTGCGATCGGGTATATTTATCGAAGAATAAATAGATCGATTGATATTTTGAGATTATTTATTTTATTCCGATCGAGATCTTTGGTAAAATAAAGTTTGACAATATTCGTAGTTATACGGTACAAATATAAGAGCGAACTTTTTAAAGCATTATCTTACCGCGCTCGATCGAGTATTTAGCGCGAAGTTAGTTTCACTCAAGCATTCAAACAATTAAATCTTCATCTATGACCCAGCAAGTGCTTCACCCGATGGTGAAAATGCAACGTCAGGTAGAATCTTTGGTAGCTTCCAAGATTCTGAATCCTAGCGATCGAATTTGGAAAATTGCCTTTTTGTATGGCGACAAATGGCAACACTGGAAAAATGAATTATTAGAATTCGGTTTTACCCTCCAAGATCCAGTCAGCGATCTCCTCGAAGTTGAAGGTTGGGACGAAGACTAAATCTTACCGAGAAGTCGCATTGAGCCGATCGTTTGTAAAATTTGGACATATTATCGATTAGCTGACACGCGCTCTTTCCGGTCATCTAGATCTCAGATTGTTCGTCAGCTACTATCCACCAAACACCATTCACTAGATAATAAAGACTCGTTACATTAGATTAACTACTTATGGGTCGTGCTAAAAAAGTCGTGCTTGCTTATTCTGGTGGAGTAGACACCTCTGTCTGCATTCCCTACCTCAAGCAAGAATGGGGTGTCGAAGAAGTAATTACTCTCGCCGCAGATTTGGGACAGGGAGACGAATTAGAACCAATTCGTCAAAAAGCTCTAAACTCAGGTGCTAGTGTCTCGCTCGTGGCTAAAGCGACGGAAAGTTTTATTACCGATTATGCTTTTCCCGCACTCAAAGCAAATGCTTTGTACGAAAATCGCTATCCGCTCTCGACTGCGCTAGCGCGTCCATTGATTGCCAAATTGCTAGTAGAAGCAGCGGCTGAGTATGGTGCAGATGCAGTCGCACACGGTTGTACTGGCAAAGGTAACGATCAAGTCAGGTTTGATGTTTCGATCGCTGCCCTCAATCCTAACTTAAAAGTGCTAGCCCCCGCACGGGAATGGGGCATGAGCCGCGAAGAAACGATCGCCTACGGTGAAAAATGCGGTATTCCCTCACCCGTTAAAAAATCTTCACCTTACAGTGTCGATCTTAACTTACTCGGACGCAGCGTTGAAGCTGGCCCACTCGAAGATCCTTGGGTGGAGCCACTCGAAGAAGTTTACGCACTCACAAAAGCGATCGAGAATACCCCTAACGAGCCAGAATATATCGAAATTGGCTTCGATCGAGGTATTCCAGTCAGTGTTAACAGCGTAGCACTCGATCCGGTCGCCCTAATTACTCGATTGAATCAACTCGTCGGCAATCATGGTATCGGTCGCATCGACATGGTGGAAAACCGTTTGGTAGGCATTAAATCGCGAGAAATTTACGAAGTTCCCGCTTTATCTGTCCTAATCCAGGCACATCGGGAACTAGAAAGCCTCACCCTCACAGGCGATGTCACCCAATACAAACGCAGCATCGAAGAAACCTACAGCAAAATGGTTTATAACGGTCTGTGGTATTCGCCGCTTAAAGCTGCCTTAGATGCTTTTATCGAGCAAACCCAAGCACGAGTCTCTGGCACCATCCGGATCAAGCTATTTAAGGGCAATGCGGTCATTGTCGGTCGCAAGTCTAGCAATAGTCTCTACGACATGGACTTGGCTACCTACGGTGCTGACGACAAGTTCGATCATAAAGCTGCTGAAGGCTTTATCTATGTTTGGGGTTTACCAACGCGGGTTTGGTCGCAACGGAATAAGTAGAAAGTAAGGAGTAAGAAGTAAGGGGCTTGCAATTTAATAAATTACCAGTCGGTTTAGGTTGTGCCTACAGCAGGCTGTCGTAGGCACAACCTAAACCGACAAATATCTGGGATGTTATTTCTACGCAAGTCCCTAAGGAGTTTGAACACTTCTAATATCTATTCCCTATCCCCTATCCCCTAAAATGCTGCTTCACAACATCTAATACAGATCGATCCCAATAGTCGATATGGCTGGTAATTAACTCTAAATCGTTGACTAATAATTCACTCCTACCCGTAATCGCAATCCGGGGTTCCCAGGGTAGGGGTGTATTCCAGCTTAACGACCACCGGGTAGTTATTAGTCGATCGATCCGCTGAATTTCTAGTAGTTCTAGATGGGGATTTTTGAACCATTTTTGAATGAATGCGATCGTTTTTCGATAGCGGTTCAGTCCCCGAAACTTCGATGTTGGATCTTGAAAATAGACATCTTCAGCATAAATATCATAATTTTGATCGAGCGGGAATTTAGCATAGTCTTGACGCAGAATTTCAAGGATATCCATTGTTAGAGCGGGGAGCGGGGAGCGGGGAGAGGGGAGATGGGAGTTCCAAAGCCTAAAACCTAAAACCTAAAACCTAAAACCTAAAACCTAAAACCTAAAACCTAAAGCCTAGTACTGTGCGGTAGTAAGAATATTATGAATTAATCCGCTTTTAGATGGAGGCTCTGTTTGTAATATGTAAGTGCGAATCATTTGGGTAGTAAGTTCGTGTTGGTGCTTGTGTTTGAATACCGACAACATTGCTAGTACAGTTAAAAGATCCTTAGATTTAAGCGGAATAAAATGACCGCCGATATCGGGAGATAATAACTTAGGCAAACATAGTGGTAATAGCCGAACATCGGTCATTAAATCGGCTTGGCGGAGTAGGCACAATCGATCGAGTCCAAAATCCTTATATACTAGCAATCTCGTGCAAGCTTCACTCACCAGTTCGGGATCGGTAAATGGTAAAATGCAAATCCCCAGGTGAATTTGAGAGCGATCGGGTACCAGACAAACTACTTTAAAATCAATTAAGCCGCCATTGCGTCCGGGTGGATAAATTCGATCGATACTCTCGATGTAAACGTTGGCAATAGTGCAACCGATCGCGAGTGATAACCACAATAACAGTCCAGCGGCGATTTTTTCTTTGTCGGCGATCGATTGGGATAATTCGGGAGTCAATACCTGACGTTCGACAGCGAAAGCAGTTGCTACCGCCGATGCGTCCGCACTCGATAGTTGGAAATCTGGACTAGTCATCTTTAATTATCATCATCCGGTCGTCTCAGGGCGAAAATTCAGGAAAAAATCCCTAAAATGGGATTAAATGGGATTAAATACCAAATAACACATTTAGGCAAGATGACAGAATCAAAATCGGCGCAAGAGCTATTTCAGGCTGCATACGAAAATCGCTACACTTGGGAGCCGGGTTTTCCTGGTTACAAGGCGGCGGTTGAGTTTAAGCATGGCGATGTGGTTTTGAATGGAACGATCGTCGTCAATGCCAATTTAAGTGCAGAAGTGATGGGAATAGAAGATAAGGACGCTCGTGACTCTATTATGGGACAACTCCGCGAAGTTGCCATCCATCGCGTCCGTCGGACATTTGCCGACACTCATAGCAAAAATACCTTTAGCTATGGTGAAACTGACTCTACAGGTGCGGTAGAAATCCTCATGGGCGGCAAATCTGAGGGCGATCGGTATAAACTTCGGAATAATGAAGTTTGCCACGTCCATCGGCTTATTCACGGCATTCGAGTGACGATCGATACTTTCAGTAGTCACGATACTGGTGCTGGTTATCTGTCTCATCGTTACGATTCGGTCTATACCGATCCGGCGACGGGCGAAGTCAAGAGCGGTAAAATCGTGTTTGAAGATAATTATCAACAAGCTGGCGATTACCAAGTTCTGCGCCAACGGATTATCCAAGCTGAAGAAAACGGTCAACCGACGACTACCGAGTTTAACTTTACCAACATTGAGTTATTACCTGCCAAGGTCGAAGCCGTAGCTGCAACAGTTTAATTCTCATTTCTGACTGGAAAGCCAACGACTGGAAGTCGTGGCTAATGTTGCAAAGTCCGCCTACGCGGACTAATTACCCGATCTGTGTAGGTTGTACTAGCAACTTGGGTTAGTAGCGATCGTGATGATGAGATCGCTTGGTTTAACATCGCGATCGTCAAGACCAACATTATGAGATGCTGAATATAATTCGAGACATTGGCTTGTAGGAGTGTTCTATCAAAATGCTGGCATATATCTTAGCTGTCGTAGTCGGTACTGGTAGTGTTGGTTTGTATCTCGCCGCCTTCTTTTTACCCGCAGTCCATCGCAAACAAGATTTTATTTGGAGTGGTGTGGGCTTATTTTATGCCCTATTTTTGTGGCTGTACGCTCATCAGGTAACGGGTGGTATTTTAGTCGGACAAACTGCTAGTGTCGTGCTGCTCGGCTGGTTGACATGGCAAATCTTCAATCTGCGCCGCCAAGTAGTAGAACCACTCAGCCAACAAATTACTATTCCAAGTAGTGTAAATAAATCAATTCCTAAAGCTGCTAAACCTGCCGCTAAACCCACCGATACCGCGCCAGCATCAACACCACTTGCTAACACCAGAGTACCTGCTAAAGCGGCTACAACACCCGATCGGGCAGCTAAAACTACCTCTAATTCAACTTCTACAGCCGCTAATAAATTCACCACGCCAGTTACATCCATTGTTACAGAAGCTGCACCTAGAGAGCGAAAAGCAGCTCCAGCAAGTACTCCCCCAATTCCAACACCTAGCAGTCTCGATTTGGTAAAACCTGCGCCTGTCGAACGGAAAACTGCTCCCGCAGCCGTTGGCGGAGCCTCTCCTCTGGAGAATCACATTTCGCAAGCTGTAAATATTCCCTCCCCTCCAGCACAACCATCCAGCAATCTCGATCCGGCGAAAACTATAGAACGAAAAGTAGCTCCAGCAGATCGCACGCAATCTGCGACACCACCGCAACCACCACAACCGCTACTCGTTGCTGCGGAAGAAGATCGAGCCTGGATTACACTCGAAGTCAAACCAGCTTCGGTATCATCGTCACCATTAGGAACTCCCACTCCACCACCAGCGGCGAAAATTCCCCCAACACCTCAATCGACAGTTGTTCCCGCAGTCGCACCGACTCAAAATGTCCCCGCTACTCCAATTCAAACCACCACAAAAATCGATACTGAAGATGGAAAGCCGAGCTAAATAAACTTTAGAAATCAAAATAAATAAACGCCAAGCTTTCAGCCGGAGATAATAGCCAGACAATATACAGACACAGCGGAATTAAAGTTAATTTGAGATGCCAATTAAAGTTTAATTTCAACACGCGATCGAATAGATATGCAAGCATCATAGCTAGGGTAATGCCGATGAGAATTAATAACATTTGACTATCGGCTAACTTGAGATTTTCGACATATATCTTAGTTGCAAACTGAGCATCGCGGGGATATCCCCACAGATGTTGAAATACTAAATTAGACTGGGCAAGACTTGGAAGTCGAAACCAAATCCAAGTGACAAATACTAATAATTGAGTCAAAAACCAGCCAACAACATTACCTAAACTACTCCGCCAAAATCTGGCTAGCGATTCGATTCGCTCCGATAATGTGTGAGTCAATCGATGGATGACGAGCGCGCTACCATGAATCGCACCCCAGACAATATAGCCCCAGTCTGCACCATGCCAAAGTCCAGAAATTAACATCAGTAGAAATAAATTAAGACAAGTGCGGAGCAATCCCAAGCGCGAACCACCCAAGGGAAAATAAATATAGTCGCGTAACCAATTTCCCAGACTGATATGCCACCTCCGCCAAAAATCAGCGATACTGGTACTCATATAGGGAAAATTAAAGTTTGTCGGTAAATTTACGCCAAACAAAATAGCCGTTCCTAAGACAATATCTACATAACCGCTAAAATCTAAATACAGTTGTAAACCATAGGCAAAAATTGCCAACCAGAGATCGATGCTCCCGGCGCGATCGAGATTATTTGGATCGAAAACTAGCTTGACAAATATTGCTAAATTATCGGCAATTAATGTTTTTTTAATCGCACCGTTGGCAATCAGCCAGCCTGCTTCTGTCAACCGTTCGATCGTCGGAAACCGTAAGTTATTTAATTGTGGTGCAAATTGATGATAATGAGTAATTGGCCCCGATACTAGCTTGGGGAAAAATGATTTATATGCGGCATATTTAAGTAAATTTCCAGTTGCGGGACTGCCTTTGTAAACATCGATTAGATAAGCCGCTGATTCAAAACTGAGAAAAGAAATACCTAAAGGCGGTAAAAAATTAGCTTTGAGCCATATCGCTAGTGGCTGAATTTCGGTCGGATTTATCGGAGCAAAAATACTGACTATAAATGGAATATATTTAGCAGCGATTAACAATAAGATATTAAAAACAATTCCAGCAATTAAAACTCTTTGTCGCTGCTGTTTTCCTCTCGGTAACCATCGCCAAAAGTAGTCATCGCCCAGTCGATCTTGAATTTCTTTATATTCAATAATCTGGCTTTCCAGTAATATTTTTCCAATCCAATAATTTGCCAGAATCATGGCTAAAATTACTGGGAAATATTGAAGTTGCCGAAAAGAAATATAGAAGCCGATACTAGAGATTACTATTACCCATAACTTCTGGTTTTGCTGTTTGGCTATTCCCCAATAAAATATTAAGGTGATGCACAGAAAAATCGCATACGCAGGCGATATGAATTTCATTGATGGTGGATAGTGGATAATGAATAGTGGATAGTGGATAGTGAATGGTAGATACTCCCTTTCCACTTTAAGGAGATTAGTCTTCTCTTTGCTCTATGTTCTCTGCGCCCTCTGTCTTGATTTGTTAAACCGTCGGGGAACAGAGGCGTGCACAAATCGCTGCGCCTCTGCGGTTTAAAAAAGATGTCTAATTTTAACTGGCATCTATACTCTTATAATGGAAAGGAAGTAGCTATTTGAGATTGCTGTTAGCTTTGATAACCGATGCTCCTTTCCAGGGGATTCCTTCGATTCGTGCTAGATACCTACTGACATCGCTCGCGCCAATTTGATTGAGATGACTGGGATCGGAAAAGCGATCGTAATTTTGGTCTAAAACACCATCCATATCGACAAAAGTTAGTTGCTGCGAATCCATTGATTTTTGCATGTATTCTTTAAAAGTAACTTCATGTTGACGACGAACTTTATCTAAGTAAATATCTGATAACGGCAGGTTGACAAATACCAATGGGATCTTATGACTTGCTAATAACTCAATCGTCCGATCGAGAGCGCGTTGCTGAAGCCCTAATAATTGAAAATTGGCATAATCGCCATCGCTATCGCCAGTAACTTTAGTATATTTCTGGTAGTAAGTAGCCGGATCGAATTGTAGATCGATCGCGAGGAAGCCATCGAAATCAATTTCACGGGGGTGATGTTTATCTTCATTCGCATCAAGTAATGCCGCCGAGTCGATATCGATCGTGGTATTATTGCGATCGGAAATTTGGAGCGTTGCGGGGATTTTAGACTGCAACCAACTTTTAAGTCGATCGCGATGGTGATAAGCTGGTGACAATCGATCTAAGCGACGATCGAAGGCATTATCGATCGCCTTATAAGTATTTTGGAAAGAAGATTGCGCTTGAGATAGCGATGAATTATCGTCATTACTTCCCGACATTAACGCTAATTGTCGATAGCGATCGGATGTCGCAATTGCATCATAAGTGCGATCGATTCGACCGCTATTAAATGCTCTCGCACCATCCGCCCAAATTACTAATTTTGGTAACTGCTGAGGTGTTAGTAATTGCCGTAAAATTAGATCGACAACTTGAGCGGTGGCACCATTAATTCCAAAATTATAGAGTTTAGGATTGGTATAACCGCGATCGACCAAACTGCGTCGTAATACTTCCGGATCGACACCCCGTAAGGCGCGAGAACTACCAACGATCAATACATCGGGTACGCCATGTTGCAAGCAGCGCAACTGATATTGAGCTAATTTCTGTTCGAGTAGGGGGTTATTAAATGATAATTGCGCGTTAGTTGTGGCTGAATGAACGGTGAGATTTCTGGAGGCTAATGCATATTTAATCGCAAAATCGCTGCCGATCGTCAAGCCCAATCCTATGGCTAATAACAGTAGCGATGGTTGCCATTTAAAACGAGGGTGATAAACCAATTGACTAGCTTTTTCGATCGTCAATTGGGGTTGCCAAATTTCGGTATTCGCCAGGTATACAGCGATCTTTTGGCTCCAATCGACCTGCTCTCGATCGAAACGTGGGGGCTGTGCTGGAGGTGGTGTGACGATCGGGGGTAAAATGAGCTGTGGCGCATCAAAATCTACCCCATAAGTCCAACGGGAGATCGACTGCCCAGAGATGCGTCCGTGGACGCGTAAGCCCCTAATTGCTGGCAATTGTAATTGCCTAATCACCTTCACAACAGTCGTGGCAACTTGACTTTGAATCGGGCAGATCGGCGCTTCGCTCATCACATGAAGCAGCGGCGGCTGTAGTAGCAGGGAGATATTAATTCCGCCACTTTCAAAACACCGTTCGAGATCGGGATTGAGCAATCGTTCGAGAATGAATCTCAGTGCTTCTTCATCGCCGCGTGCGGCAATGGTAATCGGTGTTGGGGAATAATTTGGATTACCTAAAGCAGGTAAATCGAGCCAGTGAATCCATACGGGCGGCTCATCTATCTGTCCGACTAAATCGGGTTGAGATTGAATACCATGAATTGTAGCTCCTTGAATGCCTTGAGGTGTGAGCGAAATTAGTAGTGGCGCGATCGTATCGAGGACGATCTTTTTGGCAGGAAATCTCGCCGACTGCGAATTTTTAAGCGTACAAAAAATCTGTAATGTGAGATTTTTCAAGACCGCACTCACCTGAATTTCTTCAGGTGCTAGAGCCATATTTAGCAATTTAACGATCGCTTGCACATCACCCCACCGCGCCCAACTCCTAAGCCTAACAGTCGGTGGTGTCAGATCGATCCGCAATCGCCAATCAGGAATTTGCTTACCCGTGGCTACTCGTGCCGAAAACCTCGAAAACTGGACGATCGCATCTTGAAAGTGCTGAAAATTCAGGCTGCGAAGGCTTTTAGTCAGCGGTTCGGAAATTAGTTGAGAGTCTAAAGCCGTTTGCGCGTAACACCTAATCCAGAGCCGATACTCTAAAATTTGCCAGTAGGCATCAGCCGACTGAAACGTAGTCTGTGCCTCGTCGCTGGTAAATTCAGCCATCTGCGGCTGATGTTGGAGCGAAAACTCAAATCTCACCCCCAGCGGACTAAATACCTGCTGTAAAGCTTGAAAAATTAAGCGTTGCTGCTCTGATAAATCTTGGGTTTGGATGAAAGTAGTTTCCCCAGACGCAGCATGAGGATTAACCTCAAACATCGGTATAGGTAGATCGTAACGCTCTCGTTCAAAATAAATAGGTTCGGTCAAAATGCCACCTGCACAACGTATAACGATCGGTAAAAAGAATGCATCTACCAAGGCACGCTCTAAATATTAACGGATTAAGCTCTCCAGCAACCTAATCGCTCACTATCATATCGATCTGTCGGTCGATTTGTGCAGATCTCTAAATACTGGATTTTTAATAGGCTTTAGGCATTGGAACTGCGTTCCTTAGTTTCTCCTCCCAGTCCCCCCGTCCCCCCGCTCCAAAACCTAAAATTCTGGGCATAATAAGTCGAACGAACCTGGAATCGATCGGATGTCACAAGAACGGATTTATTGGTTGGCTTGGTCGAAAGTTAATGGTGTCGGGCCGATTTTAGTCGATCGATTGTACCAGCAATTTGGCAGCCTTGAAGCGGCATGGCACGCCCCTGACGAAAAAATACTTCAGATTTATGGTGTCGGCGCACTGTCGGGTGCCGAAATTTTGGCGGCTCGCGCCAAAATCGATCCCGTCAAATTGCTCGCTCGACAGACGATCGACGACCCTAACTGGTGGGCGCGTAGCGATACCGATTATCCCCGCCTCCTGGCCGAAATTCCCTCGGCTCCGGGCGTTTTATATTACCGAGGGCAAGTCGCTACAATTCAACAACCGGGAGATTTAACGATCGGAATCGTCGGTACTCGCGAGCCTTCCAAATATGGCATTAAGTGGGCGCGCGAAATTAGTACCTGCTTGGCAAAAAACGGGTTTACGATCGTCTCAGGGATGGCTCTGGGTGTCGATACTGAGGCGCACAAAGCCTGCTTGGAAGCTGGCGGGAAAACGATCGCTGTCATTGGTACTGGTGTCGATGTTGTTTATCCGCCGAGCAATCACCAGCTTGCCGCAGACATTCAACAGCATGGTTTAATTGTCAGCGAATATTCAGCAGGAACGCAACCAAATCGACCTCATTTTCCCGCACGTAATCGAATTATTGCCGGATTGAGTCGCGTGACGATCGTGATTGAGGCTCCGGTTAAGTCGGGCGCGCTGATTACTGCTTATCAAGCCAATGACTTCAACCGCGATGTATACATCCTTCCTGGCGCGATCGACAACCCCAATGCACTCGGCTGTCTGGGGCTACTCAGTCGCGGCGCACAGCCGATTCTAGGCTTGAAACATCTCCTCGAATTACTCTCTTCCATCCCTCAACTCGATTCCCGGCAACTTCAATTACCGTTAATGCCACAGCTCGATCTCGCTCCAGCTATAGCGAAAGTTAATGCTCCCGCGATAGAATTAGCTCCCGATCTTCACCAAATCTGGCTGTTAGTTGGTGACGATCCGATCGATTTTGACGATTTGGTATCGAAAGCTCAGTTACCAGTGGCGACTGTTTCGAGTAGGTTATTGCAATTAGAATTGCTCGGCTCGATCGAACAGTTACCAGGAATGAGATATCAACGCTGTTAAAATAAATACCCAAGGTTGAAATCGTGGTTATATAGGTAGCAATTAATTATTTAACCTGAGTTCGGGTTAAGGAAAATCGATCTGCTTCGTTCCTGCACCGCCCCGAACTTCATTTGAGGGCGGTGCAGGAACGGAGCCAAGAGTCATTTTGCGAAATCTTTATCCCGTTAGTGTAGCCTCTCCGACAGGAAAAACTGACGTTATTTAAGATCTGCTAATTTAATACGTGGATCGACAAACTTCAGGAGTAAGTCGGCGATCAAATTACCAATAATTAACATCACCGCTCCAATCATCAAACTACCCATTACCAAATAAATATCTTTAGCGGTCACCGCTGCTAAAATTAGTTTACCGAGTCCCGGCCAATTAAAGAAAAACTCAGCAATAAAAGCACCACCGAGTAAACTAGCAAATTCAAAGCCGAGTAATGTTACTAATGGGTTAATTGCATTTCGTAATGCGTGGACGTAAATCACTCGATTTTCAGATAAACCTTTAGCCCTAGCGGTTTGAATATAGTCTTGACGTAGAACATCTAATAATTCACCGCGCGTAATCCGTTGCAGTCCAGCGAATCCGGTAATCGTTAACGCGATCGTCGGTAAAATCATGTGCCAAAGGATATCAAATAATTGTCCGATCGCCGACATTTCGCCATGATTAATGCTAGTTCTACCACCTACTGGTAAGAGCGGCGAACAAATTTGAGCAACTACTAATAACGATAATGAAGTCACAAAACTTGGAAATCCTTGGGCTGTATAACTGAGTACGCGCAAGAATTTATCGATAAATTTGTTTTGATTGACTGCACCGATAATCCCTAAGGGAATGGCGATCGCCCATGTCAAGATAATTGATGCGATCGCAAGTTCTAGTGTGGCTCTGATGCGCTGTCCGATCAATGTGGTTACGGGTTGGAAGTAGAGCATACTCAAACCTAAGTTGCCTTGAAATGCTTGCCATAACCACTTTAAATATTGTTGAGATATGGTTAACAAGTCTTTTTTAGGACTCAATCCAAATAGCTGTTCGAGTTCTTCGATCCGTTGGGGTGTAATTTTAGGGTTTTGCTTGAGCGTATCGAGAAAGTTACCTGGCGATAACTGAATGATGGCAAAGCATAAGATTGAAGCCAAGAATAAAGTCAAGATCGCTTGGAGCGATCGTTTGACGATATATAAGCAGGTTTCGCTAGCAAATATAGCTTGAATTTGCGAGAGAAAATCTCGGTTAGATAGGGAACGAGTCATGGAGTTAGGAGATGGGAGATGGGAGTTGGGAGTTGGGAGTAAGAAGTAAGGAGTAAGGAGTAAGGAGTAAGAAGGATTAAAAATCTATCCAGTCTCCCAGTCTCCCTGTCTCCCCGCTCCCCGCTAAATAGTAACTTTACTTACGCCCAATACTATTAGCTGTTTATGTATCGATTTTAGTGCGCCAATTTTGATAGAGCTGTTGAATTTTGGCGAGTAGTGGCTGTCTTGCTGGCAAGTCAGAAGATGGTTGAGATTGAATATTGGTTAAGAGTTTTGCTTCGGCGACTGCGACATCGCCATCGCTATAAATTAAACCGCTAATTGCTTCGATGAGTCGATCGTCATCGTAGATCGATCGATCTCCTAAATATGCTTGAATTAAACTTTCGCAGTCGGCGAGGGTAATCGAGATCGTCCCTGCGAGTAATGCTTCGAGTTCGGGATCTACCGCGATCGCATCTGTACCGACGAGCTGATGTGCTTGAG
>NZ_JANYJC010000046.1 GCF_025361915.1 Chamaesiphon sp. GL140_3_metabinner_50
TTGCCCACACCCACGATCGGCAATGTGACTATTTCTGGCGGTTCTGGTAGATTACGCAATTCTTGAAGCACGGGTAATGCGATCGCATCTTCACCATGTCCGTTGCTGATACAGAGGAGTTTCATTAGGCTTTAGGGATTAGGCTTTAGGAAAAATTCGATCTAGTTCAAGAACAGGGGTGCCATAGATCCCTTTAAACTAGATCGAATTTTTCCTAAAGCCTAACACCTAAAGCCTAAAGCCTAAAACCTCTCCCCTCCCAAAATCCCTAAAATTACTGTACAATAAGAGAACTTGGGGCTGTAAAGGTTTCGACGTGTTGGCGAAAGCTGCACTGTGATACAGGTCGAGAGGGAGTCTACTCTCGTTAATATCGGCTCAAATAAATATAGATGCAAACAACATTGTACCTTTCGCTCGTAAAGCAGCTCCTGTAGCCGCCTAAAAAAAACTTACGATTAATTTCTAAGTCGAGCATTTATAGTATGACTCCGTTAATTACTATAACTAAACCCTCAACGGATGCTCTATTTAACCGTCTCTGGTAGGTTAAATGGCTAAGATTCATCAGAGCATCCTGCGACCTGGGATAATTGGTCACTCCCGTCTTGAGGATTAGATAGACTAGGCCTGTGAATGAGCGGAAAGTAAATACCCAGGGCGGACGGCAGTTCGACTCTGCCCAGCTCCATTAAATTCTAGACCCCGCTCGAAGTTTATCCTCCGAGCGGGGTTTATTTTTAGTAGCCACCAGCCACTATCTACAACTTAATATAGTCGCCGATAAACTTGCTAGGAATTGCCCAACTAGAATTTTTGATTTGTTCTTGCAGGAGATCGTTGACAGTCGAGCCATTTTCCAAAACTTCTGGTACATCCCAGAGCGGATTGGCATGAAGACCATTAATCCCGACTAATTCACCCGCGCGGTTGAGTACTGGCCCCCCGCTCATCCCCTTGCGAATACAGGGGTCGAAGCCGATGCCATAGCCACCAGAGATGGCGATCGGTAAAATTTGGGTCACCTGGCCGCTGACAATCTCTAGCCCCCAGGCAGCCTTAGCGGTGTCATAGGCGGCACGATCGACACCATTATTTTTATCGGCGGGGAATCCTGCCGACCAGATGCGTTCGCCAACTTTCGGGTTAGCTGCTGCTAATCTAGCCGTAGCGTAAGCGCGTCGTTCGCTGCGAAAGCGCAGAATGCTCAGATCGCGATTCTGGTTAGTGGGTGGAGCGACTAAAGCAGCGGCATAAACCTCCCCATCGTGGGTTTGCAGTTGAAATGGTGCCTTAGTCGATTGAATGACATGAGCATTGGTCACGACGGTATAAATCCGATCTTGCTTGCGAAGCAGCACCCCCGAACCAATACTTTCACCACGCGCTAAGATCTCGATCGAAATCGATCTGAGCTGTTGCCGTAATTTTTGTTCCTGAGTAACGCCTAAATCGGACACCACAAAAGATTGAGTCAAAATTGTGGGTAGTACAATCGTCAGAGCCGTCATATAAAACATTGGGAACAGGCGGAAAATCCAGGATTGCCAGGGCGGATCTCCTAAGCCTTTGGGTAACGTCTGCTGTACGGAATCGGGTGGAGTCAGCTTAGGCATTATAGATAAGATCGGCGTGAAAACCGTAAGCTTGGATATATGTATTTCACGGTTGATGTTCTAGGATAAATGATAGAGCTATTTAAATTACGATCGAGAACAAAATACATGCTAGAACTATATCAATTTGAACTATCGCACTTTTCGGAAAAAGTCAGATTGGTTCTGGACTATAAAGGGTTAGCATATCGCAAAATCGAAGTTGTGCCGGGAGTCGGACAATTCGACCTATTTCGGATCTCTGGGCAACGACAAGTGCCCGTACTCAAAGATGGCAATAAGGTTATTACCGACTCTACCGCAATTGCACTCTATCTTGACAAAACTTATCCCGATCGACCGATTATTCCGACCGACCCCCAAAAAAAAGCAACTTGTTTGCTACTAGAACAATGGGCTGATAATTCAATTGGGGTTAAAGGACGATCGATTCTGTTAGAAGGTCTCAAGAGTAGTAGCTTGCGTACCTCTATTCTACCCAGCGGCACCCCCGATATCTTCAAAAATTTAGTCGGCTCGATTCCCACAGAAGCAATCGATCTGCTAGGGTTGGGAGTAGGCTTGACCCCAGATGCGATGAGAGCGGCGAAAGCAGAGATGCACCGCTCTCTAGAATCGATTTGTATGCTACTGGCTCAAAATTCTAATGCTTATCTAACAGGCGATACTCCCACCCTAGCAGATTTGACTGTAGCCGGGTTGAGTTTGTTGCTCAAAATTCCCGAAGGGCCTTATCTGAATGTGCCGTTTAATCTGAAAGGGAAAGGGGTGCCGGGGTTTGCAGACAATCCCGACTATGATGTGTTTTTCACTTGGAGAGATAAGTTATACGCCGATTTCCGCAACCCATTTACGCCAGATATTAGTAATAATTCTGGAGCCGCACCGACCACCCCAACGACAATTGCGATCGATTAATTTGTAACGATCGATGCTCCAAACTTACCTACCGTGCATTTACAAGTTGATTGGAGATGATGCGTAGTCCTTTACCCCACCCCAGCCCTCCCCTTATACAGGGGAGGGAGCGAAAGCCCCCCCTTATAAAGGGGGGGTAAACCAACCTAAGACGAAGTCTATTGACTTGTGGATACATCGTAGCCAGCTCACACAATTAAGATTCTTCAGCCCGAATTCCGGTAAAGTACTCAGGCTCGTTACCAGGAATCCACTTAATATTACAGCCGATACTGGGGCGTTGATTGGCATCAACCTCCTTACCAGCCAGTAAAGATTCGATCGCGTGGCGCAAATCTCGTCCGGTCACTGGTTGACCATTAGAAGGACGACTATCGTCTAATTGTCCCCGATAAGCCAACTGGCGATCGCGGTCGAATAAAAAGAAATCTGGCGTACAAGCTGCCGTATAAACTTTCGCCACCACTTGAGAGGCATCGCAGCAGACCGAGAAATTAAACCCTTCAGCATGGGCTAAAGCTTGTAAATGCTCTGGCGCATCATCGGGGTATTTTTCGATGTCATTAGAGCCGATCGCAACTATTCCTACTTGCGCGCTATAATCTTTACCGAGCTGTGCCAACTGGCTCTGAACGTGTTTGACAAACGGACAGTGAACGGAAATAAACATCACTAACAAAGCTGGTTTGTCAGCAAAAGTAGCGAGCGAAATGGTTGCCCCACTGACGACATCAGTGAGGTGAAAATCTGGCGCACTAACGCCCAAAGCTAGCATTGTCGAGGCAGTTCTGACCATATTAAAGATTTTATTTAGATCGTGCGACGCTTACCAGCGTACCTTAATTAGTCATGCTGACGTTATCTCACGCCCGATGTTTTCGGCATGTAGAGCGGTACTAGCGATTGGAGCAAGCCATTAGCTGCTTTACCGTATTCTTCTAGTTCTACCAGTTGTTCGACGGCACAAGTCATACTTTCTTCAAGTTGAGAGATGGTCGGGTAAGCTTTTAAAACTTCTAATAACAAATCGTCAAGTTGATATTCTCGTAGGGCGGCGACTGATTGGCTTCCAAAGTTGAAGTCGGGTCGTAGCATCAGCGAGAGAATGATTTTTGCCCGCAGCGGATTGGTATAGCTCATGACATTCTGTCGTAAGCTAAAGGAATCGTATTCAGGAACTTGATACTCAGGATCTGGAGGTTCGGCAGTACCAAATCGACCCCCTTCGGAGAGATCTGGATCGTAATATGTTTCGTAAGCAGATTCATCGACATCCTCGTAAGTCGATTCCTGTTGCTCGAATTGCTGGCTGGGCAATGGTGCGTAAGCCCGTTCTAGTACTGATGGCACAGGCTGACTGACATAAGCTTGAGTGGGTGCAGGTGCATAAGCCCGCTCGATTGACGAGGGAATACCGTGCAAACCACTGTCTGCTTGCGTGGGTTCTGGAGCATAGGCGCGTTGGAAGGCAGAAGCCACTCCCACCGCTGAATTACTGGGTTCTGGTTCGGGTATGCGGGCGGCAGGGGGTGGCGATTGGGGTCTACCGCCATGTTCTTGACGAAATTCAGGATATAATTGCCCGATCGCTAAATAAATCACCTTAGCAATTTCGATATATTGCTTGGGTTTATTAACTGTTTTAATTAGATTTTGTAATAAGGTTCTAAATAGGTCAAGAGTATTATTTTCTCTAATTATTTGTTCGATTAGATACTGAAAGTTAATCGAGTTTAAATAATCTGTATCTTTTTCCCACCTACTGGTACACAGGCAATACAGCATTTTTTTAATGCGAACTGCTTCTTGATGTCTGTCTAGGTAGTTAACAACTTGTTGAAGTAAGTTTGGGTCATTAATCCTCATGAAGTTAACCAGTTTTTATCTAAGTTTTAGTCAAACGATGCGATCGAAGTTCTTTCTCCATCACTAAAATTGCCTGGAGAAATCATTCTAATTTGAGGTTGGGGTTGGGGAATCGATCCGAGCGATCTGAGTCTTGCCAACTTCTCATATTATTCCCCCCCAAGCTGCATCGCTAACTCATAACTCAAATTTGGCGGTTAGATTTGAGGAAACTGCTGTTATTTAGACTTTTGACGGGGTGGTTCGATCGACTTTGAGCAAATTATCACGCTCGATTTTGACGTTTAACTGGCTATCTTCGCCACCGCTGAGGGAACGGGTTACTTCGCCTAATACCAATGGTTCGGAAATTCCAGGACGTGGATGAATCACAGTTCTGGCGCGGACTTTAAGCTGTTTGTCGCTCGAACCCGACCGACCGTAAGAGTATAAATCGGCTGCTGCTTGGCGTAAAGTGGCATCTAATCCTGTTTCGGTAATCGGCGTGCGAACGGCAATCGTCGCTCGGTCGCTACCGTTATCATAAATTAAGGAGTAATGTAACGCGCCCGGAACATTAGTATGGACGATGGGCACTAAGCTCAACGCAAATAATCCCGCAGTCAGCACTCCCATAAACCCGGTCGCCCCAACGAGCCGAAATTTAAAACCCCATTTTAGGAGTAAAGCCAAGAGTGTGACTGCGCCAAAAGCCAGCGTCGCAATTCCCGACCATTGAAAGTATGTGAAGAAGTCGGCTGTTGAAATCATTGTATTAGGTGTTAGGGGATAGGGGATAGGGGGTAGGGGGTAGGGGATAGGGGATAGGGGATAGGGGATAGGGGATAGAAGAGTTTAGAATATTTGATGCTTGGAAAATTTTCAACTATCTCGAATAGTTGCTTCTCTTGCGGCTCACCTTTGGACGGGTTCCCCGTCAAAAAAGGTGAGACAAGACAGCGCAAAGAAGCGACGTTTTGGGGGAAGCTTCCCCCCAAAAGCTCGCGCCCCAAGAACGCACTTTTCGCTTTCCACTATTCCCTATTCCCTATTCCCTATTCCCTATTCCCTACTCTGCTTCATTGGTGACAAAATCGGCGAGTTTGGCGGAGCCTGTCATTAGGAGAGCGGCTCTGAGAGTATGCCAGCCGAGGTTGGCGCATTTGATCCGCACGGGGAATTGAGCGACTCCTTTCATGACATTGAGCTTGCGTTGCTCTTGAGGAAATTCAGCTTCCCCTTTCATCATGCTTTGAAAAATACTGACTAATGCTAGAGCTTCATCGATCGTTTTACCAGCGATAGCTCCCGCCATCAAATCTACCGAAGCCAGGGCAATCGCGCATCCTTCACCCTCAAATTTAACATCGGTAACGCGTTCGCCAGTAGCATCGAGTTCTAATGTTAGTTCGATCGTATCGCCACAAGATGGATTGTGCCCTTTCTGATATCGATCGATCGGATTTGTTTTACCTTTATGCTTGGGCTTTTTGTAGTGTTCGAGAATGACCTGTTGGTACAGATCTCGCAAATTGGTCGTATTCATAGCAGGTTCAACAGATCGATACTCAGATCTTTATTATCCCCGATCGCTTCTTTAGTAGCTAGTCTGCCCAAAATGGAAAAAGGGCAAAGGAAATCGAGTTCGATCCTTTACCCTTGACCCCAGCAAAATAGCCAGTTTAGAATCTAAAGAAATTTAACAGACCGTTAAAGGGCGTTAGAATCGTGCTGAAGCCGTCTCCAATCCGCGTTAGGTTATTCCGACCGATGACGATCGTATCGTTGTTCTGGAGGCGAGGATTGCTCTCTAAATCGATACCTTTGGCAAAGTTGAGCTTAATTAAGCGTTTGGTCACAGTACCATTAGGATTGAGCCGGATAAAGTCGATCTCGTTTTTGTTAGCCCGAACGTTATTGAAGCCACCCGCAAGTAAGATTGCTTGATTGAGTGTGGTATTGGAGGGGACTTCGCGACCGCCACCAGCACTACCAGCAGATTCACCGATCACGTTGATTCTGATCGTCGCGGGTGAGAAAGTCGAAGATGCGACTAAATCTACATCCTGAGCGGTAAGATTTTGAGCGACTGGAATAAAAATTCGATCGCCTTCTTGGAGAATGATATCTTGGCTGGTATCGCCTTGTTGAATCAGTTTAAACAAGTTGAGGGAGATTTTCTGTTCGCCAGAACGAGTCGTCCGAATCAATTGGACTTGACGAACATCGGCAGTAGGTTTGATGCCAGCAGCGGCTTGAATGGCATTGGTAACCGTCGGGAGCGCAACTGTACCAGTTAATTGGGTACTATTGTTAGTCGTGTTTGCAGCTCCTGTCACCGTATAGGTACCGGGGCGATTTACTTCACCGACTACCACTACTCTGGGCGGACTGATGGCTTGTGGGCCGAGGTTGGAAGCAGCAACGAGGGTGCTATTGGCACTATTAATCTCATTTGCGGTCGGTAGCAAGATGGTATCGCCATCTTGGAGAATGATATCTTGACCGAAATCTCCGGCTTTGAGCAAGTTGAGGAGGTTAATCGGTAATACTTGACCGACACCCGTCCGGGTATTCCGCCGCACTCGAATTCGGCTCAGATCTGCCGAAGCGGTACTACCCCCAGCTATTTTAATCGCTTCGGTAAGTGTGGGCGGTGTGACGCGTCCGCCGCCGCCACCACTATCGCCTTTAAGGGTGTAGGTACCTGGTTTACCAATTTCGCCCAGGATGGCAACTTTGACGGTAGCATCTTGGTTGGCGAGGTTAGAACCCGACAGGCGCAGTCGGTCTGCGGCATTTACGCCTTCGGCACGCGCAATGTAGATGGTATCGCCATCGCGGAGGGTAATGTCTTGGGAGGTATTACCCCGTTGGAGTACGTCAAAAATATTGACGATTGCTACTCTACCAGTCGCAGCGCGCCGCACTTGAACTTGGCGTAAATTGGCAGTTTGAGTAGTACCGCCAGCTAGTTGAATTGCTTGGCTGACAGTCGGGAATTTTCGGTTATCGCCTGTAAATGGCACGGTGTAAGAACCAGAGCGGGTAACTTCACCCGCAATAGCAAATTGAACGGGACGAGGAGCCAAGACGCTGATCGTGACGATCGGACGTTTGACGTAGCGAGAGAAGTAAGATGTTAGTAGGCTAGAAGCTTTTTGAACGGTCAATCCTTGAATTGGAATCGCGCCAACAACAGGCAAATTGATCGCACCATCGCCGAGAACAAAAAACTCGCCACTATATTCAGGCACGTTAAAAATGTCGATCCGCAATCTGTCACCAGGGCCGAGAGTGTAAGAATCGGCAAAACTATTGTTACTACTAAACGAAGGTGCTGCGACTCTTTTGGCAGGTTTCGCGGGAGTTTTGGCTTTAGCTGTTTTAGGAGTGATGCTAATTTTAGCGGTGAGATCTTTAACTGGAGCGGTAGGCTTACTCGCTTTGGGGGGAGCCGCCATCCCTACTGACTGGAGATTGACGATCGCGAGTACTGGTACTAACCCAACCATCAGACCTTTGTAGATATAAGTCTGCAAACTAGTAGTTTTCATAAAAAATTTATATATTTAATGGCGGTCGGTTTAATTTAATGTCTAACCATCTAGTTTAAGGCTTAGAGGTAATTCTTATCCTCAGTGTTTTATCGTACCTTCTGGCAATTGCGCTTACGAAGTTTACAGCACTTTTTTTGTAATATACATACGTTATTAGTGACGATCTGTCCTGGCTTGGACGACGTGCGGGCACAATTTGATGTTCCCAGCCAGATAGCTGGTACGAGCTGACAAGATCTCTATCTATAATTCCCAACCGGACGCTCGAAATTAGCACATGGGACGATCGATCTCGAAGTCGTGTGTTCGCCTCGCTCCGCGCAATCTCGATCCAGACTGTCTGCTGCGTCCAAGCCGATTGAGAAAAGTGTTAAATTAGTAGTAGGCAAACTATAAGTAAAAGTTCGATGTTGCCAGCTATGAAAAAAGTTGTTGTGGGACTCTCTGGAGGAGTTGATAGTTCGGTTGCTGCGGCGATTTTGTGCGAGCAAGGTTACGATGTCATCGGTCTGACGCTCTGGTTGATGCGGGGTAAAGGTCAATGTTGCTCGGAAGGAATGGTCGATGCAGCAAAAATTTGCGAACAGTTAGGGATTACTCACCAGATTGTCGATAGTCGCGATACTTTCGAGCAGTATATTATCGATTATCTCGTCGCTGGTTATGAAGCTGGTATTACGCCGTTACCCTGTTCTCAGTGCAATAAGGCGGTGAAATTTGGGCCGATGGTGGCTTATGCTAAAGCTGAATTAGGAGCCGACTATATTGCCACGGGACACTATGCCCGGATTACTTACGACGATAATTTACAACGGCATCAATTACGACGGGCGATCGACAGATCTAAAGATCAAACCTATTTTCTCTACGATCTCGAACAACATATCCTGGCTGCGACTGTATTCCCGCTGGGCGATACCCTCAAAACCCAAACGCGGGAAATTGCGGCGGGTTTGAATCTTTCTACCGCCGATAAACCCGAAAGCCAAGATCTGTGTTTAGTCGAAAAACACGGCTCGATGAAAACCTTTCTAGACAAATATATCAACGAACGTCCGGGGGAAATTGTCAATACTCAAGGAGCGATCCTCGGTCAGCATTTGGGCATCCATCATTATACGATCGGTCAACGGCGCGGGATCGGGCTTGCCGCTCCCGAACCTTTATATGTCGTCGCCTTAGATGCACTCAAAAATCGCGTCGTCGTCGGATCGCGCGAGGAAACTCATGGCAGCGAATGTACGGTCGATCGGGTAAACTGGGTATCGATTCCGCAACCAACTACGCCGATTCGGGCTGAAGTTCAGGTGCGCTATCGATCGTCAGCCGTGCCTGTGAGTGTGATTCCGCTGGCTGGGGATAAGGTTAAATTAGTATTTGACGAACCGCAATTTGGCATTACCCCCGGTCAAGCAGCCGTTTGGTACGATGGCGATATCGTCCTCGGTGGTGGTATTATCGACCCGATCGTCGTCGATTGATGAGAGTCATCAACGCAAGATGTTACAGACAAGATGCCTACGATTGTGGGTAGCAACTTGAGTTAATTAGCTGGAGGCGTGCTAGGAATCGCAGCGGGACTGGGACTAACTACTGGCGGTGGCGCACTCAAATTTCCTTGAGAGAAGAACCAAGCACCAGCACCAATCGCCGTAAATAAGGCTAACCCGACAGCTCCTAGCAATAGGTACTGTTTAGTTGTAGCTGTTGGCATAGCGATCGATCGATCTACCGGATTGTGCTGGCGATTACTTTCATCAGCACTGCTTTCGGGGCTGCTCAGTAGCAGGGTATCGGTCTGGATGTAGGTACTAGCATCGGCAGGAAAGTCTTGAAGCGTAGTATTTTGTCCGGCTTCCACTGGCTGCTTGACTTGACAATGCACTAGGGCGACAGTGGCGTTATCGTGTCCGTTATGGGTATTTGCCATATTGATCGTCCGCTGACAAGCCGTAGCCAGATCGACTTTCCCCTCTAAGACAGGTAAAATTTCGGTTTGCCAGTATTGCTCGACCCGGTCGCGATCGCTCACACCATCGGAACATAGTAAAAAGATGCACTCCTCATCGACAATCGTCCGCCGGATATTGGGATGGAGCGAACTCGAAGAATTCATTCCCAAGGCTTGATAGAGCGAACCCGAAGAACTCATCCCCAAAGCTTCTCGATACAGAATCCCACTGAGCCGCACCTCTCTAGTTGCCAAATCGTCATCTAAGGTCATTTGGTGGCAACCAGTCCGCGTAATCCGATACAGCCGAGAGTCGCCGATATGGGCGAAATAAGCCTCGTGACCGTAGATTAGGCTCATTACCATCGTCGTCCCCATTCGCTCGCGTTCGTGGCGATTTTCGCTGTCATTGAGATGACTGATCCGATCGTTAGCAATGCAGGTTGAATTCTCGATTTGGATGCTGATACTATCAGGATAGCGATTTTCGGGCTTATCGAGGACGGTTTCGATCCGGCGGTGAATGGTTTCGATCGCCAAATTAGAAGCAACTTCGCCACCTTGATGGCCGCCGACACCATCGCAGACGATCGCCAGACTCAAATCGTAGCCTGTATTTTGATACATTCCATCACCACTGGGCGGATAACAGGCATCTTCGTTCTGTTCCCGCGTCGGCCCGGTATGGGTGAGGGTAATATAATTACAGTTGAGAAATTGTTTTTGACCGACTGTTCTGAGGGCTTCATCGATCGCGGCAATTAGTTGAGTGGCGGTGGTAAATTCTTCTTTAATTAAGCGATCGACAATTTTTTCTAAGGTTTGAGCGATGCCGATCCGCGCCTGCTTTTGCCACATCTTCCAAATTTTGCCCAATTCGGCTAATTTTGGCGGCGATTCGCCATTGGGCATGAATTCGATCGTCCGCAGCAATCCGCCCTCTACTCGCAATACTTCTGGATGTAGCAATGTCCGACTCACGCCTTCGACTTCCATTGAGTCCCACAAATTGGCGATTTGCCACAGCCAATTGAGCTGACGCATCGATCCGGCGGTTTTCCAGCTTTCGCTCAGTTCTGGCATCACTTTCCCCGCCAGTGCGGCTCCTAAACCCTCGCTATAGATTGGGGCTTGTTCGAGCAACCACAAGGTACTAGTCCGTCGTCCGGAGCGATTGTAAGTTACCGAGCCATACACCTGGGGAACGTGCGGACGGTGCCCGATCAGTCGCAGGTAGGGAGTAATAAATTCGGGCACTTTCTCCACAACTTCCGGTTGCCAGCCCGGTTTGGTATCTAACAATACTCGATTGTTAACCGCGACATAGCGATTATTCGCCAGCGTCTGTCCAGCTTTCAGGCTAGAGGCATCTTCACCTACCGCCCATAAATAAACTTTAGGAATTGCCGTCCGACAGTGCGCGCAAAAATTATGACTCGCCGGATTGGGAGCCTGACATTCAGGATTTTGGCAGACTATTTTTACCGCTAGTTGATTGGTCATGGGGTTCGGGTGGATTCAGTCTGCCGATAGTTTACGCTATTATGGCAACTCAGGTGGATTGATGGGTGTGATAATGAGAAAACGATCGCGGGACTAATCTCTGGCTCTAGTAAAAATCAATTCGCATATCTTATAAATACCCATGATTGCACCTTGTCAAACACCTTTACCCCTGAAAAGTGGAGATTTGTTGCGGGTAATTGCGCCAAGTGGCAAATTACGCGATCGCGAGGCACTCGATCGAGGGATTGAAATTTGGCGAGAGCGCGGGTTTCGGGTCGAAGTAGCACCAGAGATCGAGGCGAGTTGGGGTTATCTAGCCGGAACGGATGGAACTAGACGGACTCAATTAGCAGCAGCTTGGGCAGATCCTGAGTGTCGCGGAATTTTGTGCGCGCGGGGTGGTTATGGTGGAATGCGGTTACTCGAAGATTGGCAGTGGGATCGGACGATTGAACCTAAGTGGCTGATTGGGTTTTCGGATATTACTGCTTTACTATGGAGTTTGGCACAGCAAGGAATCAGCGGAATTCATGGGCCATTACTTACTACCTTATCAGATGAACCCGATTGGTCGCGCGATCGTTTATTCGATCTGGTGGTGGGAAAACCGATCCCAGTACTACAGGGCGATGGCTGGGTGGGCAATGTGGCCCGTGGTAAATTATTACCATGCAATCTGACAGTCGCTACCCATTTGCTGGGTACGAAACTTCAACCAGACTTGACTGGGGCGATTCTAGCGATCGAAGATGTCACTGAAGCTCCCTATCGGATCGATCGTCTCCTCACCCATTGGCGGCTGACTGGGGTACTGTCCCAGGTTGCCGGAATTGCGATCGGTAGATTCAGTCAGTGCGAACCCCCAGCAGGCAGTTCTAGCTTTACAGTAGAAGAGGTGCTACGCGATCGACTGACCGATCTGAATATCCCGATCGTTGCCAATCTACCCTTCGGACACGACGGCTGTAATGCCGCACTACCAGTCGGTGTAGCTGCAATTCTCGATGGCAATACAGGCACATTAGACTTTCTACGAAAGCCAGGGGATAGGGAATAGGGAATAGGGATCGATTAATCGACAGGAATACTTAATAAACATCCTGCCAGAGTAAAAGCTGAATCATTTTTAATACTGTTTTCATCTAAAGTTCCCCCTATTTCCTATCCACTATCCACTATCCACTATTCACTATCCACATCCTAAAATTGTGACTGGACAAGAACTCAGAGAAACGATCGTTGCTAAATGGGGCTATTCCTATGATGTCCAGATGCGGAAGACTCCGAATAAAATCTATCTGCAAGTGATGTGGAAATATCAAGAACAAGCATCTTTTCCGCTCTCAGAAACCGAATATTTGGCTCATTTAGATACGGTTGCCTCTTATTTAGTGGCGATGGGTAGTGTCGCCCAAGTCCAGAAATTTATCGCCGCAACGACCGAAAAGCCTCGATTGGGTAAAGCTGTGAGTATTCTGCTCGATTTGGGCGATCGCGCATCAGAATGGATTTTGTAAGCTGCGTGAAAAATTGAGTGTGTGACGATCGAACCAATTGAAGATCGCGCAAATGTAACAAAAACATTACAATCGATCGCAAGTAGTTTTTATGTCTTATGATTGAATTAATTCGGCAGTGCCGAGGTGATGTCAACTTAGCTTAAATCGGCATGACAATCAAGCTTTACCAATTTGCTCCAGCGTTTGGGTTACCTAATACCAGTAGCTTTTGTCTCAAATTGGAAACCTATCTGCGGATGACAGATACGCCGTTTGAGTCAGTCTACACGACCGACATGGGTAAAGCACCCAAAGGCAAAATGCCTTATATCCAAGATGGCAAGATCGAGATCGGCGATTCTAACTTTATTATCAATTATCTCAAGCAAACTTACGGCGATCGACTAGATGCACACCTCACCCCATCAGAGCGAGCGATCTCCCTATCAATGCGCCGCCTGATTGAGGAAAATCTTTACTGGGTGATGGCACACAATCGCTGGATCGAGCCTGACAATTGGGAAAAGACTAAGGCGATATTTTTCAAAGATCTTCCTCCCTTGCTCCGCGCTACCGTCCCCAATATCGGGCGTAAAAACATGCAGAAACAGCTCGAAGGGCATGGAATGGGCAAACATAGCTCGGCTGAAATTTATGCCATTGGCATTGCCGATCTGACTGCGCTGTCAGATTTTCTGGCTGACAAACCGTTTTTCTTTGGTGACGAACCAACTTCGCTCGATGCATCTGCGTATGGAATATTAGCGAATATCTTAGAGACACCTTTTAATTCGCCACTTAAAGATCGAGCGCAAAAATCAAATAACATTGTCGCCTACTGCCATCGTATTCGCGATCGATATTATCCAATCTCGGCTGGCTAATAATCACTATCGGCTACGCACAGCCCTTTACATTTAATTTTGTTGGTTGCCGTTCGCAGGCAATGAGGACACAAAATTTTACTAGCTTCTGAATCTCGCTCAATTTGGTTAGTAGTATTTGCTGGTGGGTTATTTGGTTGCGGTTGGCTGTTAGAGTTCATCAGATCGAGGCGATATTTGTAAGTCACACTCTAAACAGTGTAACGAATCTTTGCGATCGGTCGCCTCAATGCCAACTAACTCAAAAATTAGGGTAGGCGCAATTTATCGATTGCGCCTACCCCAACTATTTAGATTACAAACAAGCCAAATTATTGGCTCGATTTGCCAGGGGCAAGGCTTCGCCAACGGGATAGAATCGCGCTAGGGCATTAATTAATGCTAATGGTTTCGTGATTAATAGATCTGGCTGACGATCGATTAATGCTGTCGGCGCATTAAATCCCCATCCGACAGCCACAACGCGGATTTCGATCGATCTAGCCGCTTGAATATCGCGAATCTCATCACCAATGTAAATCGCATCAGACTTAGGGCATTTATATTGCTTCAGCAGCTTGCCAATTGCCTTACCTTTGCCAAAAGTCGATGCTGTTGTCACAAATTCAAACAAATGTTCGATCTGATTTTGACCCAAGAGCGACCTAATATTTTGCTCCGCATTAGAGCTGACAATGCCCAACCTATAACCCTGCATTTTGAGCGTATTTAATAACTCAATTACGCCAGGAAATAACCTCACATTCCGTACTTCAGCCGGAAACTCTTCCTTCACTCGTTTTAATAAAAACGGCAGCTTCCATAATGCCACTTTGGAAAGCTTAATAATTTCCCACGAACTTAGATATTTAAGGCTTGCTAACTGCTCATCCCCAATCTGTGGATAGCCGAACTCTGGTGCCAAGCGATTGCTAATTCGCAGCAACGCCCCTAGGGTATCAGCTAAGGTGCCATCAAAATCAAAGATGATAAGTTTAGAATTGTTTCGCATTTGTGAGAAGCCGATGCCAGTTTTAAAATTGTAATCTAATTAACGTTCGATTGCGATCCCCAGATTATGAAGATTTGCAATTGCATTGCGCCGCCACATCGCTGGTTTAATTCTACGCAACGCAGAGGCTGTGTAGCTGCGATCCCACGCCTCATCCGTGAGCGATCCTAACTCTGTTAAAGTGCGATCGAGATTACGGGCATAAGGTTGAAAATCTGCTACATCTGTCGGCTGGGCAAATCTCTGATTCCACGGGCAAACATCTTGACAAATGTCACAACCTGCGACCCATCCTTGCAGGTTAGCAGCGATTTCTGGGGGTAAAGTTTCGGCACGGTTTTCGATCGTATGATAAGCAATACATCGATTGGCATCGACTACAAAAGGTTGAGTAATTGCGCCTGTCGGACAAGCAGAAATGCAGCGAGTACATGTGCCACAATGTTGGGCGTGAGGCTGGCTGGGAGTTAATGCCAAATCGGTGACAATTTCGCCGATAAATATCCACGAACCGTATTGACGATTGATGACATTACCATTTTTACCAATCCAGCCGATTCCGGCTGCTTGCGCCCAAAATTTATCTTGAATCGGCCCGGTATCGACGTAATAACGCGCGTTTATCCCATCGAACGATTGGCTCAACCAAGCTGTTAGTTGTTTGAGTTTTTTTGTAAGTACTTTATGATAGTCTCGACCCCACGCATAACGAGCGATTTTGCCATAAACGGGGCTGTCTGGACGTTGGTGAGGGGTGTAGTAATTAAGTGCCACCGCAATTACGGTTTTTGCCCCCGGCATGAGCTGATAGATATCCTGACGGCGCGGATCGGACATCCATGCCATATCTGCCTGATAGCCCAACGCTAACCACTCTTGCAGGCGGGTTGCTGCGGCTTGGGTAGTGAGTGGGTCTATGTTTGCAATTCCGACGGCGTGGAAGCCAATTTCACGGGCGCGAGCTTCAATCTGTTGCGCGAGATCGTTCGCGATCGCATCTTGCATTAAGACAAAGTTACTAGTTTTTTAGTGGATAGTGGATATCGAAAAGTGCGTTCTTGGGCGGATGAACCGCCCAATGTTACTGGAGAAACAAGTTAAAGGACTTGCGTGGAAATAACATCCTAGATATTTGTGGGTTTATCAAATTGCAAGCCCCTAATTACCATTCACTATCCACTATTCACTATTCACCAAATCTATCCTTTCTGATTCTGAGATTTAAACCGCCCTGCAATGAAGTCGCGGCGGGTGGCGTGTTTGGTGTTTCTCCCCGTCACGCGTTTGCGCCACATCCGAAAACTCGAAGCCTTCATCTCGCGCCGCATTAGGGCGATGACTTGCGGTTCTGACAAACCAAATTGCAATTCGATCGATTCAAATGTAGTTCGATCTTCCCATGCCATCTCTAATACTCGATCGATCGTTTCGGAATCTAATTCGGGTAATTCCATGATAATTACTTATCGTATCTAAACATCGGGTTTAAGTTCTAGCTCTAAAACCTAACCCCTTATTTAATTATGCTCGATCGAGCAACCGATTGGGCGAAGGCTTGTCGGAACCCATCCTTACGCGCTGCGGCTGGTTCGCTGGTTAATTTCCAGAGCGTTTCATAGAAAAAGAATGATACCCCAGCTAAACCTTCTTTGCGAACGGCGGCGATTTGAGTTTGAATTTGTTGCATCGGGATGGGCTTGGGTTTGACACCAGTTAAAATACCAATTCCAACGGGGATATGTTGACTGGCAAGTTTAACTTCTGGCTTTTGCAGTTCGCCAACAAATGTTGATAATTTATCGCGATATACTTGAATTAATAATTCTTCTACTAAGCCTTGACGTTCCCATTTTGCCCAGTCTTGGAGAAAGAAGCTTTTGGCAAAGATTTGAGGGTTGGGAGAAATTGAGACAATCGCTTTAGGATTTTTTGCTTTAATTGCTGTAAACAAATCGCGCATTAACAGTGTAATTTTATCAGCACGCCAGTTAATCCATGCTTCATTTTTAAAATCTTTGGGTGGAAGTTGTCCCTGATGTTCGCTCTTATATAAATTAACGGTAAATGAATCGTAGCCAAATTCGGAAGGTAAGCCAAAGTGATCGTCGAATTGGATGCCATCGACATCATATTTACCAACTGCTTCGACGACTAGATCGATGATAAATTTTTTTACTTCTGGTTTAAATGGGTTAAGCCATACACGCGGATCTTTACCTTCTTTCCAGATTGTGCCACCATCTTGTTTTTGAGTCAGCCAATCGGGATGGAGCTTGGCAAAATCGGAACCAGCCGGATCGGTAGCTGCGGGTAACATAAAGCCAAATTCAAACCAGGGAATTACTGCTAAACCATTTTTATGTCCTTGTGTAACCAGCTCTTGCATGACATCTCGTCGTTCTAAACCTTCATTTTTATTCAGTGTTCGACCGATTAAGATTCCTGCCGATTTTTTGGGCATAAAACTGCTACCGACAATCTTTTTAGCAACCTTACTCGGATAAGTTGTATATCCCCAATTCCAGGCAACTGGATAGATAGTATTGAAATTTAGCGATCGCAAATCTTTAATGGCCGTTGCCAATCGATCGCGAGTAAACAACACATCGCTATCAACATTTGTAATCCACACGCCGCGAATTTCTCTAGCTGCTTTAGTTGGCAAAGATTGAGATAACGATATCGTTGGAATTATTAGGGAAAACATTAGCCCAATAACGATACATAATCCCAACCAAGATTTTCGTTTTAACATATATATCTGTAGATTTATAAGATTAGCTTAGATTTGTCTATCGATACCTTTCTTCCCAGAAATTGTCCAGTGTAGCTCTGAAGATTGAGTCAAACTCAATCGATCTAACCCTACTCGATCGAGCAAATCTCTAACTTCGGCAAGTGTGAGTGCAGCTTTAAGCGAATCATGAAATAGCTGCTGTTGATGCGTGTCATAATCTTTACCTAGCTTGGCAACTATACTGTTGACAATTAAATCGGTTTCTGGTCTAATTAAATCGCGAATTAAAATCGATCCATCGGGTTTTACTAACCTTTTAATCTCTCCGAACAAGGAAAATGGATCGGGTAAGTGATGGACTAAACTATTAGAAACTACCATATCAAACTCTAGATCTGGGTATGGCATCCGTTTAGAATCTACCCGCTCCAATCTAATCCGTTGAGTTAATGCTGCTGCTGCTAGATTTTGCTGACCGATAATTAGCATCGATTGTGCCAAATCTATGCCTGTAATTAAATATTGAGGTCGTTGCTGACACATTAAAATGGGAATTCTGGCGGTACCAGTACCAATATCCAGAATTTTAACAGCGTATGGATCTAAAGCGATCGCATCGGTAGTAAATGCGGTATTCACAGCTAGAAAATCCATCGCATCATAAGCTGTTGCTTCTAGCCAAGTATCCATGACTTCTGGTTCGAGTATTCTATCCATAAGTTTCGATGTCGTATCTAATCGCAGTAGGCTAGTTTTATTTTATGCTATTGCATGACTCGTGTAAAATTAAATAATTATTATCGATCGCGCTTGGGTTAAGTCAAATTAGTAGTTATGAAGTTACGCTGGATATTAATAACTGTTTTAATTATTACCTACTCGATTGGTTATGCAGCTTTTGGAATAAATCTACTTCTAAGCTCCCAGATAAAAGCTAGAAATCTACATTTGGAGCAAACTAATTCGATCGGACAAAATTGGATGATAAATTTAGAAAAGCGCGATGATTCTCGACTTAAAATTCTGTTGCCGCTCTATATTTACCCAAACTGGTACGATCGAGATAAATATTTATGGAAACAGGTAATAGCCGCTGCTAAAAAAGTAACAATCGTCGCAATTATTAATCCTAATAATGGCCCAGATCGCGCACCGCCAAATACTGATTATCAACAAGGAATTAAAGATTTACATCAAGCCGGAATCGAGATGGTTGGTTATGTGCCAAGTAATTACACCACCAGAGATCTACAAGCTGTAAAAGCTGATATCGACCTTTATATTAAATACTTTCACATCGATGGTATCTTTATCGATGAGATGAGTAGCGATCGCGACAAAATAGATTATTATCACCAATTATATCGATACATTAGATCTAAATCGCCACAATATCTGACGATCGTCAATCCGGGGACAATTGTAGATGAAACTTATATCAGCCAACCAGTTGCCGATCTGATAGTATTGCTGGAAAACAATCGCCAAGCCTGGGAAAATTATCGCCCGCCAGCATACACAAAAAAGTATTCACCCCAACATTTTGCAGCATTAATACATACCACGTCTAATCGAAAATTAATGAAGAATATTCTCGATCGTACTAAAAAAGATCGATTCGGTTATATCTACATAACTAACGATAGCACTACCACCGCCGACCAGAATCCCTGGGATAGTTTACCCGAATACTGGCAAGCGCAGGTTAATTATATCCATCAACTAAATAAGGCGGGGAGTAAGAAGTAAAGAGTAAAGAGTGGGCTTACTTCTAAAGCCCGACAACTATTCCCTATTCCCTATCCCCTAAACTAAGGATGAATAGAGCCATCGGGCATTGTCGCGCCAGTTAAATTCGTACCATCTAACTTGGCACCATCTAAATTGGCATTTTGAAGATTGGCATTAACTAAATTTGCATTAGTTAAATCGGCACCTGTCAAATTTGCTCCTCTCAAATCTACTTGCTGAAACTCAGTAAATTTAAGGTCGGCATTCGAGAGATTGGCATCGCGCAAGATAGAGCCTTTAAAATTAGCATAGACTAACTTACTCTTAGTTAAATTGGCACCTGCTAAATTTGCACCGACGATCTGGGCACCATAGAGAGCAGCTTGCTGAAGGTTAGCTTTACTGAGATTAGCTCCAGTTAAATCGGCATCTTGAAAAATTGCCAATGCCAGGTTAGTACCAGTAAAATTTGTGCCCTTAAAGCTAGATTGGGGGACGACAGCCCCAGCGAGATCTGCTTGTGAAAAATCTTGACGATCGAGATTACAAGTCAGGCAACGTTTATCTTTAAGTAATTTACCGCGATCGGTTGCTGCAAATTCGGCTTGTTTGGTAAGGGAATTATTTTTAGCAATTTGAGCGGGACTGAGTTCGTCGCTTTCTGGGAATAAAAATGGATATACGATCGCACCCAAACCAACGATAATGGCGATACCGATGCCCCAACCCCACCAGTTAAGCTTGCGTTTGGGTTCTGTAAGTTTAAATCCCGTTTGTTCGAGAGCTTCTTCTGGAACTAAATCGGGAGTCGAACGCCTTGCTGTAAATGTATTGAGATGTTCTGGGCGATAGTTTGACTCGACCATTCTTTCTAGCCAAGCAATTAATTGTGGATCGGTGCTTGGCGGTAATAAGTGTCGAAAATTTAGCCGATGATTAACATCGAATAAGTGCTGGGCTTGTGATGTAGAGGTACCCGTTAGCATACAAATTAAAGACATGCCCAAATTGTAGAGATCGAGTGCTGGACTCAACCGCTGCTCGACGCGATCGGAGTGTGGATCTAAGCTAAGATCGACTAGATATATCTCTAATCCTGCCTCGGTGTTAACAATGATATTTTCTGGCTTGATATTGTGATGAACGACGATCGGAACTAGTTGATGGAGATCTTTAAGAATTTTTAAGACGACATCAGCTACTAATTTAATATCTGATGGTGGTAGCGTCCCTAGCTCTGCAAGCGATACTCCAGGCTGATATTCACGGACGACACAAAATCCAGTTGGAGTTTGGAAGGAATTTAGGTAGCAGGCGATATTAAGATGGTTGAATTGTAGTAACCGCCCGATTTCTGGTAAGTAATCTGCATAACTTACGCCCGTGCCAGTCTGAGGTGATATTTGCCACTGTTTGATGACTACCACTCGATCGCGTAGCATCGCCTCAGGCGAATCGATTTCGATTTCTCGTGCTAAATAAGTTGCCACTCCCCGCTCGTTACGCTCAGACAATCGCTTTTCTACCCTATAGCCATCGGTGCTGAAGTCAGGTAGATTATTATCGATCGTTGGCGTAGCCTCTCCAGAGGAGAATCGATCGGCAAATCCGGCATTAGCGGCAACGTTATCTGAGTCGTTCATAGCTGTTAGCCTTCAGGCTATAGAAGTTTTTCCACTCTAGTTTATTACCATTGGCAGTGGCTTCCATCATCCGGCGCAATTTTTTACCCAGAAAGTCAAGTTACTACGCCGATCGATCTTGGCTAAATTAGAGTGGATAGTGAATAGTGAGTATGTTTTCCGCCTCCCACACTCCCCACACTCCTTACTTCTTACTCTCTTACTCCTTACTCCCCTACCCCTTACCCTCGATGCTACTGTCCCTTCGCATTCATAACTTCACCCTCATTGATGAGCTAGAGCTAGAATTTGGAGCGGGGTTAAATGTGTTGACAGGCGAGACTGGTGCGGGAAAATCGATTATTCTAGATGCGATCGATCTGGTACTCGGCGGTAAAGCAACAGTGCGGATGATTCGGACGGGAACGACAAAAGCCACGATCGAAGGTACCTTTAAGATGACCGATCGAGTCAGGCAATGGCTAACCGATCGCGAATTCGATCTTCCCGATGATACCGTCATTTGCAGTCGCGAATTGAGCGCGCAGGGTGGCAATTTGCGATCGCGACTGCGCGTCAATGGGGCAATTTGCAATCGCCAGCTCATTCAGGAATTACGGGAACTGTCGATCGAAATTACCGCGCAAGGGCAAACAGTTTTACTCACCGATCCCACCCACCAGCGCGAATTACTAGACTTATACGGCGGTAAAAAACTCATCCAGCAGCGAGAAGCGATTGCGATCGCCTATAGTAAATACCAACAAGTCCATCGCCAGTGGCTCGATCGACAGCAAAACGAACAGCAGCGACTCCAGCGACTCGACTTACTTCAGTATCAAGCCGAAGAACTCGATCGAGTTTGCCTCACCACTCCCGACGAACTCATCGATCTCGAAACCGAACGCCAACGCCTCAGCCACGTCGTCGATCTTCAGCAGCAGAGTTACGCTGTCTATCAACTACTCTACCAAAATGATACGGGCGGAGCGATCGCCGTTGCCGATTTATTAGGCAAAGCCGAAGCTACCCTAATTGGGATGGCAGGCATCGATTCCAGCCTTCAACCCACCCTCGATCTCGTCAGCCTCGCCCTCACTCAAGTTACCGAAGCCGGACGCGATATTAACTATTATGGCGACTCCCTCGAAGCAGATCCCGATCGATTACTAGAAATTGAAGAACGGATTCGGACATTAAAGCTAATCTGCCGCAAATATGGCCCCAGCCTGACGGAAGCGAACATGCTTTGGCTATTCAAACAGAACTAACCCAGCTTACAGGGGCAGGAATATCCCTCGAAGAGCTAGAACGCGAAGCTGGAGAATTACAACTCGAACTAGATAACACCTGTCAACAACTAACCACCCTCCGCCATCAAGCCGCGATCGATCTCGAACGCCACCTGATTGGCGAACTCAAGCCGTTGGCGATGGATAAAGTTAAATTTAAAGTCGAAATTACGCCCCAAACCCCCACTCTCACAGGTGCCGATCGCATTATCTATCAATTTAGCCCCAATCCTGGCGAACCCCTGCAACCGATCGCCGCTACCGCCTCCGGTGGGGAAATGAGCCGTTTTCTACTCGCGCTCAAAGCTTGTTTCTCGAATAACGGTGGCGCAGGAACCTTAATTTTCGATGAAATCGATGCGGGTGTATCGGGCAAAGTCGCCCAATCGATCGCGGGTAAACTCCACCACCTCAGCCAGTCTCAGCAAGTCTTATGCGTTACCCACCAGCCCCTAATCGCCGCAATGGCCGATCGTCATTTTCGGGTCATTAAAGAAACCAATGGCGCGTCAACCGCCACCGAAATCGAACGCACGATCGTCAGAATTGAAGAACTCCATTCTCAACAGCAACGCCGCGACGAAATCGCCCAAATCGCAGGCGGACAATCGGCACAAGAAGCCATCTCTTTTGCCTCGTCGTTATTATCTCAAGCCACTAGTACTAAGAAGGCTGTTAAGCAGCGTGGTAAGTAAGATGGGAGATGGGAGTAAGGAGTAAGAAGTAAGGAGTAAGAAGTAAGAAGTAAGGAGTAAGAAGTAAGAAGTAAGGAGTAAGAAGTAAGGAGTAAGAAGTAAGGAGTAAGAAGTAAGAAGTAAGAAGTAAGAAGTAAGAAGTAGGGAGTTAATTTAGTGGTGTTGAATACTTTTACTTTTAAGCATTACAGATTGACAAATCCCGATCGAAGCCATCCTTGGAATGTAGTAACACCCACCTCAATGCCAACTAATTAACCCTTACGCAGGGGAGTTTGAGGGGGCGGCGATTTGCGCACGCCTTTGTCTCCCGACGGTTTAGCAAATCAAGACAGCGTTCCGCTCCTCAACGGGGGGGCTGGGGGTCGGTACCCCCAGATCCGGGTTCTGCCCCCACGAGGAAAATCGATAGCCCAGGCGCTGTCCAGGGCACTCAAGATCAACTCAGCTCTGACAGACTTCGGCTTGACTGGCAACTCA
>NZ_JANYJC010000066.1 GCF_025361915.1 Chamaesiphon sp. GL140_3_metabinner_50
CTCCCATCTCCCATCTCCCATCTCCCATCTCCCATCTCCCATCTCCCATCTCCCATGACTTACACGCCAGTAAAACCAGAAGTTTTTTTATCAAGCGTCGAGCCGTTTAATAAGTTATCAACTAGTACACAATTAAAACTGGCTAAAATCGGGCAATATTATCGCTATCATGTGGGACAGCCGATCGCCTTGCGCGACAGGTTATCGGCACAGGTTAATATCGTCGTAGAAGGTACCGTGCGCCTGCTCGGATACCCATCCGAGCATACAGCTCCCGTGACCTTAGAGCGACTAGAAACTGGCGGTACGATCGGTGCAATTGGAATGATTCGCGGCGTTCCTTGCGAGGCAGCGATCGCGTCTACCGAGGCAATTTGTCTGACGATTCCTGCCGATTCATTCATGCAATTGGTTGCTAAAGAACCGATATTAAGAGAGTATTTTTACAATCGACCCAGCCAGATCGAAATCTTTGAAATTCTCCGCATCGAACTAGAACGACATCCCAACCAAGAACAATTATTAGAATTATTGGGAGTCGATTCGATTAAAGAATTGGCAACCGCCGCCACCGCTACTGCCGTGGTTTATAACTCGCGATCTGAAATTCCCCCAGCACTCGAAAACTGGGATTGGTTCGTCGCCAGCCAAGATCTCGACATAGCTCTGACGATCGGCGATCGGATCGATCTCGATGCATTTCCCTCCCGCCAAAAACTTCGCTTAATGGGGATTTCACCAGCAATTCTCAAGTTTTCACCACACACAGATACCGAGCGGATTATCGATATTCAAGATACAGAAATCGTCCCCAATAGTTCGGCGTTAGCTGTCGCGCAGCCGCACGAAATCCCCTACGCACCCGATCTCCCGCTGACTTTCAACGCACCAAAATCTAAATCTGCCCCCAAATATCAGATCGTGCGGGGTAAAGGACAGATCGATGGTACCGTTGCCTGTTTTGAAATGCTGGCAAACCAGTTTAAAATGCCCTTCCGGCGCGATTCCGTGCGAAAGGTTGTCGCGCACCAGATCGAGCAAACTGGAGGGGTTTCGCTGCAATTTTGCGGGGCTGTGGCAGACTTTTTAGGGCTTCAGGGTCAACTTGCTGCTATCCCGATCGCCGATGTCCAGCGGATTCAGGTACCCGCGCTGATTAAATGGCAAGATCGACTGGCAGTAGTCTGTGCCGTTTCCCATAACTCTGTAACGCTTGCGCTTCCCGATAGCGGCTTAATCCAACGATCGCCAGCAGAATTTTTACTAAATCGCAGTACCGAAACTGATGCCCCTGCTAACGATCTGATTCAGATTTTACTAGTGCGAGCGACCCAATCTACACCAGAGCAAAAGTTTGGCATTAGTTGGTTTTGGCCGTCGTTGGTGCAGTATAAAGGTGTGTTAATCGAGGTCTTAATTGCATCGTTTTTCATTCAATTATTCGGACTGGCAAACCCATTAATTACGCAGACAATTATCGATCGCGTCTTAATGCAAAACAGTGCGACTGCGCTGAATGTATTTGGGGTGCTATTAATTGGTGTCGCTATCGGCGAAGCCTTATTAACCAGTCTGAGAACTTATTTATTTGTCGATACTACCAATCGGATCGATTTAGCGTTAGGTTCGCAAATTATCGATCGCTTACTGCGCTTACCATTACGGTACTTTGAAAAGCGATCGGTCGGGGAACTCTCCACCCGCGTCAACGAGCTAGAAAATATCCGCCAATTCCTGACTGGTACCGCTTTAACCGTCGTGTTAGATTCGGTATTTTCGGTAATTTATATCGTCGTGATGTTGATTTATAGCTGGCTATTAACCCTAGTAGCCCTCGCGACGCTGCCGCTATGCGTGTTAATTACCACCGCCGTATCCCCGATCGCCCGCAAGCAATTACGCGCCAAAGCCGAACGCAACGCCCGATCGCAATCGCACCTCGTCGAAGTAATTGCGGGCATTCAAACCGTCAAAGCCCAAAATGTCGAACTGCGATCGCGCTGGAAATGGCAAGAACGCTACACCCAGTACGTCATGGCAGGGTTTCAAACCGTAATTACCTTCACCACCGCCAATTCTGCCACCACCTTTCTCAACCAAATCTCTAGTTTATTAGTGCTGTGGGTGGGTGCTTATTTAGTCCTAGACGGCAAACTTACCCTCGGACAGCTCATTGCCTTCCGCATCATTTCGGGGTACGTTACCAGCCCCCTATTGCGGCTCACCCAACTGTGGCAGAACTTTCAAGAAACCGCACTTTCCCTCGAACGGATTGCCGATATTCTCGATACACCGATGGAATCTAGCGAGATCGATCGCGGTAACATTCCCATGCCCACGATTCGCGGTAATGTTAAATTCGATAACGTCTCCTTCCGGTTCGCAACCACAGGCGCGCTCAATCTCGATGGTGTCAGTTTAGAATTTGAGGCGGGTAAATTTATCGGCATCGTCGGTCAAAGTGGCTCTGGAAAGAGTACCTTAATGAAACTATTGCCCCGACTCTATCCACTCGAATCGGGACGCATCTTAGTCGATGATTACGATATTTCCAAAGTCGAACTCTATTCACTCCGCCAGCAAATCGGCATCGTCCCTCAAGATACCCTGTTATTTGAAGGCAGCGTCCAAGAAAATATCGCCCTCAATTATCCCGATGCTACCACCGACCAAATTATCGCCGCCGCCAAAATCGCTCACGCTCACGACTTTATCATGGAGCTACCCAATGGGTACAATTCCCCCGTCGGCGAACGCGGATCGGGTTTATCTGGCGGACAACGCCAACGAGTCGCGATCGCCCGCACTATCCTCCAGAACCCCCGCCTGTTAATCTTAGATGAAGCCACCAGCGCGCTCGACTACGAATCCGAAAACCACGTCTGTGCCAATATCGCCGATGCTTTTGCGGGAAGAACGGTATTTTTTATCACCCACCGACTCACCACCATCCGCAACGCCGATATCATCGTGATGATGGATCGCGGTCTGGTAGCCGAATCAGGCACCCATGCCGAACTCATGGCACTACAAGGGCGATACTATTGCCTCTACCAGCAACAAGAGTCTCAGCTTTAGATGGGGAATGAGGGGATGAGGGGATGAGGGTGGGTAAATCCCCTCATCGGAGGGCTGCGGTGTATGCACAAGTTGGCTAGGCTTCCGCTGAGATGGTGTTACCCCCCCAACCCCCCTTATAAAGGGGGGGGCTTTGCTCCCTCCCCTTTATAAGGGGAGGGCTGGGGTGGGGTAAAGGGACTTAGGTGATAATCCCAAAAACGCGATCGGGTAAACTGCTGTGTCAGAATTAGATCCAAGCGGTAAAACCCAATCGCGACAATTATTTCCTACTACAATCCCGTTTCCTCATCATGAGGATTAGTTTCGGGATCGGCACCCATATCCGCAACTAGATTGCGGAGTACCGAAATTTGTTGGGCATGTTCGAGAGCTTGCAATTTAGTCATGCATTGAGTCGCAGCTTCCGAAAGCTGGTAATCTGCTGGCATCGGGATAATTTTAGTTTCGTCCATCCCTTGCGCTAAGAGATACCAAAATAATAACTTAGTGGTGTCACTGAGTGCGCCGTATTCACGACCGATGAGACTATTGTTGCGCTCTACTAAATCTCGTTGAATTTGTAATTGTTCTTCATGACTCATCTGGGCAACTTGCCCGAATAATCCTTCCGCAATCGTCGGTGAAGCGGTGCTGGCTCCAGGTGCAGCCGGAGTAATCGATTTACCAACTTCTGTATAAATAAACCACAGCAGTGCGAGTTTTTGGTCTGTTTCTAGCTCGGCAAAAGCAGCAGTCATTTCTGGATGAACATTTGAAATAACACTTGTCACAGTTTTGTCCTCAGTTGTTTTCTCTACCATACTCACAATCTCTTCGCGATCGAACCCACTTTAGATAGAGATAACGATCGGTCGAATGGTAGATAAAAATCACGACGATTTATGTTTCGATAAATATTAGTACCTCAATTTATAAAGTCGGTCTAAGTTGACAGGTTATTAAATTGAAAAATATATATTAACGATCGT
>NZ_JANYJC010000081.1 GCF_025361915.1 Chamaesiphon sp. GL140_3_metabinner_50
CTCCCATATCTTTAGCAATACCGAAATCGATTAGAACCAATTCCCCTGTCTGACGGCGACGCATGATATTGTCTGGCTTGAGATCGCGGTGGAGCAGATTTTCTTGATGGCAATATTCCAGAGGTATCAGAATTTGGATCAGTAGCTCAATGGTGGCTTCCTCGGTCAGCTTTTTACCTGGAGTAAGTTCGGCGGAGAGGGGCACACCATCTATAAATTCTTGAACGAGATACAATTCTTCTGCCTCCTCAAACCGATCGATCAGCTTAGGGATAAGATTGCTGTATGTACTTAGTTTAGCTAGTGTATCAGCTTCCCTCTCGAACAGGTCTTTGATTCGAGCGAGATGTGGTAAATTTTCTTTCGATGGACTGAGATGTTTGACAACACAGTAATGACGAGCTGAAAATGTGAGATCTTCGGCTAGGTAGGTATGTCCAAATCCTCCTTGAGCCAAAGGTTTGAGGATATAGAACCGCTTATTGAGGGTTTTACCGACGATGGACATACTGCTGGTGAAGTGAGACGCTTACTCCATAGTGTACCCACCAAGGTAAAGCTTTTCACACGACCGATTACCACATGATTGAAATCGTCGCTAGTGCAAAACGATTTCAATCGCCGTCTCCGCCATCAACCCAAACCACCCTCCAACTCCGCCTTAGCCACCGCTAACGCCTCCTTCACCTTACTAGCATCCCGTCCCCCCGCCTGAGCGAGATTCGATCGCCCACCGCCGCCACCGCCGCAGATTTTAGCAATATTCCCAATAAACTTACCCGCCTGTAAACCCTTGGCATTCACCCCCTTACTAAAAGCCGCTACCAGACTAACCTTATCCGGTTCGGGAACGGAAGCCAGCACGATCGCGCCTTCGCCGAGTTTATCGAGCAGACGTTCGGCGGCAGTTTGGAGAGAAGTAGCATCGACATCACCCAGTTCGGCGATAATCAGTTTAAATTCGCCGATACTTTGTGCTTGAGCGAGCAATCGATCTGATTTAGCGATCGCGAGTTCCCCTTTAACTGCTTCGAGTTGCTTCTGGTTGGCTTTGAGTTCGGCTTGGAGACTGGAAACTCGATCGATCAGTTCTTCGGGTTTGGCTTTAAAGCGTTCGCCCAATTCTTTGACCACGCGATCGCGTACATTTAAATAGTCTAAAATTGCATTACCCGCCACCGCTTCAATTCGGCGTACTCCTGCAGCTACACCTGCTTCGGAGATAATTTTAAACGCACCAATTTCGGCAGTATTATTCACATGAATACCACCACACAATTCCATCGATACGCCGGGGAAATCGATGACGCGAACTTCGTCACCATATTTTTCACCAAACATGGCTACTGCGCCTTTAGCTCTAGCTTGGGCGATCGGCATTACCTCAATTTCGGCTGAATGTGCTTCGGTAATCCAGGTGTTTACCAACTCTTCTACCTGTTGAACTTCCACAGGAGTGAGGGCGCGAGGACAGTTAAAATCGAACCGCAATCTGTCGAATGAAACTAACGAACCCGCCTGAGAAATCTCTGAATCTACGAGGAGTTTTAAGGCTGCTTGTAATAGATGCGTCGCCGTGTGATTGGCTTGGGCGCGACGACGACAAGCGGTATCTATTTGGGCGGTAATTGTATCGCCGACTCGTAGGTTTCCACGCTCGATCGATCCGAAGTGAACGAAGAATGCCGACTCTTTTTTAACATCATCGATGCGGACTAATAAATTATCGCCTGACAAGTACCCGCGATCGCCGATTTGTCCGCCAGATTCGGCGTAAAAAGGACTTTTATCGAGGATAATTTGGACGTTCGTACCTGCATCTGCTTCGGTATCGGCGACACCACCGACTAATAATGCCACGACTTCTGCTCGACTATTCAGCGATTTGTAGCCGACAAATTCCGTTGCCTGAAGGTGTTCGGCAAAACTATCGAGTGTACCCTGTACAGTAAGATCGATCTCTCCGTGGGGATCGGGAGTGTTTTTTATGTCTTCCTCTTTCGCCCGATCGTAACCCTCAACATCTACTGTCAAATCCTGTTCTTCAGCAATCTCCTGAGTTAATTCTAATGGAAAACCATAAGTACCATATAACTTAAAGGCATCTGCACCACTAATTTGGGCGATTCCTTTTGCTTTGACATCGGTAACTAAATCGGCTAAAAGCTTCTCACCGCGTTCTAAGGTTTTGAGGAATTGGGTTTCTTCCCGTTGTAATTCGGCTTTAATACTATCAGCTTTCGATCGAACATTTGGATATGCTGATTCCGATAATGCGATTGCTGTTTCGGCTACCTTGGTTGTAAAGTGGTCATCGATTCCGATCGATCGTCCATGCCGAACTACCCGTCTTAATAAGCGGCGTAAAATATAACCGCGTCCGACATTCGATGCGCGAATTCCATCGGCATTCATATGCACGATCGCCCGAATATGATCGCCGATTACCTTCAACGAAGTCTTAGTTTTTTCATCGCTACTAAAATAATCAATTCCGGCAATATCCGCCGCAGTTTGGACGATCGGGAAAATCAGATCCGTCTCATAATTATTCG
>NZ_JANYJC010000174.1 GCF_025361915.1 Chamaesiphon sp. GL140_3_metabinner_50
GGTAATCTCTTGATAGACAACCCGCTGGGGTTGTTTGAGTTTCAATACCTGGGCGATATGCCAGCCAATAACTTCACCCTCGCGATCTGGATCTGAGGCGATGAATACTCGATCTGCTTGTTTAGCGGCGGCAATTAGCCCTGCGATCGTTTGTTTGGCACGCTCGTCGCGGGGGATGTAGCGACATTCGATCGTATTTGAACCTAAATCGAAACCTAACGAACCGTCCCCATCGTTGGCGAGTTGGCGAATGTGCCCCACAGAGGCTTTAACATCCCAATCCGCTCCGAGGATGCTCTTGAGCTTTTTAATTTTGCCAGCAGATTCGACGATGAGCAGGTTTCGCATAAATTCGGTGAATACCCAATTCAGATGATATCATTTTGAGCCGGGTGAGAGTGTTGCGCTAAAACGACTGAATACCAGTCGGGTATTGGGGTAGGTACCAATATAAATCTTGAACGAGCGATTCAGATTGCCATGCCCTTTTCTCTCCCACATTTCCCACACTTTACACCTTTAGGACTACTTGCATTTTTTTAACATAGAACTTATGACAGAGTTCTTTTAAAACTAGCTCGGCTAGATTGGAATACAACTGAGTCAATAATTTACAGCTATTCTCGTTTCGTTCGCAAAGCGTCTGCCTCAGCAGAGAGGCTGTGCCAACGCATTCGACTTTTCACCGCCAACTACACACAAACCTCTCGAACATCAAGGAGTTCAAAACAATGAAACCATCCTCTACGCTCAAATTAATTGGTGCTGGTATTCTCGCTACAAGTATTACCTTTATACCCATGACTGTGCCTGCTTCCGCTCAAGTTGCGACCCCCCGCGATAGTAGCCAAGGCACTACTACAACTACTACTGAAGAACGTCACGACAATACTGGTCTGTGGGGACTTCTTGGTTTAACTGGCTTATTTGGACTATTAAAAGGTAAAGAGACTCGCAACTCCCGCGACGATGCACCAGCATATCGCGATCCTAGCATTCGTTAATTAATTCACAGTCAAATGTAAATGTTACCCCAGGAAACTGCGTTGGTTAGAGAGAGCGAGTGGATTTTTTCACTCGCTTTCTTTCGATCTGAACCACAGGCGGATCGAATCGACTGAGGACGTGGCTACCGTGAGATCGGGCAACGTATTGGGCTAGGCTAGGCTCTAATCAAATTAGTTGTTAACAACCTACCCCGCTCTAAAAATTGAAGACAAGTTGACGAAATTTAGCAGATGGCGATTGAAGTGATATGGTAGAGATTAATTGCCTATTGAGGCAAAATATATGTACAGTTTCCGAAAAATTTTCATGCGGTCTGGTTCCGTACTTGGATACACTGCTGCCATTGCCACGACGATTGCTTTAGCCGGATCGTTCAATGTCGTCCGTGCAGATGCTGGTGATAACGATTTCCATGCTGGAAGGCTTCGCCAACGACCGATCGATTCTAGCATTAGCAATCAACCTTCTCAAGCAGCCACGCCCGTAATTAGCAAAGTAGTTTTGGGCGATCTGAGTGGTTTAATTATTCTGTTGGTGATTGGCGGTACGATCGTTGCCATACCCCTTTTCTTCGGCGGTTTAGTCGTCATCGGCGAACGTGAAGTCGGCATTGTTGTTAAGAAATTTACCATGTCGGGGAAAGGTTTATCGCCCGATCGATTAATCGCCCTCAATGGCGAAGCCGGATTGCAAGCCGATACCCTTGCTCCGGGCTGGCATTGGGGCTATTGGCCGTGGCAATACGGAGTGAAAAAAGAACAGGTTGTCGTCGTCCCTCAGAGTGAAATTGCCCTGATCGTCGCAGCAGATGGTAGCTCGATTCCGTCAGAACGAATTTTGGGAACGATCGTTAATTGCGATAACTTCCAAGATGCCCGCAAATTCCTCACTCAGGGGGGCGAGAAGGGGCGACAATTGGGATTTTTGACTGCTGGTACCTATCGAATTAATACCGCCTTATTTAAGGTGATTATGGCGGCAAATGCCGACCAACATGAGATGTCGGCGGCGCAGTTGCGGGTATATCAGGTGAGCGCGGATAAAGTCGGCATCGTGACTACTCTAGACGGGATTCCGATTACGCCTGGGGAAATTGCGGGTGCGGTAATTGAAGGGCACGATAACTTTCAAAACGTCCAGAAATTCCTCAATGCGGGAGGAAGTAGGGGATTACAAGAGCAAATTCTCCTATCTGGCTCGTGGAACCTCAATCCCTGGTTCGTGCAGGTGCAACAAATTCCGATGACGGAAATTCCGATCGGCTATGTGGGCGTGGTAATTTCCTATGTAGGGAAAGCGCAGGTAGATGTCAGCGGAGCGAGTTTTACTCACGGTAATTTAGTCAATCCGGGGCATAAAGGGGTGTGGGTAGAACCGCTTTATCCCGGCAAACATCCGCTAAATATTCAGATTATGAAGGTGGAACTGGTACCGACGACAAATATTGTCTTAAACTGGTCGGCACGGACGGAACGCCACAGTTATGATGCTAAACTCGAATCGCTCAACGTCCGATCGCGTGATGGATTCTCCTTCGCGCTAGAAATAGCCCAAATCATCCACGTCGCCGCCAATAACGCCCCAAAAGTAATTTCCCGCGTCGGTTCGATGCAAAACTTAGTAGACCACGTACTCGAACCCACTATCGGCAACTACTTCCGCAACTCCGCCCAAAATTGTACCGTACTCGACTTCTTAACAGCGCGATCGGAACGCCAACTCGAAGCCGCCGAATATATCCGCAAAGCTCTGTACAATTACGATGTTAATGCGATCGATACCCTCATCGGCGACATTCAACCCCCCGCATCCCTGATGCAGACTCAAACCGATCGTAAAATTGCCCAAGAGCAAGAAAAAACCTACGAAGTGCAGAAAATGGCGCAAACCCAACGCCAGCAACTAGTTCGTGAAACCGCTCTGGCAGATATTCAGCAAGAAATGGTGAAATCCGAGCAAAGCGTCAAAATCGCCGAACTCCAAGCCAGTGCCCAAATTCAAAAAGCTACTGGGGAAGCCGAATCGATTAAACTTCGCGCCATTGGGGAAGCCGAAGGGATTCGCGCCACAGGTACGGCTAAAGCCGAAACCTATCAGGCTGGGGTTGCAGCATTAGGCGGACAAAGTTACACTGCCATGCAACTGATGCAAATTATCGGCGATCGACACGTCCGATTGATTCCCGATGTGATGGTGGGCGGTAATAGTGGTGGTGGCAATGGTTTAGTCGATGGGTTATTATCGATGATTCTCTGGAATCAAACCGGACACCAAGTAAATAGCGAACCAACAGCACCAGACTCGACAATTCTCAACAATTTAATTCCCGCCGTGACGCTAGCAACGCCACCAGCACCGACTAATAATCCCAGTCGAGAAAACATCAACGTTGCAGATAGTTTGAAGATAAAACTTACTAACAAAGACGCACAAGATCGGCAGCAATCACCCCCCGTCGGCTAAATTGAGGCGATTTAATTTCAGTTTATAACTAAAGCTGACGTTAGGTAGGGGTAAAAGAAATCGAACTATATTCTTTTACCCTTATTTACCAATCATAAATTCGATTGTTAACTACAAAATGTGTATATTTACCGCCCAATCCTTCGACGATAGTTTTAGTATTGGAGGCTAACATTTTCTGATAAGTCCCACCTGGGCTAGTCACTTCACCCAAGCCATCAGCATAGATTTCCTGCGCTGCTACTTTTACTTTGGCTTCTTGAGCGATCGTGGTAATTAATTTAGGATTGAGTGTCAACTCTGCAAAAATAGTCGGCACAAGTGCCTTTTTAATTTTACCAATCAGTTCTTTCGCTCTAGCTGCATTTGGCTTTTCTTCTGTACTCAATCCTTCCAACGCAGCAACCGGAATTCCATAAGCCTTGGAGTAATACCCCAGTGCATCATGAGTGGTAAATAATACTTTTTTAGCAGTAGGAATCGTATTTACTTGCGATTTAATCCAAGTATCGAGTTGTCCGATTTCTAAAGTTAACTTTTGCGTATTTTGCTTGTAAGTTGCTGCTTGGGCAGGTACTAATTTTTCTAAATTAGCCTCGATCGTTTCAGCAATTTTAATGCCATTCTGGGCATTGTGCCAAACATGCGGATCTGTCGTACTTTTACCGTCTTCTTCAAATTTCTGGGGTTGCGGTACGGCTACTTCATGTACGGCGATTTTCGGAGCTGGATTAGATGTTGCTTTAATCGCTTTAATTAGCTCTGGCTCTAAGTTGTAGCCCCCATACAAGACTAGTTTTGCATCCTCGATCGATTGTCTGGCTTCTGGGGTAAGTTTGTAAACGTGAGGGTCGCTGCCAGGAGCAAGTAAGCACACTACATTTACACTACTAGCCGCAATTTGTTTGGTTAAGTCGCATAAGACAGTATTAGTCACAACTACTTTCGGACTGTCTGTATTTGCGGCTGGAGTTGTGACTGTTTCGCTAGCTGTGGGGCTAGCAGCTATAGGTTGTTTATTCGGGGTGGTGCATCCAGCCAGTATCCCTATTGTTAAGATTGATGAGACAATCGGGTTAAAACGCAGTGCGTGTTTTGAGTCTGAGCGACGAGGGCTAATTTTCACGATCGAATATTGAATAGGTAAATTGTAGGCGGGTTCGCGATCTAGTAGTGTGTGAGGAGCAGAGTCTAGGCAGCAAATTTATAGTAGAATGAGAATCATTATCGTTGTAAGTAAAATCATCTTAAAGGGTAGAGTAGCCTACTGTCAATTAGACTTGTAAGTTGGCACGCAATTAGATTCAGATCGTTGGATTCGCTGCAACACGTATCGATTGCTGGATCGTTAATTCACACACAAGAGTAAAACAATTATGGTAAATACTTTAGATAATCCCTCCAAGGCAACCGTTCCAGTCACTGTCCTAACGGGATATTTGGGCGCAGGAAAAACCACATTACTCAATCATATTCTGACCTACGAACATGGTAAAAAAGTAGCCGTAATTGTCAATGAATTTGGCGAAATTGGCATCGATAATCAATTGGTTGTCAGTACCGACGAAGAAATATTTGAGATGAATAATGGCTGTATTTGCTGTACGGTACGTGGTGACTTAGTCCGAATTATTGATAAACTCATGCGGCGGCGCGATCGATTCGACCATTTAGTAATTGAAACCACTGGACTCGCCGATCCCGCACCTGTAATTCAAACCTTTTTTGTCGATGAAGATGTTCGACTGAATACTCACTTAGATGCAGTAGTAACTGTCGTAGATGCCAAGCATATCCAACTTCATTGGGATGCAGATGAAGCTCAAGAGCAGATTGCTTTTGCCGATACAATTCTGCTGAATAAAACCGATTTAGTTACTGTTGCCGAATTGGATGAACTCGAACGTAAAATTCGCAGCATGAATGCGATGGCAAAGATTTATCGGACTGAAAATGCCCAGGTGAATATGGATGCAGTTTTAGAAGTTGGTGGCTTCGATTTATCTCATGCGCTGACGATCGATCCCGATTTCTTGGGTGAAGAAGCTCACGTTCATGATGAGTCGGTCAAATCGGTAGCATTAGTATTATCGGGAGCGATGGACATCAATAAAATTAATGATTGGTTGAGCGATTTATTACCAATTCAAGGCCCCAATATCTTTCGGATGAAAGGGATTTTAAATATTCAGGGGCAAAAAAATCGCTTTGTTTTTCAAGGAGTACACATGATTTTTGATGGTAAACCCGATCGCGAGTGGCGGGTTGATGAGCAACGTAAAAATGAGTTAGTCTTCATCGGGCGAGATCTCGATGAAGCCAAGTTACGATCGGATTTTACTCAATGTTTGGCATCGGCGGAAGTTCAGATCTCACCGTAAGAGCTAAGGTTTTGGCACCTGTATTAAGCAGATTATGGTAACTTCTCAAAAATTGGCTAACAAATCTGGTACGGTATTTTTATCGTACTAGTTAGTAGGATACAGTTACAATCGCGAAAGTGAGTATCACGCTAGATGAAAAGGTATTACCCCTCAAGGATTCCAAGACATCATTAGTTTACCAAATCGATCGACAGTCAATTACTCCTTACTCCTTACTTCTTACTCCTTACTCCCCTTGCACTCCACACAGCGCAAGAGAGCCAACGCGCCGCCAAATTTATTAATCCCACCCTTACTTCTTACTCCTTACTCCCCTTGCACTCCACCCTTCCCCTGCACAACAGAACTGGCTCTGAGATTTTCGATCGATTATTCAGACACGAGCCAATTGCTACTTTATTAGAAAGTCCGGTGAATGCCACTCGTTCTGACTTGACAAGATACTCAATTTGTGCAGGTTCGCCGCAGTCGATCGATAACCAACCCCAGATGTTTACGCCAGGAGTCGGGCAAATTTTAGACTGTTTGCGGGGGTTATTAGCGACGGGAGCCAGTCAAACACCAACAGATTTACCAGCACACTTACCCTTTACTGGCGGTTGGTTGGGGTGGCTGGGATACGAACTCGCCTGGGAAATCGAACGATTGCCAGATCGACGTACCGATCCGTTGCCATTTCCGATCGCGTATTGGTATGCGCCTCATGCCTTTGCAATTTTAGACCACTGGGAACAAATATTATATCTATCTGCCCCGACAGCATTAGAATTAGCTAATCTCGCCCTTAAATTAGAGTCAGATGAGATCGAGTCTGTAAAAATCGACATCGCACCACCAGCATTACCCATAGATTTAGCCAACCTTACAGATCTGCACTTTTTCACATCCGCAGATACATATCAACAAGCTATCCTTCAAGCCCAGAAACACATTCAAGTAGGCGATATCTTTCAAGCTAATTTATCCCTGCGATTTAGTACCCACACCGATCTCGATAGTTGGCAAATTTATCGACGACTGCAACAGATCAACCCATCTCCATTTGCGAGTTATTGGCAAACACCGTGGGGATCGATGATTAGTTGCTCGCCAGAAAGATTAGTAAAATATCAACAGCAGCAAGCTACCACCCGCCCGATCGCTGGAACCAGAAAACGCGGTCAAAGTCAAGCCATTGACGAATTATTAGCGACAGAATTAGCGACGAATACTAAAGAAATTGCCGAGCATATCATGTTAGTCGATCTCGAACGCAACGATTTGGGGCGCGTCTGTCGGTGGGGTAGTGTCCATGTCGATGAATTGCTCTCGATCGAGCGGTATAGTCATGTCATGCATTTAGTCAGTAATGTTACCGGAGAAGTCGATGCTCAGTTTGATTCGATCGATCTAATTAGTGCCATGTTTCCTGGCGGTACGATTACGGGATGTCCGAAAGTCCGCTGCATGGAAATCATCGCCGAACTCGAACCCCTCCCACGCAATCTCTTTTACGGTTCCTGCGGCTATTTAGACAGGCGTGGCAATTTAGATCTAAATATTTTGATTCGGACATTGCTGTATCATAAAGGTACTGTATGGGGACAAGTTGGTGCGGGAATTGTCGCCGATAGCCAACCATACCAGGAGTGGCGCGAATCTCTCCAAAAAGCTGCCGCTCAAATTGAGGCTTTAGGTATTAGGCTTTAGGCTTTAGGTTTTAGGCTTTGGGTTTGAGGCATAAAAGTTTAAAATTCTAACAGGTAAGGCAGTATAGACATCGATCGCCTGCGATCGGATCTAGGGAATGACGAAAATTGCCCTACTCCCTAACACCCAAAGCCTAAAACCTCACACCTAACATCTCAAACCTAAAGCCTAAGACCTAAAACCTAACACCTAATCGATGACTTCCGAAAATTACCTCAACCACCCTACCTTTGGCTTGCTCTACCGCATCTGTATCGTTGAGGAAAACCAAGAACTATTCACCACACTCTACGCACAACGAGTTTTTTTTATAGTCAGCAATAGTGCCAACGGCATATCTTTCCAACCTGTGACTCGTGCTGATGCGCGGCTGACGATCGATACTCGGATTCGCGTACTCAGACGCAACGGTCAAGTTTTAGAATATCAGCAGTTGCAAGCGATGATGCAACAAAATTTCCCCGGTTAGCCATAAGTGGAGTCAGAGCATGACGATCGCGCACAATATCGAAACGATTCGCCGAAATTTGCCAGCTTCAGTCAAATTGATGGCGGTAAGTAAACAAGTACCTGTAGCTTTGATGCGAGAAGCTTATGCTGTCGGGATTCGCGATTTTGGGGAAAGCCGGATTCAAGAAGCACAAGCCAAACAGCAAGAATTAACCGACGTGCGAGATCTGTGTTGGCATCTGATCGGACATCTCCAGGGCAATAAAGTCCGTAAAGCAGTCCAGATTTTTGACTGGATTCATTCGATCGATAGTCTCAAGCTACTCCAACAAGTCGATCGCGTCTGTGCCGAACTAGACAAAAAGCTCTACGTTTGTCTGCAAGTCAAAATTTTACCCGATCCCGATAAATATGGCTGGACGATTCCCGATCTCCTTGCTGACTTACCCCAAATTTGTGAGTGTCAACATCTCGATATCGCCGGATTGATGGTAATTCCACCACTGGGTTTAACCCCCGCTCAAACTCAAGCTTTATTCGAGAGTGCGCGCGATCTCTCGATCCAGATCCGCCAGCAGTCGGGATCGCGGCTCGATCTACCAGAGCTATCGATGGGGATGTCTGGGGATTATCGATCGGCTATTACCGCCGGATCGACGATAATTCGCTTAGGTAGCATCCTGTTTGGCGATCGGACTTCGGAGATGGGAGTAAGGAGCGAAAAGTGCGTTCTTGGGGTTTCCCCAAGTGAAGCACCTTTTCAAGACAGTAAGGAGTAAGAAGTAGGAGAATAACTCTATTACCGTGGTGATGTCCGCTCCCATCTCCCATCTTCCCGCTCCTAAGGAATGAGGATTTAATAATATCCATATCTGTAGGTTGGGTTTCGAGGCTCAACCCAACCTACCCATCTATGCTGATGTCCGTATGTCCCATCTCCCATTTCCTAAGCATAATTGCTGAGTACACCTCTAAACTCACATAAATACTAAGAAATTTAGTCTTTCAAAACTTTCTTAATAATTTTCGATTATATGATATTATGCTCGATATGCTGGTACCAGTAGTGTATTATTACAATCCTATCGACTAAAGAAAGTAATTATACACTCGTATTCAAAGTTTAAGTAATATTGCTTAGATAACAACCGATGCTGTTTGCTGTGGGGAACGCTCCGCCAAGTCAAGCGGTTATGCCAACGGTTGCTGGGCTTGCGGCTTTAAACTTGCCTTTCGGGCACAAGTCGAGAATCTTCCAGTCAAGAAGCATCAATACCACAACAACAGGGCGCAGGAGTAGTTTAACGTGAACGTGATTAATAAATTCAAAGATTTCATGGGTCTGAACGAAGAAGAATACAGCGATTACGACGAGACAGACAACGACGCATATCGAACCGAGTATCCGCAACCCGAACCCCAAATGCCACAGCCAGCCGAACCAGAGGCGCGTGGATTCCGACGGGCGACTAGTGAGACACGCGGAGCCACCAAAGTTAGCAATGTGGTGGGAATGCCTGGAATCATGAATGGCGTATCTGAAATGATCTTAATCGAACCCCGTTCTTTTGAAGAAATGCCGCAAGTAATTGACGCGCTCCGTCATAGAAAGTCGGTGATTCTTAATATGACTTTAATCCGTCAAGAAGAAGCACAAAGATCGGTAGACTTTGTTGCTGGTGGTACTTATGCCATCGACGGACACTACGAACGGATTGGAGATAATATTTTCTTGTTTACCCCAAATTGCGTTCAAGTTAGCACTCCAGCTAATGTGGGTCAAGATAACACCGAACGACAATCGCCTGTAAATCCTACAGTTCGGAGTAGTCGCACCGCTCCAGCGACATCTTCCTGGGGTAGCGAACCAATTTCGGTAGCACAATAAATTAGCAACTCAGGATCGGGCAACTGCAATCGGTACTGAACGTTTCAATCGCTGAAAGTAGTAATTTTATGTCCGTTAAACTAGGTGTCATCGGCGGCGGGGTGATGGGTGGGGCGATCGTTTCCCGCTTACTAGATCTAGGTACTTACCAAGGTAGCGAGATCCTCATTAGCGAACCCACCCTCTCGCAACGAGAAGTACTCCAGCAACTGTATGGAGTGCAGGTAACTGATGACAATAATTTGGCAGCGATGGCTCCAGTATTACTACTGGCAATCAAACCGCAAATTTTTGAGACAGTTGTTGCTAAATTGTCCCAACCCGCTGCCGCTTTAATAATTTCCATCTTGGCTGGCGTGAGTATTGCCCAACTCGAACGGGGATTTCCCGATCGAGCCGTAGTCCGTGCCATGCCCAATACACCAGCAACTGTAGGCATGGGCATTACTGCGCTGGCTGCTGGCAATCGCGTCAGCTCAGAACAGTTAGAGCTAGCTACCCAGATTTTTCAAGCAGTTGGGGATGTCATCCCCGTACCCGAATCGATGATGGATGCCGTCACCGGATTATCCGGTTCGGGGCCTGCTTATGTTGCCCTCGCGATCGAGGCTCTAGCCGACGGTGGTGTTGCCGCAGGTCTGCCCCGTCAGATTGCCGATAAGCTCGCCTTACAGACCGTTCTGGGCACCGCTGGACTCTTAAAAGAGTCTCACCTCCACCCCGCCCAGTTAAAAGATCGCGTCACTAGTCCGGGGGGGACGACAATTGCCGGAGTCAGAGAGTTAGAGCGATCGGGTTTTCGATCGGCACTAATTGAAGCTGTGATCGCGGCGGCAAATCGATCGCGGGAGTTGGGTAAGTAGTAGGTGGTGGACAGAGGCTAAATAGATTATGGCTCCTAATAGTAGTAGTGCCCAGAGAAGATCCCAACCAAAACGTCACAGCAAAAAACCGCGCCAGCAGCGACTCCACCCGATGAATAGATCTGTGTCGGCATCGATTCAAATAATTAGGTTAATTATTTGTGGCTTGGGTGCCAGTACGATCGCCGGGACGACGATCTCGATCGTCAACCCGCCTAAATCGATCGTGGCGACAAAGATCGAACCGCCGCTACCACCGCTACCGCAAATCGAGCCACTAACACCACAGCTATCGAGCACCAAACTGCACGATCGACTCCAGATCGCCAATAATAAAAATAGTAAAATACTCGATGCTAGCTACTTATTCATCGATCTCGACCGTGGTGAATATAGCGAGTGGGGAGCCGATCGCGTTCTCCCAGCAGCAAGTACGATTACATTACCAATTGCGATCGCCTTATTTGAAGATGTCGATACTCAGAAGATTGGCTTAACCGAAAAATTAACCCTCACCAAAAATGCGATCGCCAGCGGTGCGGGAGATTTAAAAGAGCAAAAAATTGGTACTCAAGTGAGCGTTTTAGTTGCCATTACTAAGATGATAACCATCAATGATAATACCGCCACAAATTTACTGATCGAGCGTTTAGGTGGTAAATTTGCCCTCAATCAACGCTTTCGGAATTGGGGACTCATAGTTACGACGATCGAACGTCCGCTACCAGATCTCGAAGGCAAAAATGTGACTACCGCTCGCGAACTCACTCGATCGATGATGGCCATTCGACGCGGTAAAATCATCTCAGATGCTTCGCGCAGCCAAATTTTGAGCATGATGAGCAATACGACTTTCAACACCATGCTCCCCAGCGGATTGGCACCGGGTACAAAAATCGCCCATAAATCTGGAGATATCGGTGCGATCGTCGCCGATGTCGGTGCGATCGAATTATCATCAGGTAAAAAATATTTAGCCGCAGTCCTAGTCAAACGCCCTTATAATGACCCTACGGCACCCGAACTAGTTCGTCAGATGTCCGAAATTGCCGCCGAATATTTTCAGACTTCTGCACCCAAACCCACACCTATTTATCCCTCTAAACCCCAACCTCAATCGACTTCCAAGTTTCCCAACACCATCTTTATTAAGAACAAGAACTAAAAATTAACTGGCCTTACCAATTTGAGGTATTATTTTGCAGCTTGAAAAACTTGTAATTCCCTAAAGCCTAAAGCCTCAAAACTTTTTACACTGCAATTCACTAATTTAATAATGTACCTATTAATTCCGGCGGCTGGGATGGGAAAACGGATGGGTAGCGATCGGAATAAACTGCTAATCTCCTTACTGGGTAAGCCTTTACTCGCTTGGACGCTAATTGCTGCCGAAACTGCCCGATCGATAACTTGGATCGGTATTATCGGACAACCAGAAGATCGAGCAGATCTCGATCGAATTCTCGGCAACATATCTCTATCCAAACCAGTCCAATTCATCCAGGGTGGTACGACTCGTCAAGAATCTGTTTATAACGGTCTCCAAGAGCTACCAGACGGCGCAGAGCGCGTATTGATTCATGATGGAGCCAGATGTTTGGCAACACCAGAACTATTCGATCGCTGTACCGCCATCCTGGCCACTTGTCCGGGATTAATTGCCGCCATTTCCGTAAAAGATACAATTAAAATTGTAGATAATACGGGGATAGTTATCGATACACCTGACAGGGCAAATCTGTGGGCGGCTCAAACCCCCCAAGGTTTTGAAGTCGCACTCCTCAAAGCCTGTCACGACAAAGGACGCGCCCTCGGCTGGGAAGTGACTGACGATGCTGCATTATTTGAAAAATGCAATTTACCCGTCACCATCGTCCCCGGCGAAGAAACCAACCTCAAAATTACCACTCCCGTAGATTTAGCGATCGCCGAATTTATTCTCAGAAGCAGGCTTTAGGCTTTAGGTATTAGGTATTAGGTATTAGGTTTTAGGTTTTAGGTAATTGCACTCCTTACTCCTTACTCCTTACTCCTTACTCCTTACTCCTTACTCCTTACTCCTTACTCCTTACTCCTTACTCCTCCCTCTTACCCACCCATCCCCCAATCTCTCTGCCCATATGAACCTGGGGAAATTTATTACTCGGATTAGTATCGCTCTAGCCACCACGCTTGCTACCAGTATCCCACTTAGGGCAAGCGAACTAGGGCCAGAAGTCGTATTAAAAGCCGTATATGAAGGATTGCGAGAAGTAGACGCTACTCGATCGAATCCTAGAGTGAGATGGAATGTCACTAATGGCACATCCAGTCCGTGCGGACGCATCGCGGGTAGTCTGTATTGTACTCGCAACAATACGATCTACATTACCACTCAACATATCCGAATGGCTTACAGATATGGGGATGCAGCACTAGCATATATCCTCGCGCATGAATACGCTCATGCCGCTCAGACAGTTGGTGGATTTACACCTAACAATATTACTAAAATCGAACTCCAGGCTGATTGTTTGGCAGGCTTTTATATGGGCGCGATGCCGAATGTCACCTTCGATCGACAAGATATTGAAGAAATCGCTCAGATTGCCTATCAAGTGGGCGATTATGAATTTAATAACCGCCAGCACCACGGCACGCCCGAACAACGCTCTGAAGCCGTCTTGAGAGGGTTTGTAGCATCCCAACGCAATGGGATCGTCGCTTGTCGAATGTAGAAAAAATTGGGTTTAAGTGCGAAAATTTAGGAGGAATAAGTATTAATGTAAGTACGGTATGAAGATTGCGATCGCGGGAGCTACTGGATTTGTCGGCAGTCGGTTAGTCGAACGACTCCAAACACAAGGACACGAAATCGTGATTCTGACTCGGAATCCCCAGCAGGCTAGCAGTCGCTTTCCTCAAGCGCAGGTAGTCGGCTACAATCCGCTCCGATCTGGCGAGTGGCAACAGTCGATTTCTGGCTGCGATGCTGTGATTAATTTAGCTGGAGAACCGATCGCCGAAAAACGTTGGACACCAGCTCAAAAACAGACGATCCTCGATAGTCGCCAAATCGGTACCCAAAAAATTGTCGAAGCGATTAACTCTGCCAGCGTCAAACCTCAAGTTTTAATTAATGCCTCGGCGATCGGCTACTATGGCACCAGCGAGACTAGTAAATTTACCGAAACCAGTCCCGCTGGCAATGATTTTCTCTCTGAAGTTTGTACTAAATGGGAAACCGCCGCACAAGCCGTCACCGCTAGCGGTACGCGGTTAGTAATTTTCAGATTGGGCATCGTTTTAGGCGAAAATGGTGGCGTACTAGGCAAAATGCTAGCACCTTTTAGTGCCTTTGTCGGCGGCCCGATCGGCAGTGGCAATCAGTGGTTTTCGTGGATTCACCGCGACGATCTGGTGAAAATGATAATTGCTGCGATCGCAGATCCGCAAATGCAAGGTGTCTACAATGCCACCGCACCCAATCCCGTAACGATGGCCGATTTTGCCACTATCCTCGGTACCGTCATGAATCGTCCCTCCTGGCTCCCCGTCCCCAATTTCGCTCTCGAAGCCATGTTAGGCGAAGGTGCGATCGTCGTATTACAAGGACAGCAAGTAGTCCCCACTCATCCCCTGGC
>NZ_JANYJC010000103.1 GCF_025361915.1 Chamaesiphon sp. GL140_3_metabinner_50
CTACAAACTCGACTTTTTGGAAAAGTCGGGTTTGTGTCCTAACCGACATGGCAACTGCTATACCATCGCCAACTATGATTTATGCGATCCGATAGATGGACTAAGATTGTCGGATAGCAGTCCATCATTCAATCATTTTAATCATAGTTCAGACAGCAGTTTATAACCTTTCATTGGTAATCTCGATTTAATAATAAGAAAGGCAGGGGCAATTCATGAAGCGGCGGTTTTATTCTGGGGTTCCCCCATGACGTGAAAAACCGACAAGACATTGCCCCTACCTTTCTCATACCAACTATTATCTAATTAATTCTGAGGTTGCAGTTCGCCGACTAACTCAGCCAGTTTTTCCTCACTGACGTGATAAATTTCCCCGCAAAAATCGCAGGTAGCTTCAGCACCTTTATCGGTGGCAATCATATCCTGAAGTTCGTCGGTTCCTAATAATTTGAGCGCGCCTAACATCCTTTGTTCGGAGCAAGGACAATCAAATTTTAGTTCCTTTTCATCGGGGAAGATTTTGAGATCTAAATCGCCTAAAAGTTCTTCTAAAATCTCTGGTAAATTTTTGCCAGATTGTAGCAAGGGTGTAAAACCTTGCAACCCGCTGACTCGCGATTCTAATAGCGTTACTAATGACTCATCTTGGGCGGCTTTTGGCAAAACTTGAATCAAGATACCGCCCGCAGATTGAACGCTATGAGTATTCATCGAGACTCCCAATACCAAAGCCGAAGGAGTTTGCTCGGAGCTAAATAAATAGTTAGCCACATCGTCGCCAACTTCGCCCGATACTAACTCGACAGTACTAGAATACGGGCGACCATAGCCCAAATCTCGAAACACATAGACAAAACCTTCATTGCCGATCGCCCCACCGACATCTAGTTTACCAGCCGCATTGAGCGGTACTTCGATATAAGGATTATTGACATAGCCTCTGACGGTGCCATCTACCCCAGCATCTACCATCAAACCACCCAAGGGGCCATTTCCTTTAAGCCGGAGATTGACACGGGCAAATTTGGTTTTCATCCCCGATGTTAGCAACAATCCTGCCGTCATCGCGCGTCCGAGCGCGTCTGTGGCTACTGCGGAGAGTCGATGTCGGACTCTGGCTGTTTCGGTGAGGCTGGTGGTAATTGCCCCTACTGCTCGAATTCCCCCACCTGCTGCTGTTGCGCGAATCAGTCGATCGGTCATAACTTCCCTTGAATATTCCTGTTCTTATTTTAGAGGTTGCCCACCTCAGATTCCAGGGTGTTAATCCCCACCAAAGACTTCGATGTTACTAAATGCGGCGACGGGCGCGCCATGCCCTACCCAGACGATTTGATTGGGTTCGCCTTTACCGCAGAACGGAGAACCGTACATTTCCCAGGTATTGGCATTACCGATTTGGGCGAGATTGCCCCAAAATTGAGGCGTGATGCCGCGATAATTGGGGTTGCGGACTGTTTGAGTCAATTTGCCCTTTTCGATGAGCTGGGCGTATTCACAGCTAAACTGGAATTTATGACGGCGATCGTCGATCGACCAAGAACGATTGGATTCCATATAGATCCCCCGCTCGATGCCACCGATAATATCGTCGAAGCTTTTATCCCCTGGTTCGAGGTTGATATTTGCCATTCGATCGATCGGCGGACGATTCCAGCTACAAGCGCGGCTGCAAGCGACTCCTGGTAAATCTAATCGCGCCTGACTTTCTAAGCTGCCTAAGCCGCGTTCTAAAATGCCATCGCGGATGATATATTCTCGTGTGGCGGTAGCTCCAATATCATCAAAACTATAGCTGGCAAATTCCCCCGCAACGGTAGGATCGAAGGTAATATTCATCAGCGGCGAACCATAGACGAGGTTGCCAAAATCTGCTGGTTTAACGAAACTTCCCCCCGCATAATTGCGCTCGTCGCCCAAAATTCGGTCTAATTCGAGCGGATGTCCGACACTTTCATGGATTTGTAAGAGCAGTTGATCTGGTGCGAGAACGAGATTGGTAGTTTCTGTTGGGCATTCCATCGCTGTGAGCAATTCTACCGCCTGTTCGCCCACCTGTCGCACCCGCGCCCATAAGTCTGGAGTGAGAAAATATTCCATTCCCCCCTGATAGCACCGCGCCAATCCCCCGCGATCGCTCCGATGTTGGATAATAGCTCCATCCTGTGCGGTAGCTGCATAATCTGTCGTCATCAGCAAAAATTTCTGATAGACATCGGAACCATTAGTACTCACAAACCAGGTTTCGATTTCGCGGGTAATCATCGTGGCACTAGTTTGAACGATTTTTTCGTCCACTTTGAGCGTATGACAAATCTTGCTCAGTTGCTCGCTAATTTCGCCAGGAGTGAGGCTATTAAACGGTTGGAGGGTGGGGGAAACATATTGCCCGACTACCTTAGGTCGCTGGGCGGTGGTGACGGAGTAAATTCGATAGGCACTCGCCGCGATCGCTTGCTAATAAGCTGTATTA
>NZ_JANYJC010000156.1 GCF_025361915.1 Chamaesiphon sp. GL140_3_metabinner_50
GCCTCAGACGCGCCCTTAGTATTGCGATCGTGATTGACCAAATCCGGCAACCGTTCCGCCCGCATCCCCTTGGAACTAGCCAATCCGAGACAAAATAACAGCGCGTCGAGAATATTCGATTTACCGGAACCATTCGGCCCCGATACCACGGTGAACCCTGGTAAAATCGGGACTTTGGTAGTACCACCGAAGGATTTGAAATGGGACAGTTCTACCTGTTTGATGTGTACCATAAATTCTAGCTGCATCCCTTGGCGGCACGAGTCCGCATTTTCCCAAGAGTTTATCTTAGCAGAGAATCCCTAACATGTAGCGTCTCTTGGGTTGAATCGGTTTGTGGGTTTGTGAAAGCATCGAGTAGCTATTCGGGAACACTCAACTATAGTACAACTTACATCATCGATTATGAATGCCTTTACTAAGCTTCTTTCACAGCACGTTGGGACAGCATTTGCCAGACAACTTCAATTTGGTCAATTCATTGGAGATAGAAATTTTAACGTCAATATCAAGCAAGGAGTAGTAACATTTGGCGGAGATCTTCAGTATCCGATTCAATTGCTAGGGACAGAAGCGGAGGAAGATAATTCATGGCTATGGGCTTGGGCTAATGAGGGCAGCAATTTTTCAGTTAATATATTACAATCTTGCGTTGCTTTACGTAACTTTGGCGATCGACATAATATCGAAGAGTTTACAAATCGAAGTTTTTCACTTGATGTCGCTGATGGACATTCAATAGCCCTTGCAGCATCAGGTTTAAATGATAACTGTTGTTATTATCGCGCTCCTTATTCTGGTGGTGCCTTGTTTTTTCTGGTTTTAAACGTCCCAAATGAAGTTTTCCCCTATGTTGATGCTGCTCAAGCAATCGAGGTAATTACTGACGTTATTTCCAACATAGATGTAGATCATTGGATTATGTGTGAGTCTTTTCTCAATTCACAAGGGTTTACCATCGAATTATCAGAAGAGAAAATTAACGCTATCCATAACAATGATACAATTAAAATAATGTTCGATTCTCAAAAGCGAATATCGGAGATTGGTGGTTCCCTTCAGCCACAGTTGTCAGCAACTTAATTATGTATTTGTAAAATGAAAGATATGTAGGGGCGGGTTTATGCTGTTAATCTCTGTTGTAACGATAACCTTGATGCAAACCCGCCCTCACCCACAATTAACATCCAGATCGGATTTATCATTGCGTTAGTCAAGATATATTTAGGTTGTTGGTGGGGTTGGGCAGGTTTGAATTAGGTTAATTGCAGGCTTGGATCGATCTCATAAACCTGCCCCTACGGTGATAAAGAAGCATGGGATGAGTTTGCAACTCGTCTTCGTCCTAATGCAGTAATTGTATCAGCAGATACACCTGTGGAAGAACAAGAACGCATTATTAAGGAGTTGGTAGATAGAAGTAAGTAGTGGCGTATTCGATCGTGTGGTGTCTTTTGTTTTGAGTAAGTTTGTGAATTTGGGGGACTCGATCGCTAGAAAACATTGTATAATTTATACTTGTATAAGTTACTATTTAATAGTTTCGTCATTGTTCGGGAACGATTTTTATGTGTTACTTAAAAATACATATAAACAATAGGAAATAGCGGCGATGGACAATGACAATCACAAGACACTAGCCAAGGTACTTCAGTCCGATCGATTGGCAGAATTAGAGGCGACAGGGCTGTTAGATAGCTCTGTGGAAGAGACATTCGATCGATTTACGCGACTTGCCAGCACTATCCTCAAGACCCCAGTATCGCTGGTATCATTGGTCGATCGAGAGCGGCAATTTTTCAAAAGTAGTATCGGACTTCAGGAACCGTGGGCGAGTATTCGAGAGACACCTCTGTCTCACTCCTTTTGTCAGCAGGTGGTCGAGACCTCGCAGCCATTGTGTATTGTCGATGCGCGTATCGACCCACTATTTAAAGAGCATCTCGCGACGCTCGAACTCGGTATAGTTGCCTATCTAGGGGTGCCCATCACCACCGCCAAGGGGCATACATTGGGATCTTTTTGTGCGATCGATACCAAACCGCGTGAATGGACTCCCGAAGAGCTGGCAACCCTCTCGGATCTGACTGCATTACTAATCGGTCAGGTTGAATTTCGGCTGTTGGCACAGCAGTTGCACGCAGAGTATCTAGAATTGCGAAACCTCGAACTCTTTCGCACTGAGACGGTAGAAATGCTCGTCCACGATCTGCGCGATCCGCTAGATTCATTGCTGGGTGGACTAGATCTCACCCAAAAATATGGCGGACTCAGCGAGACGCAAAATCATTACGTCGATCTGGCAAAAAATGGCGGTAAAGTGCTGCTCCAGATGATTAATGGCATTCTCGATACTCGCACCGACCAAAGTCAGCTCATGGAGTTAACTAAAATCGAGGTCGATCCAGAGCGAATTATAGCGGATGCTTGCAAGCAGATGTTACCGCTGGCGAAAAAAGCTGAAGTGTCGCTGAAGTGGTATACACAGGGCGAGTTATCTTGTATGGCTGATGCTGACAAGTTGCGGCGAGTCATCGTCAATTTAGTCGGCAACGCGATTCAACATACCCCGCGCGGGGGGGAAGTCTCGGTCTTCGCACACCCCGATCTGGGTGATACTTTACTATTTTCAGTATCAGATACCGGAGATGGCATTCCCAAGGCAGCTTTCTGCCAAATATTCGTTCGCGGAGCGTCTCCACTGGAGAATCGAGTCAAGACTAATTTGCCTAAAGCTACATCGACCGGATTGGGTTTACCCTTTTCCCAAATGGCGATTTCCGCACATGGTGGCAGAATTTGGGTGGAGAGCGAGATCGGACAAGGCACTACTTTCTATTTTACAATTCCCTTGCTTTAGCATCTTTTTAAGTGCAAAATCTAGCCAATATTAATGCTTTATTTCTTTCTGGCGATCGTCAGTCCGTCGCCGATGGGAATTAAACTTATCTGAACGCGATCGTCGTGATAGATTTGCTGATTGAGCTGTTTGATTGCCTGCGTGCGCTTGTCTTCGTTCATTGCTGGATCGGCAACTCGACCGTACCACAGCACATTATCGACTAAAATTAATCCACCCTGACGGACTAACTGAAGACATCGATCGTAATAAGCGGCATAATTATTTTTATCGGCATCGATAAAGGCAAAGTCAACGGTACCAGCTTCGCCATTTGCTAGGAGTCGATCGAGGGTTTCTAATGCTGGAGCGATGTGGAGATCGATTTTGTCGTTTACCCCGGCTTGCTGCCAATATTTAATGCCGATCGCCGTGAATTCATCGCTAACATCGCAGGCAATTATCCGACCGTCTGCTGGTAAATTTAATGCTACTACTAAAGTAGAATAACCTGTAAACACACCAATTTCTAGGCACTTTTTCGCGCCGATTAATTGGACTAATAATCCCATCAATTGCCCTTGCTCTGGCGATATTTGCATGTTTGCCAGGGGATGTTTTGCGGTTGCCGATCGCAGTTGAGTTAATATTTCTGGTTCGCGGACGGAATTGGTAAGTAGATAATTATAAAGCTTGTCGCTTAAACCAATCGATTGGTTGGACATATTAGGTATTTAGTGGTGATGTTTTTGGTGTAATTAGGGTGTTATCTGGCGATGTTGGTGGTGCTTTTAGGAGTTTCTCTATTTCTGGATCGTAAATTGCTAACGTCCAATTTTGCGCTCGATCGATCTGGGTAATATCTAAATTTTTAGTCTTGCGTAAATCGGTTTTATTGAGATTGGCACCTTCGAGATTTATGCCCGCTAAATCTGCACCACTAAGATCGGCTTTAGTGAGATTGGCTTTACTAAGCGTAGCACCTCGGAGATTGGCACCGATTAAAACCGCACCGCTAAGATTGGTATTACCCAAGCTAGGATTAGTTAAAATCGAGCCATCGAGTATCGCATCGCTGAGATCGGCTTTATTTAAATTAGCTCGATCTAAGTTGGCTGCACTGAGGTTTGTATTACTCAAATCTAGATACTGACTGTCAGTTTCGAGTTCGATTTTGCGCCGCGCAATCACGGTGAGTGCGGCTTATGCATCAGTCCGAATTGCTGATAAATTAG
>NZ_JANYJC010000158.1 GCF_025361915.1 Chamaesiphon sp. GL140_3_metabinner_50
CTCCCACACTCCCCACACCTCCCACACTTCCCACACCCCCCACACCTCCCACACTCCCATCTCCCATCTCCCATCTCCCCTCTGTTAATGGAAAAACCCACGCCGCCAGAACTCAGTTTAGGTGACTTAAAAGATGAGCTAATCGCCCATCTGATGCAAGAGCTGTGTACGCCATTAACTACGATTAAAACAGCTCTGAAGTTACTCGAATCGCCAGTTGTCAAACAACCGCAACGGCAACGATATCTAAAGATGATTCGGAACGAATGCGATCGGCAAACATCGCTAATTAGTGGTGCGACGAGGCTCTTGGCACTCGATCGTAGCCCAGATCGCGCGGGAGTCAAACCCATTCAACTATCCCAAATTATTCCAGGAATCGTGAGTACTTACCAACCATTAGCTGCCGAAAAAGGGGTTGGGCTGGGTTATACTGTACCTGATAACTTACCGCCAGCAATTTGTGTCGAAACCTGGGTGCGGCAAATTGCGATCGATCTATTGCACAATGGTATTAAGTACACATCCGACGGCGGACAAGTGTTCGTCCAAGCTTCCGTACAAGGCGACTACGTTCAATTAGAATTTCGCGATACTGGGATTGGGATTGCGCCGACAGAAATTCCCAAAATCTTCGATCGGTTTTACCGCGTTCGCACTTTACCAAACGAATACAGTAATGGTGCGGGGTTGGGACTAACGATCGTCCAGAATATTCTGCTCCGGTGTGGCGGCTCGATTTCAGTTGTCAGTCAAGTCGGTGTCGGCTCGAAGTTTCGGGTATTATTACCAACAAAGAGTTAAAGGGCGAAGTTTAGATTAGCCTCAAACCTAAAAATAAACCCTAACCCCCAAATCTCAACCCTAAATTACTCGTGCGGATATCCAAACTTATTAAGTTAGTTTTAATCAGAGCGATTCAGATTGTATTAATCGGTTTCTTGCTAGTATTTAGCACCAGTGTTTACGCTCACAAAATCGAACCAAATTGGGTAGAAGTCACTCAAAATGAGATCCAGTTACCAAAATTAGATTCGGTATTTAATGGCTATAAAATCGTTCAGATTACCGATCTCCATGCTGGCGATGGGATCGATCGCGCTCAACTCGAACGTGTTATCGAAACTGTCAACGCCCAAAATCCAGATTTAGTAGTAATTACAGGCGATCATGTCAGTCGAAAACCCCGGCAACATATCGAGTTATTAGACACCCTTGCCAAACTACATCCTCGCGATCGGACTATTTCTGTCTTAGGCAATCACGATGTTTTCAACGATCCTGCTCCAATTCGGGCAGCCCTCGATCGAGTCGGAATTACCTTATTAGAAAATAGCATCTATACCATCAAACGCGATCGAGCCACATTACATATTGCCGGGGTTGGCGATGTCTTTGCCAAAGACGATAAACTCGATCTAGTACTAGAGCAATTACCCCCGACTGGCGCAGCCATCATGCTCGCCCACGAGCCAGATTTTGCCGATGAAACTGCCGCTACTGGCAGATTTGGGCTACAATTATCCGGGCACTCCCACGGTGGGCAAATCCGCATCCCCTTTCGCAAAGGCTATCTCCCCGAATTAGCTCAGAACTATCCCCTAGGGCGTTATCAAGTTAAGGAGATGGTTCAATATACCAGTCGCGGCATCGGGATGATTAAAATCTACGCCCGTTTTAACTGTCGTCCCGAAATTTCCGTATTTAATCTTGTCTCTAGGAGCTAGGCTTTAGGCTGTAGGCTTTAGATGTTAGGCTTTTAGATGTCAGGCTCGATCTCGCTTGCATTCTCTAATTCTAGAAGTTTAAAGCTTTAGCTTTAAATTCTAAAGCCGAATACCTAATCCCTAAAGCCTAATACCTAAAACCTAACACCTAAATTATGGTATCTATTCGCGAATTGCACCAACAGCTTGTCACAAAAGAACGATCGGCAGTAGAAATCGCCACAGAAGCGATCGCACGAGTCGAACAGCTCGAACCCAAACTGCGGAGTTTCTTATGTACCACACCCACACAAGCTCTGGAGCAGGCAAGATTAGTAGATGCCAAAATTGCCGCAGGTGAAGATATCCCCCTGTTAGCAGGCATCCCGATCGCGCTCAAAGATAACATGTGTACCCAAGGAATCGCCACCACCTGCGGTTCTAAAATTCTGGCTGGCTTTATTCCCCCTTATGAATCTACCGTCACCCAAAAACTCAAAGATTTAGGCGCGGTATCCCTGGGTAAAACCAACCTCGATGAATTTGCGATGGGGAGTTCCACCGAAAATTCTGCCTATCAAGTCACCGCCAACCCTTGGGATCTAGAGCGCGTTCCCGGCGGATCTTCAGGTGGTTCGGCTGCGGCTGTCGCTGGCTCAGAATGCGTTGTATCGCTTGGCTCCGATACTGGTGGCTCAATCCGTCAACCTGCGTCTTTTTGTGGCGTGGTGGGGCTAAAACCGACCTATGGATTAGTATCTAGATTCGGACTAGTAGCTTATGCCTCTTCTCTCGATCAAATTGGGCCATTTGCGCGGACTGTCGAAGATGCGGCAATATTACTCGAAGCGATCGTCGGTCACGATCCTAAAGATTCTACCAGCCTCAATATTAAAACGCCCAAATATTCCCAACTACTCACGCCCGATTTACCCAAAGGCTTAAAAATCGGCGTAATTACCGAAACATTTGGCGAAGGTTTAGATCCGCAAGTTGCCGAATCCGTCCGTCAAGCGATCGAGCATTTCCGTTCTTTAGGTGCCGAAATTCAAGAAATTTCTTGCCCGCGCTTCCGCTACGGTTTGCCTACATATTATGTAATCGCTCCTTCTGAAGCATCGGCAAACTTAGCTCGTTACGATGGTGTTAAATATGGCTTCCGCGCCGAGGCTGATAACCTAATGTCCATGTACACCCAGACTAGAGCCGCTGGATTTGGTGCCGAAGTGCAACGGCGGATTATGCTGGGTACCTACGCGCTCTCGGCGGGATATTACGACGCTTATTATCTCAAAGCTCAAAAGGTACGCACGCTCATCGAGCAAGACTTTAAAACTGCGTTTAGTCAAGTCGATATTCTAATTACCCCCACCGCACCCACAACGGCTTTTAAAGCTGGCGAAAAAACTGCCGATCCGTTGAGCATGTATCTCTCCGACTTAATGACGATTCCCGTCAACCTCGCTGGCTTGCCCGGAATTAGTATCCCCTGCGGCTTTGACGATAACGGAATGCCGATCGGGATTCAATTACTCAGTAACGTTTTACGCGAAGATCTCTTGCTGCAAGTCGCTCACGTTTACGAGCAGTCTACCACCTGGCACACCCGATCGCCGCAACTATAACAAAGGCAAAAGATCGATTTATTGAAAGATTGGGCAGGGGCAATGTCTTGTCTCGCTAAACTGTCGGAAAACCCGACGGTTTAGTGAGCCGCTTGATGAATTGCCCCGATCTTTATACCTAAATACAGGATTTGAAAACAGTTAAATCTCCATAAGTAGAAATACTAAATGGTTTGCAAGCGTTAACTGTGTTTAAGACAATATCTGAAGCTCGACCAAAACAAGAATCATCATGTAGCTCGATCGCCATATTATCGACAAAAGGTAGCCATGATTCATAATTTTTTGAAAAGACCACAGCTTCAGCACCTTCAATATCCATCTTGAGAACCGAAATTTTATCGCACCCCGATTCTTGTAAGAGTGTACCCAGATCTATTGCCTGCATTTCTGGAGTTTCATCTAAAGTGCTTTCTCTGACTTGCACCGAC
>NZ_JANYJC010000183.1 GCF_025361915.1 Chamaesiphon sp. GL140_3_metabinner_50
CTAATTGCGAGATCTTTACTTGCAATTCTATTTCGGTATCGTTCAATTGCGATCGAGTCTCGACTAATCGCTGTTCTTGACTGGTTAGTTCGGGCGGTATGTCTGCTTTCGCCCGATTCAATCGCTCTATTTCTGTCTCAATATCTTGTCGATCTTTTAATCGTTTGCTAATCGCTAGATCTAGTTGTTGTAACAGTAACTGTTTTTGGGCGGGAGATTCAGCTTCGTCTGTATTCTTTTGACTCTGGAGCTGCTGAATATTTAGTTCTAATTCTTGCTTAATTAGTGAATGTCCTTCAATTTCAGATTGAATCTGTTTGAGTTCGGTTTTGGCTTGCTGGTGTAGCCTCTGAGCGAGGGAATCGTTGGAGCTTTCGATTTTAACTTGCTCTGCTTGTAGTTGAGAAATTTTCAACTTACAATTATGGAGATCGGTATTTACTTCTAGCAGACAAGCTTGTTTTTCCTGAATATTGCGATCTAACTTAATTGCAACAGCTTGCTGCTCTTCATAGTAGTCCGTTAGAGATGATAATTGTTGCTCTAGTTGCTGTTGTCGAACGCGATCGCGATCGATCCGATCGGACAAACTAGCTGCTACACTATGTAATTGAGATACCCTTAATTCGATCGCCTGTAGATCTTTATCCCTAAGCTGCAACTGTCGATCTAAAATTGCGCTGCGTTGCTGCAACTCATTCAACCGCACTTTTCCCCGCTCTAGTTGGCGATGGATCTGCTGCTTGCGTTGGCGGGATCTGGCAATCGCACTCACAGCGACACCTGGGAGCGTCGCCAAGCCAACGAGTGCAGAGTTGCCGATATTTTGAGTAAATGGCAACGTACAACCGCAGCTTGCGATAAAAGCGACAGAGCCAGTCTTAAACCAATGTTTGAGGATGGGAGCTTGTTTGATAGACACCGATCGATAAGCCATTAGGAAGATTTGATGAGCAGCCGCTAACCTACAGGTTCAACTAACCACAAAGATTATAGCCGATCGCGCTCTAACTACACTGTTGTGCCTAATTTAATGCCGTCATTGATGTGATGATATTTATACAAGTCCTAGCAATGTACTAGAAATCGCTCTAGTTAAGTCGTTCCCTGCTTTGCCTCTCCAAAGGAGAATCGAATATCCAGCCCCATTTAATCTACAATCTTTGGTTAGGGATCGATGAATTACAAGGAGCAAATTAAAAATGGCATCGATCGAACTTATCGGATATCTGGCGGCGACGCTGACAACAGCAGCATTTTTACCTCAAGTCGTGCAGGTTTGGAAATCTAAGTCTACCAAAGATCTATCTTTACCAACTTTACTATCGTTTATTGCTGGCGTTTCAATGTGGCTGATTTATGGCTTATTACTCAACAGTTCGCCAATTATTGCCGCCAATGCAGTTACATTAGTACTGAATTTAGTAATTCTCCGGTTTAAACTTAAATATGGATAAAGTGCGTTTTCATTGTGTTAGATCTTTAACAACACAGCGCGAATTGTTAGCTTGAGACTAGCTCGTTTTGCATTGGGACGCTCCATCAGGTTCGATCGACTGGAATAATTTTACCTGATTCTGGTGTTCGAGTGGCTGCGGCGATCGTTTGGATCTTTGATGGCCACCGCCCGAACATCAGCAACTTGTTTCAATTTATTTACTTATTTACCACGAATATAACCCGATCGAGAAAACAGTGCATTCGCTAAAGTTTCTAAAGCTAATTGCTTAATTTTATCTTAATTTAATCTACGTATATTAATTATAAATTAAAGCTTTAAACATCTCAAACATAATTAATAAATTTATAAATCTATGCCGATAGACTGATTTATTTACTCCAGATTATCAGTGAAAATTAGGACAGCGAATATCAAAAATGTAAACGTTTTGATGCAGTAAATTTATGACTACTCAATCTCGTAACTCTCTAGTTCACTAGAGAGTTGAGCCTTAACAAAATACCTAAAAATTATGACTGAATATCACAACCAAGCTAAATCTTCAGTCGCTCCCGTGGAGAGTCGCAGAAAAATGGCAAATCCAGCAACATTCCCCCCTAAAATATGGACGGGATTCGCGATCGCTGCCATCTTTTTGAGCGGCGGATTAGCGGCATGTTCCAATCGTACAGCGCAATCGCCGTCAACAACAGAAACTACGACCACGATCGCGACCAGTCCAGCAGTAAGTTCTCCCAACTCATCGCCATCGCCGTCAACAATAGAGACTACACCTACGACCACTCCAGCCGTAAGTTCCCCCAACTCATCTAGTCAAACTATGTCCGTTGGCGTAGCCTCTCCTGCGGAGAATCGAGATTTTCTGACGATGATGACGGCCCATCACCAGATGGCAACCCAGATGAGTCAAATGGTGTTAAAGACGACCAAATCGCCAGAAATTAAGACATTAGCTCAGTCCATTGTTAAAACTCAAACCGCCGAGATCGGTCAGATGCAACAATGGTATCAAAGTTGGTATAAATCTAACCTGTAAAATAACACTTCAAATTCAAGTTTATTCATCCTCTTGACTCTCTAGTTCGCTAGAGGGTTGAGAATAGGAATAAGTACATCTAGAACGCACTCATCGAAGTGCCAACGCACAATGAATATCCAACTAAACATTCCTAACATGGCTTGTGCTGCCTGTGGTGAAACGATCTCCAAGGCAGTAATCGCGATTACCTAAGGGTAGGCTACGCCAACGATCCAACGGCAACCGTGCAAGCCGATCCCACAACCAAACAGTCAAAATCGAGACTCAAGCCACTCAAGCAGAAATTGAAAGTGCCATTACAGCGGCTGGCTACCAAGTAGCGTAGCAAGATCCGCTCGATCTGAGAGATTTAGCTACTCACCAACATCCCCTCACCTCAAAACTATATGGAAGATCTAAATCTCAAGCTCAAAGGGATGAGTTGCGCCTCTTGTGCAAATAATATCGAGCGGGCAATTCGGAATGTACCAGGGGTGGTGGAAGGTAATGTCAATTTTAGTAGCGATCGAGCAACCGTGCTATACGACCCCAAACGGACTAATATAAATATCATCACCAAAGCCGTTGTTGATGTTGGGTATGAAGCACAAATTATCCCAGCAGATCTCACTATTGAAGACGATACCGGAAATAGGGAGCAACAACGAGCAGAGCGAAATCTTCAGAGCAGAGTTTTAGTCGGTGCCATACTCAGTATCTTGCTCGTCATCGGCAGTTTGAGCCATTTCAATCTCACCCTGCCGTCCTGGTTAGCTCGGCTCGAAAATCCTTGGGTACAGCTAGTTCTGGCATTACCCGTACAGTTTTGGGTGGGTAGAGAATTTCAAATATCGGCGTGGAAGGCATTTCGGCACCGTACCGCTGATATGAATACCCTAATTGCGCTCGGTACGAGTATCGCTTTTTTCTATTCACTCTGGGTAACTCTAAACCCTAATTACTTTACAACCCAAGGATTATCAGCAGAAGTCTATTACGAAGCGACGGCGATGATTATCACTTTAACGCTGTTGGGAAGATGGTTAGAAAATCGTGCCAAAGGAGCCACATCGTCAGCGATTCAGGCATTGATGGGATTACAGGCAAAAACGGCGCGGGTGGTGCGGGAGGGTAAAGAACTTGACATCCCGATCGCGGAAGTCGCCCTTGCAGATATAGTCGTAGTACGTCCGGGTGAAAAAATCCCTGTCGATGGTGAAGTGGTATCGGGATATTCCACGGTGGATGAATCGATGCTGACGGGTGAAAGTTTTCCTGTGACTAAACAAGTCGGCGATGAAGTTGTCGGCGCAACGCTCAATAAGATGGGTAGCTTTCAGTTTCGGGCGACCAAAATCGGTAAAGATACCGCGCTGGCGCAGATCGTCAAATTAGTTCAACAAGCTCAAAATTCTAAAGCACCGATTCAGAAGTTAGCCGATAATATCACTGGCTGGTTCGTTCCGGTAATTCTGGCGATCGCAATTACCACTTTTATAGTCTGGTTTCTAACGATCGGTAATTTCACTTTATCGATCGTCACAATGGTCGGTGTGTTAATTATCGCCTGTCCCTGCGCCTTGGGTCTAGCAACGCCCACATCGGTGACTGTCGGCATCGGCAAGGGGGCAGAAAATGGCATTTTGATTAAAGGAGCAGAAAGTCTAGAACTCGCCCGTCAAATCCAGACGATCGTGCTGGATAAAACAGGTACCATTACTCAGGGTAAGCCAGTTGTCACCGATACTACCTCAATTCTAGATCTGATTCCTACCAGTCCTGCCGTGCTAGCTCCACTGACTTTATGGCGATCGATCGGTGCCTTAGAAAATAACTCCGAACATCCTCTAGCTGAAGCCTTGCTGCAATCTGCCCGCGATCGCATTAAAGATGCCCAATTACCGACTGTCGAACATTTTGAAGCGATCGCCGGAAGTGGTGTCCAGGGTACTGTTGCAGGGCAGCAGGTGTCGATCGGGACTCAACGTTGGTTTGATGAAATGAACATCAATTCAGCCGTATTCCAAGCCCAGAAAGAAGACTGGGAGGATGCCGGAAAAACGGTAGTTTTTGTAGCGATCGATCGGTATTTACAAGCTGCGATCGCAGTTGCTGATACCGTCAAACCCACCTCGGCTAAAGCGATTCAAACATTACAGAAAATGGGCATCGAAGTGATAATGCTCACTGGCGATAACCAGCGTACCGCCAAAGCGATCGCCGATCGAGTGGGGATTAAGCGCGTCCTAGCCGAAGTTCGCCCCGACCAAAAAGCGCAGACGATTCAGACTTTGCAGCTTGATGAGCAGAAAGTTGTGGCAATGGTGGGAGACGGCATTAATGATGCTCCGGCACTTGCTCAGGCTGATGTCGGGATGGCGATCGGCACGGGTACGGATGTCGCGATCGCGGCAAGTGATATCACGCTGATTTCAGGGGACTTACAGGGGATTGTGACGGCAATTCGGCTCAGTCGCGCCACGATGCAAAATATTCAGCAGAATCTATTCTGGGCACTAGGCTATAACGTGCTAGGCATCCCGATCGCAGCGGGAATTCTGTTCCCATTTACTGGCTGGTTGCTCAATCCGGCGATCGCGGGTGCGGCGATGGCGTTTAGCTCGATTTCAGTTGTTCTCAATGCTTTGAGATTGAAGAGGTTTAAATTATGAAACTGGCAGCAATTTTAGTCGGGACAGCAATACTTTCGATTTTTCCGATGGGTGTGGGTGAATCTCAAATGCAACACTCGCCTCCAAATAAATCGTTTCGTCAAAGCGAAAAGTGCGGTCTTGGGGCGCGACGTTTTGGGGGGAAGCTTCCCCCCAAAAGCTCGCTTGTCTCCCCAAGTAGAGCACCTTTTCAAGACATAGAACAGCCTTTGCCAATCAAAGTAGGTGTAGTTCTCGGTGGACTGACGTTAGTTGGTGCCGAACTGTGGTGGTTTTTGGGACGCAAACAACAGAAACAACAAGCTATCCAAAGTAATGGAGTGCAATCGGTATTAGTAACAGTTGATGGTGGTTATCGTCCAGATCGGGTTATTGTCAATAGCGGTGAACCTGTGCGGTTATCGTTTCATCGTCTCGATAGTAATTCTTGTCTGGACGAAGTATTAATTCCCGACTTTGGGATTAGCACCCGTTTACCCGTCGGGCAAACAACAACTGTTGAATTCACACCCACTAAAGTAGGGGAATATACTTTCACTTGCGGGATGAGGATGTTTCGGGGAATAATTGAGGTAAAAGTAAAGTAAAATCGGCTCTTTTACTGCGATAATCAATCGCCGATGTCGCGCCGTCATGGAACGATTGGGGCTGAATTTGGATGCCAAAACATTCGAGGATCCACTCATTATACCAAAACACATTCTGCGCGAATACGTTCTCTATCGATCTGAGCGGATATTTGACGATCCTCACATGTTGGAGTTTATTTACTATTTATGTTGGATCTTGTCACAATCCCGATTAGGATGAGTACCATCACAATCTAAACACACTTTATATGTCACGAATATCATTATTGGTAGGAACGATCGGGCTAGGATCGATCGTAATGCTCCTACAACCGATCGCCACTGCTCATTCGGTAGAGGTTGCTAATTCAGCTAGATCGATCGATACGACGGTCGCCATAGCCAGGGGAAGACGCGGTACTGGCGATAACTTTGGCTCGGCGATGCAGAAGTACCAACAAGGCGACTTTCAGGGCGCATTAGCCGATTATAATCGTGCCATTAAAAATAATCCCCAAAGTGCGAATGCTTACTACAATCGCGGGTTGCTTAAAGCAGACA
>NZ_JANYJC010000187.1 GCF_025361915.1 Chamaesiphon sp. GL140_3_metabinner_50
GACAACTCAACTCGATCGGGCGATCGTAGCCGCATTGGGGGATGATTATGCTGGTGTCGATCCTCTATTAGTCTTATCTAGCAATCCTAAATTTGGGGACTATCAGGCGAATATGGCGATGGGACTCGCCAAGAAATTAGGGCAACAGCCACGCGCGATCGCTCAATCGATCGTCGATAATTTAGATGTGTCAGAAATCTGCGAATTACCCCAAATTGCTGGCGCAGGCTTTATTAATTTCACAGTCAAACCTAGCTATCTCGCCACTCAACTCCAAGCCATGCAGCTCGATAGTCGCCTGGGTGTAGCCGTCACCGAAAAACCACAACGCGTTGTCGTAGATTTTTCGAGTCCGAATATTGCTAAAGAAATGCACGTCGGGCACCTGAGATCGACTATTCTGGGAGATTGTATCGCACGGGTATTAGAATTTCGCGGTCACGATGTCCTCAGACTCAATCACGTTGGCGACTGGGGTACCCAATTTGGGATGTTGATTCTTTACCTCCGGGAAGCCTATCCTCAAGCCTTGACGACGGCTGACGCGCTCGATTTAGGCGATTTGGTAGTCTTATACAAACGAGCCAAACAACGCTTCGACGAAGATCCGCAGTTTCAGGAAGCCGCCAGACAGGAAGTAGTTAAATTACAAGCCAAAGATCCCGATACGATTAAAGCCTGGAATTTATTATGCGACCAATCGCGGCGCGAATTTCAGGTAATTTACGATAGATTGAAGATCGAACTTACCGAACGCGGCGAATCTTTCTACAACCCCTATTTATCCTCCGTAGTTGAAGATCTCCGCGCGACAGGATTACTAGTCGAAAGTGACGGCGCACAGTGCGTTTTTCTCGATGGATTTACCAACAGAGAAGGCGATCCTTTACCCCTCATCGTCCAAAAAACCGATGGAGGTTATAACTACGCCACTACCGATTTAGCCGCAGTCAGATATCGGATTCAGACCGATAAAGCCGATCGAATCATTTATATCACCGATGCGGGGCAAGCGGATCATTTCGCCCAAGTATTTCAAGTTGCCAAACTTGCCAAATGGATACCCGAACATATTGAAATTACCCACGTTCCTTTTGGGTTAGTGTTAGGTGAAGGTGGTAAAAAAATTAAGACTCGATCGGGTAAAGCCATTAAATTAAAAGATCTGCTCGATGAAGCGATCGAACGATTTAGTAACCTACTCAAAACCAGATTAATTGATGAAGAACGCAAAGAAACTGAAGAATTTATTGCCAATAGTTCGGAAGTTATCGGACTGAGTTCTGTTAAATATGCTGACTTGAGCCAAAACAGAACGAGCAATTATGTCTTTAGTTACGATAAGATGCTTTTAGATAAAGGCAATACAGCACCTTATATGATGTATGCCTACGCCAGACCACAAAGCATCGCTCGTAAAGGCGATATCGACTTTAATCAGCTTGGCGATAATGCTCAAATTATTCTCGCAGAAGAAGCCGAACTAACTCTTGCTAAACACCTCTTACAATTAGGAACGATTATTACTGAAGTCGAACGAGATTTGTTGCCGAATCGGTTGTGTCAATACTTATTTGAACTCAGTCAAAAATTCAATCAATTTTATGACAAACATTCCGTTTTACAAGTAGAAGAACCGATTAAAACTTCACGTTTATTACTATGTGATTTAACTGCTAAAACGTTGAAATTAGGATTGAATTTACTCGGTATTCCGGTACTAGAACGGATGTAAATATGAAGCATCTGAACTATGATTAAAGTGATTGACAGATAGACTATGATTACAACCGGAAAATAATCACAGTTTATCATTTAATCATTCTAATCATAGTTCAGACAACAATTCTGAGTTCGATCGAAATGTTAGAATAGTGCATATACTCTTGCAGGAGATATAGAGATGACAGTTGCGCTCCAGAAAATGACCCTAGCAGAATTCCTTGCCTACGATGATGGCACGGATAACTTATATGAATTGGAAAATGGAGAATTGATTTCTGTGCCTGCGAAGAGCGATATAAATCAGAGAATTGCATCTTTTTTATTCGCTTTCTTGCTAGGTTTGGGTATTCCCAGCTATAGACTTAGGATTGGAATCGAAGTAGCTGTTAGTGGAGCGCGGGTATCTGTACGAATACCAGATTTATTGGTATTGTCTGAAGAATTAGCAACGGAAATGGATGGAGCGAGTCGATCGATCGTACTAATGGATATGCCGCCACCATTACTAGCAGTGGAGGTTGTCAGCCCCAACCAAGAGAAACGAGATTATCGTTACAAGCGGAGTGAATACGCTGCTAGGGGCATTGCTGAATATTGGATCGTCGATCCGATCGCCAAACAAATAACCATCTTAGAAT
>NZ_JANYJC010000200.1 GCF_025361915.1 Chamaesiphon sp. GL140_3_metabinner_50
TAAGGCATAGCCGCGCTGCAAAACCAATCGCGGATCGAGGGTTTGGCACCGCTCTCGCAGGTGTGAGTGCTGTTGGGACACAGTTTGCAATTTTGCCGCGATCGCCCGCTGGAGACGCTGCTGGAGTCCGTGGAGCCGATCTATCTCTAGTGCTAACTGGCGATCGGGCTTGATGCGTTCGCACCGCAGCCGCAAGCGATCTAATTGCGACTGACGCTCGATCGCGACCCGCTGCATCGCCGCTTGCAAGCGATCGATCCTGGTAAAATGTGCGTCGATGCGATCCTGGAGTGCGGGCACCACCAGCATCGCCGCCGCTGTCGGCGTAGTGGCACTCGCATCAGCAACCAAATCTGCCAACGATTCATCGCGATCGTGTCCGATGCCCGTCACCACTGGCACCGGACATTCGGCAATGGCACGGACGACAATTTCACTATTAAAACAGCTCAAATCTTCGCTGGCACCGCCACCTCTAGCCAAAATAACCACCTCCGCCCGACCGTCGATCGCTACCCGCGAGATTGCCCGTTCGATCGAATTGGGCGCATTTTCCCCCTGCACTGTCGCTGGCGAAAATAATACCAAGACCCCCGGATCGCGTGCGAGTAGCGATCGGGCGATATCGCCCCATGCCGCCGCCGTTGGCGAAGTGACTACCGCGATCGTCTGGGGATAAGCTGGTAAGGCGCGTTTGCGCTCTCGATCGAATAAACCTTCAGCAGCGAGTCGTTGCTTGAGCCGTTGCAACCGCAAAGCCTGTAACCCCTCGCCCAAGGGTAAAACTTGCTGCGCCTGAAACTGATATTTGCCATGCGGCGCGTAGACAGCAATCTTACCAAATACGAGTACTTCCGTGCCCACTTGCGGCTTTGTCTCTAGTTCGGGAATTTGACTTTTCCACACCACCGCTGGTAGAGCTGCTTTACCCACTTTATCCTTGAGCGTAAAGTAGATGCCCGAAGGGTGATGGGTGGCACTAGATACTTCACCACTCACCCATACCTGTCGCAATTGCGGAGTCGATAGCAATGCTTGTTCGATATAGCGAGTCAAGCCATCGATGGAAATCGGATCGAGTGGATACAGATCGGTAGATGCATAATTCAACATTGTCAAGCTGGAGCCGACTAGACTTATCAAATTAGTCTAACTCAAGCTCGTGGGGGCAGGGCACAATCTATGCTTCATACCCCAATTCAACAACGCCGATGATGCTTACATTGAGACAGATTGAGGTTCGGGAAGTTTCTGCGGAAGCAAACAATAGCCCATCGCCTTCATCATAGATGTGACATTACCCAAACGTGGATTGCCATCATCAGATAAAGCTTTCTGTATCCCCTGTCTGCTCATCCCGATTTGTGCTGCCATATCGCTAACCCCACGCACACGAGCAATGACACGCAATGATGCAAGTAATACTCCAGTGTCATTATCTTCGGCAAAATCTTGAAAAATTTCGGTCAGATAATCGTCGATTTCTTCAGGATGAGCGCGAAAATATGCTTCTGTAACTTCATCAAGGGTTCTCATTTTTCGCATTGGTAATGACTTGTTTAGGCTCTACAATCCGCGTCAAAGTCCGAACGTTCCCTAGATTTGTATTATAGCCAACCATAGTTGGCAGTTGTGCAAAAGTCAAGACAATAGACCGCTTAATTAAATCCAGGAAATAACCTAAGCTCTTAGTGTAAATTGCCAAGACAAGCACTAGCCAGATGATTAAGATAGAGATATGCCCCGATCGCAATTTGGGAGCTAGTGAATCTCATCAGATTAGCCTCAAACCATTGTCCGCCACAATCCAATGGTTGAGAGCTAGCGATCGTCACTGGGGCACAACTAATTTAATTACCTGCAAATTTGAGTTCCTTTAAGGAGAATTGAGCATGAAATATCGCCGCTTGGGACATTCTGGCTTACAAATCAGTGAACTGTCGCTGGGATCTTGGATTACCTACAGCAATCAGGTAGACAAGAATGTGGCGATCGACACCCTTGCCGCTGCCAGAGATGCGGGTGTCAACTTCTTTGATAACGCTGAAGTCTATGCTGGCGGTAAATCTGAAACCCTGATGGGCGATGCACTCCAGCATTTAGGCTGGGAACGCGAATCTTACATTGTCTCCACTAAGTTTTATTGGGGAATTGCCGAAGGGCCAAATCGCAAGAATACACTCAATCGGAAGTACCTCCACCACGCGATCGATGCTTCCCTCCAACGTTTACAATTGGACTACGTAGATTTAGTATTCTGCCACCGTCCCGATCCCAATACCCCGATCGAAGAGACAGTATGGGCGATGCACGATATGATTCAACAGGGCAAAGCACTCTACTGGGGCACCTCAGAATGGTCGGCAGCCGAGATCCGCAGCGCGTGGCAAATTGCCGATCGACACCATCTGCACAAGCCAGTGATGGAGCAGCCCCAGTACAATCTATTTCACCGCGATCGAGTCGAAACCGAATATGCCAGTCTCTACGACGAGCAGGGATTGGGTTTGACTACTTGGAGTCCGCTTGCGTCTGGTGTCCTCACGGGTAAATATGCCAATGGTGTGCCAGCAGGGAGTCGATCGACCTTACCAGGCTACTCGTGGCTACAACAAACAGTTACCAATAGCGACTGGATTGCCGCTACCGAACGCCTCCGCCCGATTAGCGCGCAGTTAGGCTGTACGCTCTCGCAATTGGCGATCGCCTGGTGTGCTAGCAATCCTCGTGTGAGTACGGTCATTACTGGAGCCAGTTCTAAGGAGCAAGTTATCGAAAATATGGGCGCGATCGCAATTATTCCTAAAATCGACGCAGAATTGAAGCAAAAAATTGAATCCGCTGTGGGCAAGGTTCGATCGGCTGCTTAGTAACCCACATTCCGCACTTCAATTTTTACGACACATCCTAGTCACGAAGACTCGACAGTTTAGCGATACTACCGATCGTAACTCGTCGATCGCAGCAACGTAAAATCAGGCTTTTTTCATGCTACTTTTCCGAAGTGCGGAATGTGGGTAGTAAGATCGAGAACTGATTCTGCTATCTAGATAGATAACTCTACTGACGAGGGAGGATGTCATCTAGCCGAAGCTGAAGTTCGGGGAAGGTAGGAGATAAGATCGATTCTCCCAACCGAAATTGTTGTTGGTTATATGTCTCGCCCACAAGTTGACAAACTGTGAAAGTTGGTTGTTTTGGTTTGCCGATAAAAGCAATACCGCCGATTCCTAAGTAGTCTACAATCCAATATTCTGGAATACCCAATAGGGCGTATTCTTCTATCTTCCGAGCATAGTCATCTTGCCAATTAGTGCTAACAACTTCAACAACTAGTTGAATCGTATTTCCATTGCAAATTATCGGTTCTTTTCGCCACAGTGGTTCTCTAGCAAGTTTAGCTTCATCTAGTACGATCGCATCAGGGCGCAACGCAGTAGCCGCCATTGCTGGTGGTTTAATAAGACAATTTTTAGGCACGATCCAGTTACGGCGAGAACGCAGAATTTCGACAAAAATGTAGCCGATTATCTTTCCGGTTACGGCTTCATGAGGGCCAGTTGGTTCCATATCGCGTAACTCTCCATCAATTAGCTCATAGCGAGGATTGTCACCATATTGGACGATAAATTCGTCAAAGGTGAGAACTTTAGCGGTTGTATATGTCATAGAGTATTCATCCCTACTTTTCTTTGCTTAATTGGCACATTAATTATTATTTCGATTACTCACCATCCAGTAGATAATACCGAGGATGCGTTCGACGGGAGTAACTTGATATTCATTAGTATCGATAGTTACGTCTTTGCCTTCTAGTTTAAGGAACTGCCATAACTTACCACTAGTCACACAGCCATAAACAACAGGAATCACTTTATCTTTAGTTTGATTAAAAATCTGTGCGGCGAACATTTCGGCGATACACTGCCCTAAGCCAACATCTAACTCCCCTTTTTTTGCTTCCACTAACATGAGAATGGGAGCTTGAATTATATAAGAGGTTGTCGATCTACTAAATAGAAAATCACAAAAACCATTCAAACCTCGATCTTTATCTACATTGAATTCCTCTCCCGAAAATAAGTGAATTCGATCGCCAACCAGTCGCTGCACTTCAATTAAAATCGGACTGACTAATAATTCTGACTTAGCTTTTTCAGATCTAGCTCTTTGTGCTAAAGGTAGAGATTGCTCAAAAATAGTCAAAAATGCAGGCTGCGCGGTTGCTGGTGGCAGAGAATCACAAAAAGTTGACTCAAGTAAATTTATTTCAAATTGGTCTATTACATCTTGCAAAGAAAAGTTATTGTAAGCCATAATATTGAGTGTTTGTCTAGGTCATAAAGTATTTATCTCTATTACTATCTACTTTGAAGATCGATCTCGATTAATGAGTTTGCTCTAAGTTGTTCCAAACATCGAATGATTTTTTCAGCCAGGGCTTTATCTGCTTTGGCGTAAATCTCTTGAGCATCGGGCTGGAGATTAACTTCATACATCAGAGCGAATTTCTCTCCAGTTTTTGCTATGAGCTTTAGGGATCGATTTACTTTGCTTCACTCGTTCTAACAATCCTGGAATTGCTAAGAGTTCTTGTGTTGCAGCTTCGCTTTCTATATCTACTAGATAAGCTGCAAAATCAGCCAGGACATGCAATCGTTCTGGTGATAATCGATCGAGCGATTCACTAAGCTGGCGTTGTAATTCTGTTACGGATGTTTCGATCGACAAATCTATATCCTCTAGCGGTGAACTATTTATAGTGTTCATTTTTGTTTTTCAACCTGAAACATATTCTATTTAACATCCTTAAAATTCATCAAAATCTTATGTTGTGGGCAGTGCCCACCCTACTTTTCTTTCTTTTCTTTATAATCGCTCCTTATCTCTATTTGCCAAGAACTTATTTGTTCTTTTTAGAATTAAGAAAGCATCTTTTGAAATTAACTCATGCACAAGTTTATCTATTGACAGTGCATAGGGTGTTGATTGACGCTCTTCGTCTGAAGCTTCACAATACTCTTTATAGGCTCTATCATCAAATCCGCCTGAATCTCTAAGAGTAGCAAACCCTTTATACGCCCACTCACCAGGATCGAGTCTTGATTCTTGGATTTCTTCACTATCAGAAGACTCCCAGGGATACCAGCTCAAGTAACGGGTTAGGCTCTTAGAAAACTGTTGCTCTGAATTCAAGCATAACAGAGAATCATAAATAGAGAATCCATAAAATACTTCTTCTTGATGGCTAGCAGCAAATTCTTGAATCGCGGCGATCGAGAATTGCAGCATTTTATCGTAGTCAAAGTTATTTGAAGACATATTTTACTACTTTCGATCGATTACCCCCGATACCAAGTGCTAGGAACGCCAGCTTTATCGATGACTACGATCTTTTCTTCGGTTAATTGAGCGCGGATGCGATCGCTTGTTGCAAAATCTTTATTTGCTCTGGCAATTTGACGTTCGGTGAGTAATGATTCAATTTCTGCGTCGCTCAAACCACTTACCTGTACTTTCAATTCATCGGGATTAACTTCCAAACCTAACACTCCTGCTAATTCTATTAATGTTTGCCATTTGTCTTTGAGCAGCATCGGATCTGCTGTTTGTTCGCTGTCGTGGGTGATAATATTACCCACTTTTCGCAATTCTTTGGCGAGTTCAAATACTACCACTAAACCTTCGGCAAAGTTGAAATCGTCGTCTGCGGCGGTGCGAAATCTGTCTACTTCTGCGATGGTGGCTGGAGTATCTGCACGAATCGGATCGAGGTTATCCCAGCCTAATTTTTCGCCAAATTCATAGCCGAATAACATGCCATCCTTAATTGTCTGCCAACTTTGCCCAGCGGCGGTAATCGAGGCATCGCTAAAATCCATCGGTTTGCGATATTGAGCCGTCAGTACGAACAATCGCACCGTCATCGGATCGATGGGTTGGTGATTGCCATCGCGATAATCGTCGAGTAATTTGCGGATCGTGATAAAGTTGCCCAATGATTTGGACATTTTTTCACCGCTGAGTTTGACCATCCCATTGTGCATCCAATAGGTGGATAGTGGCCTGCGATCGTGAGCGCATTCAGATTGTGCGATTTCATTCTCGTGATGGGGGAAAACTAAATCGCCGCCGCCGCAATGGATATCGATGGTGTCGCCTAACTGCTTTTGGATCATCGCAGAGCATTCTATATGCCAGCCTGGTCGTCCATTTCCCCACGGAGACTCCCAGGAGGGTTCGCCCGGTTTTGCTGCCTTCCAGAGGGCAAAATCGAAGGGATCTTCTTTCTTGATTTGGTCGGGATCTGCGGCTTCGACGCGTTCGCCAGCACCCGCACGGAGATCTTCGAGGTTGCGCTTGGAGAGTTTGCCGTATTCGTCAAATCTTCGCACGCGGAAGTAAACATCGCCGTCTACTGCATAGGCGAAGCCTTTGGTTTCGAGATCGGCGATTAGATCTTGAATTTCTTGGATGTGTTTGGTAGCCAGAGGATAGCTATCGGCATCGCGGACGTTGAGACGGTGGAGATCTTCAAAATAGGCGGCGGTGTACTTTTCAGCGACTGCTTGCATCGAACTCTGTTCGACATCGGCGCGTTTGAGGATCTTGTCGTCGATATCGGTAAAATTTTGGACGTATTCAACTGCATAGCCGCGCCATTGCAAGTAGCGGCGCACGGTATCCCACACAATATACGATCGAGCGTGACCGAGATGGCAGTAGTCGTATACAGTCACCCCGCAGCAGTACATTTTCACCCGGTTGGGTGTTAAGGTTTGGAACGGCTCTTTGGTTCTGGTGAGGGTGTTGTATATGGTTAGGCTCATGGGAGATGGGAGATGGGAGTTATTCGGAGGGAGGGAATTAGACTCTTTCAAATACAGGTTAAAATAGTCAATGGCTGGCGATTCTCGTTCTCGAAGAGGCTCGCGGGAACGAACTACTCTAAGTTTGCCATCGATCGAGTGCCAATGATTAAAATTACCGCTAGACTTACAAAGTCCATGTAAACAGACGAGCTAATTTAGTCTTTCCGAGCAGCGGTTTGTAACCGCATCGGTCATAAATAACTAGCAACTAAAAGTATTTATTATCCTACCCGATATTTTTATGACATCAACAACGATCGTCCCAACTCTCGAAATCATCGACGTAGACCAGAAATTAGTACCTGTAACGATTATTACGGGTTTTCTCGGTAGTGGGAAGACTACTCTCCTCAATCATATCCTGCAAAATCAGCAGGGGATTAAAACTGCCGTACTGGTGAATGAGTTTGGCGAAATCGGCATCGATAACGATCTGATTGTCGCGACGGGCGAGGATATGGTGGAATTAAATAATGGTTGTATTTGCTGTACGATCAATGAAGATTTGGTAAATGCGGTACATAAAGTATTAGCTCGATCGGAACAAATCGATTATTTAGTTGTCGAAACTACTGGTTTAGCCGATCCTTTACCCGTCGCACTCACATTTTTAGGTACGGAGTTGCGCGATGTGACTCGACTAGATTCGATTATTACTTTGGTCGATGCCGAGAATTTTAGTCTCGATTTATTTAATAGCGAAGCCGCTCAAAGTCAGATTACTTATGGCGATATTATTTTGTTAAATAAGATCGATCTACGATGAAGCCGATGTAGATCTATTAGAAGTTCGGATTCGCGATATGAAAGAAGGCGCGAGAATCATTCGGACTAAAAAATCGCAAGTGTCGTTACCAATGATTCTTAGCGTGGGTTTATTTGAGTCTGATAAATATCTAGAGGCTCCCGCTAAACACGATGAACACGAACATCACGACCATGCCCATGCACATGCAGAGCATGAAGACCATAGTAATTGCGACCACGACCATAATAAGTGCGACCACGACCATTCACACGACCATCACGACCATTCTCACCACTTAGAAAATGATGGTTTTACTTCATTATCTTTTGTAAGCGATCGACCTTTCTTGCTTCGCAAATTTCAGCATTTCTTAGACAATCAATTGACTGTAAATATCTTCCGCGCTAAAGGATTTTTATGGTTCGATGAAAGCGATAAGTGTCATGTGTTCCACCTCTGTGGCAAACGGTTCTCGATCGATGATGACCAGTGGAAAAGTCAGCCTCAGACTAAGTTTGTCATTATCGGACAAGATCTCGATCGTGACAAGATTCTCAAACAATTAGAAAATTGCTTGACCACCAGTAAGGTAAGTGCTGGTAAAGGCTTTGGCAAAAGAACTTAGTAGTAATAGATATACTTCTAAATCGTAAAGCTGGGTGGAAATTGTCCACCCAGCTTGTTTATATCCAACATCGAAACGAATCGATCTTAATTTTTAGTAAAAAGCCGAAAATAGAGAGATTGAAAAAACTCTTTAATCGGAAAAAGTAGATAGGTAAGTGGATTGATGGTAACAATAATATTCCTGAAATCTCGTTTTGCTAAAAAGATAATCGCGCCAGCTACCCATTCGGCAGACATCACACCAGAGGGGTTTAACTGGCTCTTGAATGGGCCTAAAACTAGTTTCCGAATAATGCAGGGTGCATCTAGTCTTCGGAGCGTTACTAGGTCGCCCAGCGTGCGTTTAGACAATTCATACAAGGGACTAAAAGCCGGATTTACTTCAGCTTCAGACGTATTAACCCAAAGTTCTTTGGTTGCCCGATCGCTCGATTTAGTAACGGTACTCAGAAATAATTCGGCGAGTCTGAGTGCGGAAAATGTATTGACTTCAAATGAGTCGTAAGTAGCTGCAACAGACCGATCGCCATAGACATTAATACCATGATTTACAACCAAAATATCTACCGATCGCAGGCTAGTTAATAACTCTGCTTCCAATCCCAATTGCCAACCTAATACTGTTACCTCTGGTGCAAATTCGGCGGCGGGATTAGTAGTAATTGCCGTAACTTTGGCACCTTGTTTAATTAATTCGGTAATTAGCGCGCTCCCTAAAGCACCCGAAGCCCCAGTCACTGCTACTACTTTTCCTTTTAAAGCTAAACTGGTACCGATTAGCCGATCGACAGATGTAAAATGTCCGGCATAATAAGCATTAGTTTCATCAAAATGATGTCGCCAATGATAAGTGCGATTGACGCGCCATAACGCCGGAATCCCCTCTAAATCTCCAGGCTTATGACTGAGATCTGTTGCTAATAATTTCCCTTGCGATCGTAAAAATGCGGGAATCAAAAATGCACAAGAATAAATACAACCCATCCACATTCCCGGATTCTGAGTCACTACCGCCATTACCGCTGTCAAGCCTACCATACACAGGGCTTCGGGGACATCATTATACAATTGCGACTTTTGGTAAATCTCCATATTAGCAATGGAAAAATCTCGCCGATAGGCTTTGTGATGCAGCAGATGGAACTGCTTAATTGGTTGCCAGTAATGTCCGGCGATATGATATATGTCGCGCACCACTTCAGCGATGAGGATGGAGATTAGCCCTAGAATAAATTGCATTTGGTCGATCGGATTAAATAGCCGTTGTCACTGTTTTGGGGGTTGCCTAACTTACTTTATAACATCTGCGGAGGGAGATGGGAGACGGGTAACGGGGGACGGGGGACGGGGGGACGAGGGGACGAGGGTGATTATTAATCCAAAATCTAAAATATCCTAAGATCTCATTGGTGCTGCAAGTGCCTTGCGGGTATTGGATGGCGGTTTCGATCGCCTTAAATCTTCTGTTACAATTAAGTATTCTTGAGCCTTCCCCCATCCTCTTAACCTATGTCAATCGCATTTAGCAAATATCAAGGCTTAGGCAACGATTTCATCCTAATCGATAATCGTCATAGCGATACCCCAGCAATCGAGCCAGATGAGGCAATTATGTGGTGCGATCGACATTTTGGCATCGGTGGGGATGGGGTGATTTTTGTACTCCCAGGCACGGCAGATACCGACTACACCATGCGGATTTTTAATTCCGATGGTTCCGAACCAGAAATGTGCGGCAATGGCATTCGCTGTATGGCAAAATTTATCGCTGCATTAGAAGGCAAAATCGATGAAGCTGTAACTTATAAAATTCACACGCTAGCAGGTATTATTACCCCCGAAATTTTCCCAGAAGGGCAAGTGCGGGTAGATATGGGCGAACCCCGTTTGCTTGCGGCTGAAATTCCGACTACTTTAGCTACGCCAAAAGATAAAGTAGTCGATCGATCGATCGAAGTCGATGGCAAATCTTGGACGGTTACTTGTGTGAGTATGGGCAACCCGCACTGTATGACTTTTGTGGAAGATGCTAATGCAATTCCGCTGGCAACTATCGGGCCAAAATTTGAGTGTCACCCCGTTTTTACCCAAAAAACTAATACCGAATTCGTGCAAGTTATCCGCCCCGATTATTTAAGAATGCGCGTCTGGGAACGCGGCGCGGGAATTACTCTCGCCTGCGGTACGGGTGCCTGTGCGACGGTGGTGGCAGGAGTTTTGACAGGTAAATCCGATCGCAATTGTACGGTAGAATTACCCGGCGGCTGCCTGTATATTGAATGGTCGATCGAAGATAATCGCGTTTACATGACTGGGCCTGCTGAGTTAGTATTTACAGGATCGGTAGCACAATAATAATAGACTAATTTGGTAGTCCAATTACTAACAACTAGCTTGCTACTCCAACTCGAATCGATCGATTATACACCACCCAATTTTACCCGTCCGTTGCTGACCGATATTTCCTTGAGCCTAGCTGCGGGGGAATCGATTACCTTAACAGGCATTACAGGCGCGGGCAAAAGTACGCTCTTCCGGCTGATAAATCGTCTCAGCGAACCGACAAATGGGCAGATACTACTAAATGGTGAAAACTATCGATCGATTCCGCCAACGACCTTACGACAGCGAGTAATGCTAGTCGCTCAGGAACCAAAACTATTGGGAATGAAAGTCCGCGATGCGCTAGCTTATCCCTTACAATTGCAATCGTTAGATCCTGAAGAAATTAAACAACGGATCGTGACAATTACCGATCGATTAGAGATTCCCAGCGATTGGTTCGATCTGACAGAATTACAACTTTCTACCGGACAAAAACAAATTGTCTCGATCGCTAGAGGCATGATTACTCAACCGCAAGTTTTACTACTCGACGAACCGATCGCTAATTTAGATCTTACCACCGCCGAACGAATATTAAAGACAATCGACGAGATTACTCGATCGCAACAAATCGGCACGATCGTCATCAACCATCAATTAGAACTAGCCGCCAAATTTAGCGATCGATTACTCTATTTACAAGATGGAAAATTATTACTCGATACACTAAGTACCTCAGTCAATTGGCAAGATCTCCAGCAACAGCTTCGATCGGCAGAAGATCGCTCTGTATCCGTATGGGAGTAGTAACTCTCAATTTTATGTCGCAGCCACAAGGGAATCGCGCAACACCACCGCCAATAATCCTGGATATAACCTGTCGAGATCTTCCACGCGGAGGATATTAATATGCTGAGTACCTTCCTTGCGCGTGAACACTAGCCCCGATTCTCGCAAGATTTTGAAATGATGGGACATGGTAGATTTAGCAACAGCACAGTCTAAATCAGAACATGTTAATTCCCCTGTTGCTGCAAGTTGTCGGACGATCTGTAACCTGACGGGATCTCCCAGTGCATAGAATACGCCGACTAGAGAAATATCTTCAGCTTGCGGATGATAGAAAGGACGCATGATGTAGAAATCGGTTGACAGTTAAGTTCCCACGATCGCCGGGACTTAAACTTACCACAATAATTAAAGAGCTACTTGCATTATGCCATGTAAGTTGATATAGTTTAATAGTTCGAGATAATCGAACTACCGAAATTGCTACAGCAGACTAACCTCACTCTTCATTACCACTTAGTTAGCTTATGACATTTACCCATCTATTCACACCGCTACAAGTTGGGGCATTAACTATCCCCAATCGGATTTTAATGGCACCATTAACTCGCTGTCGGGCAGATAAAGACCACGTACCGACAGCACTAATGGCAGAGCATTACAGCCAACGAGCCAGTGCGGGATTAATTATTGCCGAGGCGACGGCGGCGATGGCTGGTTGCTCTGCTTTTGGAGATGAACCAGGAATTTATAACGATGCTCAAGTCGCTGGCTGGAAACAAGTCACCGATGCAGTTCACGCCAAAGGCGGTCAGATCTTGCTCCAGATTTGGCATGGTGGTAGAGCTTGCCATCCATTGCTCAATGGTGGTGCCGTTCCCGTCGCGCCTAGTGCCATCGCAATTACTAACGACGAATTCCATACTCCCAATGGTAAGGTACCCTACGCCGTTCCTCGCGCCCTTACAGATGCAGAAATACCCGCGATAATCGCTGGTTTTAAAGCAGCAGCGGTAAATGCTAAAGCAGCCGGATTCGATGGCGTAGAAGTCCATGCCGCGAATGGTTATTTATTAGATGAATTTTTGCGGGATGGTGCTAACCAGCGGAGTGGAGCCTATGGTGGTGCTGTCGAAAATCGCGCCCGGTTGCTGTTAGAAGTGTTAGATGCCACGATTTCTGTTTGGGGTAGCAATCGGGTAGGTGTCAGAATTTCACCGCTCAATAGCTTCAATAGTATGGTCGATAGCAATCCGGTGGGTACTTTTAGTTGGTTGGCTAATCGGCTCAACGACGATCGTCTTGCCTATCTCCACGTCATGCGCGCAGATTTCTTTGGAGTACAACAGGGTGATGTCATGACGGCGATCCGATCGATCTATCAGGGCGTTATGATTGGCAATATGGGCTATGGTGCCGAGGAAGCAGATGAAGCGATTTCCAGTGGTAAGCTCGATGCAGTAGCTTTCGGTACCTCTTTCCTCGCCAATCCCGATCTCCCCACCCGGTTTGCTAAAAATGCCCAGCTTAATGCCCCAGATGCTTCTAAGTTCTATTCTGCGGGGGCTGAAGGATATACCGATTATCCCTACCTAGCAGCTTAAATAACCGCAGTTGGTATCTAGTACTCAACAGAGGTAAAAGTTAGGGGAGGGACAATTTATAAATTGCCCCTCCTCTGACTTGTGAAGTAGGTCGAAAGCCAATTTATTTCGATCGACAGATGCTCGATCGAGATATTTATTGTCACCAGATTAACATTAACTAAAAACTTACCGATCGATTCCCTTCCAGTCGGCTGTTTTAGCTAAATAAATTATCGGATATTGGAGCTATTCGATCGGTTTTAATACTTTGAGTTACCAGCAGCTATTATAGAGCGTCTTCGATACTTTAGTCACACTTCAAACTATTAAGATCTCTAACTATAGATGGATATCAGCTCCAAATTGGCTCGATACAATAGCAGTATAGAGATTCGATCCAACTCCAACAATAAAAGTTGCAGTTGCTTCCGCATGAAATTAACCACCCTTGCTCCATCTATAGCCGGAAAATTCCAGATGAAAAGATATATTATTGCATTAGCTACTATTTTATCCTCCATGACAGCAATGGGGCTGAGTACCCCAGCTAGCGCGCAATTAGTCCGCCAGCAAAGTTCCATTGGGCCATCGGTTTTATTCGGTAACGGACAAACATCAATCGGTATTGATTCTAAATTTGGGATTAGCGATAATCTCTCCCTACGTCCATTCGTTTATTTTCCTAGTAATGGAACTGATTTTGGTACAGCCCTTACCTACGATCTACCACTAGCCAACACCGATTCCACCCTACGAATTACCCCATTTGTGGGTGGTTCTGTAGATGTTAATACTGGTAGTAATAGTGTGACTACTTTTAGTTTAGTTGGTGGCGCAGATCTAGATCTGAGCGATAGTCTACGATTGAAAGCATCACTAATCGTACCTTTAAGTACCGATCGCGGTCAAACTACTGGTATCGCCGTCGGTGCTGGCTTTCGATTCTAGCTGTTGGATTGAGATTGAACCTTTCGATTATAAAGGTTCAATCTAGCAGGTACTATTAGGTTTTACTCAATTTTTAGTAATTGCGATCGAAGACCTTTATTTACTGTAACTTCTGGCTGCTATTCCCCGAATTACGATTGCTGATTTTGGTCGTATTTGCCGATCGCTTGACGAGAATATATGCTTTGGTATATTCGGGTAATTTGCTCGTATATGCCGCGAAATCTGCCTTGGTATCGAATACTCCTGCCAAAAAATCTAACTGATGCAAATTGGGTAGAAATGCCCCACCCGTATCGGCGATAATTCCCATCCGTAATTGCGGCTTACCATCGATCGCATTCTCTGTGACTACGATTCTACCCAAGCCGATGTTTAAGACATCGCCTGCAAAAGTTACGCCCGGTTTGAGCGATATTTTGGTTTCGATCGTTTGCCCGTATCCTTTAATTGCAGTCACGGGTTTAAAATACCAGTATCGCTTTTGTTCTGTCGGTTCTAGACCTTTAATATAGGGAATATTATTATTGCGATCGACGTTAAAAAATGCGGACTTGCCATCTGTAAATTTAATTAAAACAGTCCCTTCCATTAATGCCGATTCTAAACCTTCGCGATCGAGATAAGCCAGTGGTTCTACCGCACCAAATTCTTGACCTTCAGGTTCGTAGATATTTTTTAAAACATCTTGTTTGGTATATTTGACCCTAAGTGCATCGGCATCGACACCTGGTTTGAGTGCGTATAATCCGGCGGTAAATTCTTTAGTCGGTTTGCGAGATCCGGGGTGAGTGAATACAGCATATTTAGTCATTCTTACTCGTTTCTTGTCCAATGCTGTCGGATCGAAAGCCGTCCATTGAATCGCTCTAAAATTAGCATTTAAAAACTTAGGATCTTGCAGCCGGATCGGTTTCTTAGCCTTGATATCCTGCTGGAGTGTTAACACCATAAAATCTAGTGTCTTGAGAATATCTGGAACTGTTACTCCCTGAGTCCCTAAAATTCCCTCGCGCTGAAGATCTGGGTCGTTATCTAAGCGATTTTTAAAGTATTTACGCGTACTTTTTAAGACGACTAATAAATCTGCGGCATTAAATTTTACCTGACTATTTGGCAGACTCGATGTTTTTAAAATATCGCGACTCTGCACCATAAATTGCGGCTGTTTTAACTCGTCGATTACTTGATAATCGCCAACCTGTGCGGGAAGTGGTGCTACTCCTGGAGTTTGGAGGGGGCTGACATTCGGAATCGCAGTTGGCAATTTTGTTGCTGGAGCGGGGCTAATTGCGCCTGGAGCGATCGAACCACCTGGTGCAGGGGTAACAGTCGGTGCGGGGGAAATTGCAGGTGTAGGGGCGATAATGGGCGAAGGTGAAACTGTAGGTATCGATGATGTCGGGATGGTGGTAGTACAAGCCGATAGCGAGATCGTGCCAATCCCAATTAACAATCTTCTAAAATAGTTCACGATCGAATTAGGGGTTAAGAATAAGATGCGGTGCTGCGATCGATATTCTCACATCTTGTACCCATCTACAGACATTCGATTTAATTTTAGTTATCGATCGACACTAGCCTGACAAAAATATTCAAAATCTAACCTTACTTGCCGAGCATAATTAACAGCATAGTCTAGTACCTGCTGTTGCCAATCTAAATTATGCCCAAAATCGATGAGAGCTTGTGCCGATGCTGCACCCAATTTACCGCTACCATGCAGATGTGCAAAGGCAGTAATTTCTGCCATCATATCGATGAGTTTTTCAAATCGTTCGAGACTAATTCGATCTGGATCGATCTCGATTTTATCTTGTGTAGGCTGAAGTTCTCTTAATAAATAACTATAATCTTCAACCTCGATTGCTGCGAGTAACGCGGGTGGTGATGATTGGACTAATTTTTGAACGCTCATTACTCGCGTTGCCGGATTTTCCCATTCAGGTTGTTGGCAAATAGCGTAAGGTTGCAAAGCGGAATTTGGCTGTTGCTTGAAATCGAGTAAATAATTCTTATCGGGCGAACCTTTTCCTGTTACTAAAATAATGTATCGATCGAGTCCCAAACTGCCAGTACCTGCAACTCGAAACCCGATATCTAATACCTCGAAAAATTCTGGCTTTGCTTGCGTTTGCGCCCAATTTTCGATTGCCGCTTTGACTCGATTCAATCGATCTAAGCTCGTTTCTAAAATCTTGTCATTATCGAATTTTAATTGCCGTCGTGCCTTATTTAGGATAGTCCGCTCGGCTAATAAATCGCTACGTTTGCGGCGACGTACATCGGCTAAGAGATTGGCAACTATACCGCGTGCATTCGCTTCGACGATTGCGCTAATATTTCCAGCACTCAAAGTGTTAGTATAACTGGTAAGATATATTTGTGACAATTTTTCACCATCAGCTCGTGTCGATAGTTTATCGACAGCCAACAAGATACTAGTTACTAAGCGAACGACATCCCAAGCACAAGGAGCCAAGATACTTTCATCAAAATCATTAATCCCAAAATAAATTTGGCGATCTTCGCCTTTATAAGCTCCAAAATTTTCTAAATGTAAGTCCCCACAAATCCATACGGGTGGGGCTAAATTCAAACTCGATTCTTTCGGCAAATCTCGATAGAATAGATGGCAACTACCTCTGAAAAACGCCAAAGCATTTTTCCGCATCTTACTATATTTTCGATCTAAAAGGTCGGGACGACGACCGCGATCGAATGCTTGAATCAATTCCCAGATATCTCGATTTTGTCGATCTGTCAAACTATTACCCCCACAACTTATCGCCAAGTTAGCTTTTAAAAACCATCTCTACATCCACGACCATCGATATCGATCGGATTTTCTCAAAACCAGTCAGTAACAAGTGGCTATCCACTATCCACTATCCACTATCCACACTTCTCCTGGCTCCAGATGCTACGCTACGGCTGTCGTATCGCCCAGGGCGAGGCTACGCCAACAGTGCAAGCTATCCACTAATCTATGCGTCTCATCGGAATTACTGGCGGCATCGGTACGGGCAAAAGTACCGTCACCAACTACTTACAATCGCGCTATAACTTACCAATTTGGGATGCGGATATTTATGCTCGATCGGCTGTAGCTATCGGTTCGCCAATTTTACAAGCGATCGGTCAACGATATGGGATCGCTATCTTACAATCTGATGGCGCACTCGATCGCACTCGGTTGGGCGAAATCATCTTCGGGAATATCCACGAGCGGCAGTGGCTAGAAGCTCAAATTCATCCCTACGTGCGAAACTGCTTCGAGATTGAAATTAGCCGCCTTGAGGCTGATGCTACCGCCGTTCTAGCGATTCCATTACTATTTGAGGCAAACATGACCGATCTGGTGACTGAGATTTGGGTAGTTAGTTGCGATCGTTCCGTTCAACTACACCGAATTATGACCCGCGATCGTATTGATGCATCCGCCGCCAATATCCGCATCGATAGTCAAATGTCGCTAGTCGATAAAGCGGCCCTAGCAGATGTTAATCTAGATAACTCCACAAATATAGCAGATCTAGAACGACAGATCGATATTTACTTAAAAATTAACCACTAATTTGCCAGTTCGACGATCGAGATCGATTCCGATGGGCGCGCCTGCGGATTGGGGTATCGAGTTTACCCCAATCCCCAACATCAAATCTAATTACTGCCAGTAAAAATAACTTCAGGAAACTTGAGTTGAGCTTCAGGTAACGGACGACCTTTACCTTCTTCTTGCCAATAGTTAATTACTTCAGTAGCCTGATTGAGAATGCCCACACGATCGATTTCCGCAATCCAGTGCTTGGCTTCTAACTCGGCTTTGAGCTGTTCCCACGCATCATTGCGCGGCCAAAAAAAGTAAGCAGTCAGAGGACTCAACCCTTTACCCACTACTTGGTCTACTGCTAATGCGACGTTCTCATCCAACCAGAGAACTTTTAAGATAAATTTGGATGCGTTTACTGGTAAGGTTTCGGTAATGGTTTCGGTCATATTTGCTTAGTACTTTGGCACACAATCCACAATTATACCATCTGTTTGCTATTTCAGATCGGTACATTTTAGACGATCGGTAATTCTCAGTTTAAAACGATCGCGCGATTCGATCGCTTCGATCTTGGCGATAAGTTTGACGACATCATGCGGATTGCAGCAGTTTTATTTTTAAAAACCAGATCGGTCCCGGTCTCAATTTCGATCGCGAGCAGGGCTGGAATATGGTAAATTTTGAATTAAGTTAGTGGCAAGGTTTTAAAGATGAGCGCGATCGTCGTATTTGATATCGATGGAGTAATTCGAGACGTAGGCAATTCCTATCGTCGTGCCTTGGCAGATACCGTGGCAGAATTTACCAGTGGCTCCTTTCGCCCAAGTCCGATCGACATCGATAAGCTCAAAGGTGAAGGCATTTGGAATAACGATTGGGAAGGATCGCAGGAGCTGATTTATCGCTATTTTGAAAGTCAGGGACAACCGCGATCTGAGTTGAAACTAGATTACGAACGCATTGTCGCTTATTTTCAGACCAAATATCGCGGTACCGATCCAGTTAATTGGAATGGCTATATCTGCGACGAACCGCTCTTAGCCAGCCGCGAATACTTTAACTCATTAACCGCAGCAGGCATCCCCTGGGGCTTTTTTAGCGGTGCGACGCAAGGTTCTGCTAGTTATATCCTCCACCGCCGACTCGGTTTAAATGCACCCATTTTAGTGGCAATGGAAGATGCACCGGGCAAACCAGATCCCACCGGACTATTCATGGTAGTAGCACAGCTATCCGCCAGCCAGAAACCTGCCGAAAATCGGTCGATCGTTTATGTGGGCGATACCGTCGCCGATATGCACACGATCGTTAATGCTAGCAGCAAACAGCCCGATCGACACTTCATCGGCGTGGGCGTATTACCACCCCACATCCTCTCTGAAGCCTCCCAAATTGATGACTACCGCGATAGCCTACTCCGAGCTGGTGCGACGATCGTTATTAATAATGTTACCGAATTGACCCCAGAAAAGATCGACTTGCTCTAACCTATATCTGGGATAAATTTTAAAAATTCGGGTAGAGATTCCACCAGACGAAATACTCCGCGCGATTCGGAATATTGTCGAATTACCTGAGCTGATTGTTAATGGCAGAATTCAAGATTGTGCTTTAGGATTTGGATCGTATTCTACTAGCGATCGATATGATGATTTCAAACACGAATTAATCCAGCGCGGAAAATTAGCAACCAGAACCGAAACTAAAATTCAGCCTCAATTGACAGAGCTAGATGAGAAATCGTGGCTGAGTGAAATATTTCAATCGCTTAATGTTGCTAAATTAGCTAACTTTTCAATTCCCAAACGCATCTATCTAAACTTATCCGATCGCATTTTAGGTTTCGATCGCCAGCGCATTGGTAATATTATCGATACGCGAGGACTAGATCTCGCCACCAAAGATCGCCGAGATTTAGCTGAATATATTCGAGAAAGCGACGAATCGATTTGTATATTCACCGAAAGATTTCCATCTGCTCCTGCAAATGTAATTCAGATTATATCGATCGATCTCGGTGTCGAAATCGAAACTATTTTAAGCGATCGAGTACTAGCACCGAGAGATTATGATGAATCGATCTTTTGGCAACAAGCGATCGATCGCTGGGGACAAGGTTCGGGATATAAAGTAGATGTATTATCTCTCTACATTCAGCAGGTAGGTGGCATCGATCGCTTATTTGTTGACTTAATTCAAACTGCCTGGAACGAGCGCATCATTCAGCCGATTTTAGCATTTCTAGGCGATCGATAAAACATAATACTCTCAATCTAATTCTTCCAGCAAACCAGAGAGAGAGTACTCAGCCAGTCCACTATTTTTACCCTCTTGCAATGCTTTTTGCAAAGCTGCCAATTTCACTTCACGTTCTTCTAATAACCGGAGTCCCGCACGAATGGCTTCACTAGCTGAAGAAAACCGCCCCTTATCGATTTGACTGGCGATAAAGGTTTCAAAATGTTCCCCTAGTGTCAAGCTGGTGTTTTTTTGCATACAGTTTCTTACAGATCGTATACCAAAATCGGATCGGATGCTTAACCCCGTAAAGCCGCCATTACCAACCCTGGGAGATTTTGCCAGGTGGGATAAGCTTCAAACTTGAGTAACTTCCGCGCCATCCCCAGCAGATTTTTGTGATTGGCAAACCAGGGGGGAGTGGGAAAAATCCGAAATGGTGCGTAGACGACGGATTTTTGGGGTCGAGCGAATAGATAACTATTATGGACGAAACCAATCCCCGAACCGATATCGGCGAGGGTGTTTTTTGGATAAGCACCCCAAGTCGTCGAGCCGAAATAAAATAACATTGCCGACCAAATATTGACCCCGATCGCACCATACTGAAGATTAGCGATCGCCGTATCGAATTCTGAGTGGTATTTTTGCTGAGTTTTAGGATCGATTAACACGGTACAAGAAAGCGTCCCCCAGATGCTCTCGTTGACAAATTCCACCGCTTTAGTGAGAAAATCGGGTGCGGATTCGGACTCGATGGCGACTTCGGCTAAGATG